>PHCF01000040.1 GCA_002842145.1 Betaproteobacteria bacterium HGW-Betaproteobacteria-6 | reverse complement strand
ATCGCTCTAACCGTCTGAGCTACATCACCACGCTTGAGGGCGCGGATTATAGTTTGCGGGGGCTTGGCGGGTCAACCGAATTTCCGGTCGGTTATAATGGCGAACTTTTGTGCCGCAGGACGAACTAAGCGGCACCCACTGATTTGTAAAGTGTTACCCATGCCCAAGAAATTATTCATCCGTACCTTCGGGTGCCAGATGAATGAGTACGATTCGGACAAGATGGCCGATGTGCTCAATGCCTCCGAGCCGATTGTCCGCACCGACAACCCGGAAGAAGCCGACATCATCCTGTTCAACACCTGCTCGGTGCGCGAGAAGGCGCAGGAGAAGGTGTTCCACGACCTCGGCCGGGTCCGTCACCTGAAAAAGCTGAATCCCGATCTGGTGATCGGCGTTGGCGGCTGCGTGGCCAGCCAGGAGGGCGATGCGATTGTCGCCCGGGCGCCTTACGTCGATGTCGTCTTCGGGCCGCAGACCTTGCATCGCCTGCCGCAGCTGATGGCCGAGCGCAAGGCCAAGGGCAAGGCGGCGGTCGATATTTCCTTCCCGGAAATCGAGAAATTCGACTCGATGCCGCCAGCCGAAGTGAAGGGTGCCTCGGCCTTCGTCTCGATCATGGAAGGGTGCTCGAAGTTCTGCACCTTCTGTATCGTGCCCTACACCCGTGGCGGCGAAGTTTCCCGGCCGTTCGAAGATGTACTGACCGAAGTCGCCGATCTGGCTGCCAACGGCGTCGGCGAAGTGACCTTGCTTGGCCAGAACGTCAACGCCTACCGGGGCGACATGGCCGAGACCGACGAAAAGGCCGATCTGGCGATGCTGATCGAGTACATCGCCGAAGTGCCGGGCATCGAGCGCATCCGCTACACCACCTCGCATCCGCGCGAAATGACGCAGCGCCTGTTCGATACCTACGCCACCGTGCCGAAGCTCGTGTCGCACCTGCACCTGCCCGTGCAGGCTGGCTCCGACCGCGTGCTGGCGGCCATGAAACGCGGCTACACGACGCTCGAATACAAGTCGATCATCCGCAAGCTGCGCGCCGCACGGCCGGACATTTCGCTGTCCTCGGACTTCATCGTCGGCTTCCCCGGCGAGACGGACGATGATTTCGAGAAGACCATGAAACTGATCGACGAGGTCGGTTTCGACAGCTCGTTCTCCTTCGTTTACAGCCCGCGCCCCGGCACCCCGGCGCTGGAACTCGACGATTCGACGCCGGCCGAGGTCAAGTCGGCCCGCCTGCTGCGTTTGCAGAAGCGCATCGACGAACAGGCCCAGGCAATCAGCCAGACGATGGTTGGCAGCATCCAGCGCGTGCTGGTCGAAGGCACCTCGAAGAAGGATGTGCATGAACTGGCCGGGCGCACGGACAACAACCGCATCGTCAATTTCGCCGGCAATCCAAGGCTGATCAACACTTTCGTCGATGTCCGCATCACCTCGTCGCTGTCGCACACGCTGAGAGGCGAAATTGTCATCCGAGAAGACTGATAAGCCAGCGGCGCGGGCCAAGCCCGCCCCCAAGACCAAGCCGGTGGAAATCGCCTTGGCGCCGGTCGATAACGTCATGCTGGCCAACCTGTGCGGTCCGCTCGATGAAAACATCCGGCAGATCGAAACCGCCTTCGATGTCATCATCCGTCGGCGCAACGAACGCTTTTCCGTTTTTGGCGAAAAAGCCCGGTTGACCGTGGAAGCGCTCCAGCATTTCTACGGCATGGCGCGTCAGGCACTGACCGTCGACGAAATCCAGCTCGGCCTGATCGAGCTGCTCAACGCCCCGGTGCGCCGTATCTCGCGCCGCGCCGAAGGCCCGGTCGACGGGCCGCAACTGATCACCCGCAAGACCGAACTGCACGGCCGCACGCCACGCCAGGTCGAGTACCTCAAGAATATCCAGGAACACGACATCACCTTCGGCATCGGCCCGGCCGGCACCGGCAAGACCTATCTCGCCGTCGCCAGCGCCGTCGATGCCTTCGAGCGCGATCTGGTCGAACGCATCATCCTGACCCGCCCGGCGGTCGAAGCCGGCGAGCGCCTCGGCTTCCTGCCCGGCGATCTGACGCAGAAGATCGACCCGTATCTGCGCCCCCTCTACGACGCGCTCTACGACCTGATGGGTGCCGACAAGGTCAACAAGCTCTACGAAAAGCGCGCCATCGAAATCGCCCCGCTCGCCTTCATGCGCGGCCGCACGCTCAATCACGCCTTCATCATCCTCGATGAAGCCCAGAACACGACGCCCGAGCAGATGAAGATGTTCCTGACCCGCATCGGCATCGGCGCCAAGGCCGTGGTCACCGGCGACATCACCCAGATCGACCTGCCCAAGGGCCACAAGAGCGGCCTCAAGGAAGCCACGGACATTCTCAAGGGCGTGCGCGGCCTGGCCTTTACCCATTTCAAGAAAGAAGACGTGGTGCGCCACCCGCTGGTCGCCCGCATCGTCGAAGCCTATGAAAAAAGCCAGCAACCGACTTAATCTCTCCGTGCAATACGCCTGTAACCGTGAGGCCCTACCCTTGCGCGCAGATTTCGTGAAATGGGCGCGCGCCGCGCTGGTCGGCGGCGGCGAAGTGACGATCCGCCTGGTCGACGCCGACGAAGGCCGGACGCTGAACAACGAGTATCGCAGCAAGGACTATGCAACCAACGTGCTGTCCTTTCCCTACGACACTGAGCCGGTGGTGACGGGCGACCTGGTCATCTGCCCGAGTGTCGTCGCCCGCGAGGCAGCCGAGCAGAACAAGCCGCTGGCGGCGCATTACGCGCACCTGACGGTGCATGGTATGCTGCATTTACAGGGCTGGGATCACGAAAATGACGACGATGCCCAGGCCATGGAAGACGAAGAAAGGGAGATTCTCGCCGCAATGGGTTATCCAGACCCCTATGCGGTTTAAATATTATGGACAGTGACAGTAAACCGAGTTTCATTGAACGACTGACTTCCCTGCTGCTACGCGAACCTGAAGACCGCGAGCAGTTGCTAGAAATCCTGCATGGCGCTTACGAGCGCAACCTGATGGACGCCGATGCGCTGACCATCATTGAAGGCGCGCTCGCTGCCTCCGACACCCGTGTCACCGACGTGATGATTCCGCGGGCTCAGATGGACGTCATCGACATCGACGATCCGCTGGCCGAAATCGTTCCCGTCGTCATCGAAACCGCCCACTCGCGTTTTCCGGTGGTCGATGGCGACCGCGACAAGGTGCTCGGCGTGCTCCTCGCCAAGGATCTGCTGCGCGTCCAGATTGAACCGGATTTCGACCTGCGCGACTGGCTGCGCCCCGCCGTCTTCATCCCCGAATCGAAGCGCCTCAACGTGCTGCTCCGCGAATTCCGTGTCTCGCGCAACCACATGGCCATCGTCGTCAATGAGTATGGCGGCGTTGCCGGCCTGGTCACCATCGAAGACGTGCTCGAACAGATCGTCGGTGACATCGAAGACGAATACGACTTCGACGAAACCCACGACAACATCCGCCTCGATGCCTCCGGCCGCTACCGCGTCAAGGCACGCACCGAGCCTCGGCCGCGTGCCGAAGCGCAACGAAGTCATGGACATCGACGGCGTCCGCTTCCAGGTCCTGCGCGCCGACAGCCGCCGGCTGTACACCCTGCTGGTGACGCCGGCACCCAAGCCACTTGCCGGTGCTGAAGACGTTACTGGATAAAAACCGGGCAGCGCGCTACCTGATCGCCGCGACCATTGGCGTCGTCGGCGTCGGTTGCTTCGCACCGTTCGGCCTGTTCTGGCTGGCGCCGCTCATCTGGCTCGGGTTTTTCTGGCTGCTGCTCGAGGCTGACAGCCCGCGGCAAGGCCTGCTCACCGGACTCGCCTTCGGCATGGGCTTTTTCCTGACCGGCGTGTCGTGGGTCTTCGTCAGCCTCTCGGTCTTTGGTGGCATGCCATGGTGGCTGGCCGGGCCGGCTGCCTTCCTGTTCTGCACCGTGATGGCGCTGTTTCCGATGGTCGCCGGCTATCTTTTCAAGCGTTATCAACCCAATGCAATCTGGCGGCAAGCCCTGCTCTTCGCCGCGCTGATTGCTACGGTGGACTGGCTCAAAGGCTGGATTTTCACGGGCTTCCCATGGCTTACCGTTGGCTACTCGCAGGCCGCGCCCAGCCCGCTGGCCGGCTTTGCGCCGCTGCTCGGCGTGCATGGCCTGTCACTGCTCGTCGCTCTGAGCGGCGCCCTGCTTGTCCGCTGGCGAATCGGTGCCCCGTTTGCCGCGCTGCTCGTCATCAGTGGCCTCGGACTGCAGCAGATAACATGGACAACGCCGGTCGGCGAGCCGATCAGCGTCGCGCTGATCCAGGGCAATGTGCCGCAGGAAATGAAATTCCGGCCGGAAGCCTTTTTCCGCACGCTCGACCTTTATCGCGAACTGATCGCGCAAAACCCGGCGCAACTGACCGTCCTGCCGGAAACGGCCATTCCCGTGTTCATCAACCAGATTCCGGGCGAGTATCTCGACGAACTCAAGGCCCTTGCCGGCCGCCAGAACGGCGACATCATTTTCGGCACGCTGACCGGCAACGAGCACGATTACTTCAACAGCGCCGTCAGTATCGGCAGCTCACCACTGCAGGTTTACAGCAAGAACCATCTGGTCCCCTTCGGCGAATTCATTCCGGCTGGCTTCGCGTGGTTCATGGCCTACGCCAACATTCCCATGTCGTCCTTCACACGCGGCCCGGAAGTGCAGACGCCGCTCGCCGTCGCTGGCCAGCATGTGGCGGCCAATATCTGCTACGAAGACGTCTTCGGCGAAGAAATCATCCGCGCCCTGCCCGCGGCCGGCATTCTGGCCAATCTGTCGAATACCGCGTGGTTCGGCCACTCACTCGCTCAGCCACAGCACCTGCAGATTTCCCAGATGCGGGCCGCCGAAACCGGCCGCCCCATGCTGCGCGCCACGAATACGGGAATGACCGCGATCATTGACGCCCGAGGCCGGGTCAACGCCACTTTGCCCGCCTTCACCACCGGCGTCCTGCGCGGCAACGTGCACGCTTATCAGGGCATGACACCCTTTGCCCGCTGGGGAAATTGGCTGGCGCTAGGACTAATGGTCGCCCTGGCCGTCCTTGGTCTGAGCGGAAAGCGCCGACACGGCAACTGATCCGGCCGGGCAGCGGCCCGTCGAATTCAAAATTGGTGCTTTTTCCGGGTTGACCGTGGCAATGGCGCTGTTCGGGTCCATTTCGTCAACATTCGGCCAAAAGATTCACTCTATAATTGGTCGCGAAACTCCCACTCGCTGGCGATTTACTGCGACTTTTCCATTCCTTCTTCACAGGCTGAATAAGCATGCAATTCCTTGAAAATCTGCCGCTGGGCAAATTTCTGCGGGTTATTTCCCTGATGGTTTTTGTGGTGCTGCTGATTGTTGGTGGCGTCGGCATCGCTGCCCTGCAAAAAGTCTCGTCAGCGGCCTCCTTGATGGGACAGGGCAAAGATGTCGTCGCCGACATTCTGCCGCCGCCGCTCTATATCATCGAAGCCCAGTTGGTCGCCTACGACATCGCCAGCGCGACGGTTGAGAAGCGCCCCCAATTGGTCGACAAAATCCATCGGCTGAAAAAAGAATACGACGAGCGCAACAAGTTCTGGACCGACAGCGACCTCGACGCCGACGTAAAACACAATTTGCTCGGCGAACAGCGCCGTCAGGCCGACCTCTTCTGGGCCGAACTCGACAAGAACTTCCTGCCATCGGTCGCCGCGCAGGATCCGGTAGCGCTCGATACTTCGCTCAAACAGATGCGCCAGTACTACGAGGCACACCGGACAGGCGTCGAGGCAACGGTCGGCGTCGCCAGCCAGTTTGCCGAGGCGTCGATGCAGCAATTGACGGACACCAGCCGGACCGACAGCATCATCGCGATCATTGCCAGCGTTGTCGGTTGCGCCCTGGTTGTGCTCGGCATGAAATCGCTGGCGACATCGCTCAATCGGCGAATCGGAGGCGAACCGGCGGACGCCGTCGAGGTGGCCAACCGCATCGCCCGCGGCGACCTCGGCGGCACGATCAACGTCCAGCCTGGCGACTCGGCGAGCATGCTGGCCGCCATGAAACAGATGCAGGACAACCTGGGCAGTCTCGTCGATGAAATTCGGCAGATGGTCCATGCGGCGGAGAAAGGCAATCTCGGCAAACGGATCGACCTGGCCGGCAAGCAGGGTTTCGGCAAGGAAATCGCAAGCGCCCTCAACCAGTTGATGGTCGTCACCGATACCAGCCTGCAGGACATTTCGCGCGTCGCCTCGGCACTCGCCGCCGGCGATCTTTCGCAAAAAGTGGATGCGGTCTATCCCGGCGCTTTCGGACGCACTGCCAGCGCCGTCAATGCCACGGTGAGCGCACTGGTACAGGTGGTCGACGAGGTTCGTTCCATCGCCAATGCCGCGGCGCAAGGAGACTTTGCGCAGCAGATCGACACCGCCCGCAAGCAGGGCTACCCGAAGACCCTGATCGACCTGCTCAACAGTCTGAGCACGACGGCCGAACAGGCCCTATCGGACATTTCGTCAGTGTCGCAAGCGCTGGCCGTGGGCGATCTGACGCACAAGATCGAAAGGCATTACCCGGGGCTGTTTGGCGAAACAGCCGAAGGGCTCAACGCCACGGTCACCAAGCTGCAGGAACTGATCGGCAACGTTGTCGGTGCCGTCGACGCGATCTCGACCGCCGCCAAGGAAATCTCTGCCGGCAACAGCGACCTCTCGGTACGCACCGAGGAACAGGCCTCCAGCCTTGAAGAAACGGCGGCAAGCATCGAGGAATTCACCGCCACCGCCCAGCAAAACACCGATAGCGCCAAACAGGCCAACCGCCTCGGCCAGTCGGCCTCGGAAATTGCACAGCGCGGCGGCGAGATCGTCAATACCTCGGCCGCCACCATGCTCGAGATCCGCGACAGCTCACGCAAGATCGGCGACATCATCAGCGTCATCGAGGGCATCGCCTTCCAGACCAACATCCTCGCCCTCAACGCCGCCGTCGAAGCCGCCCGCGCCGGCGAGCAAGGCAAGGGCTTTGCCGTCGTTGCCACGGAAGTCCGCGCCTTGTCTCATCGCACAGCGCAGGCCGCCAAGGAAATTTCCGCGCTGATTCGGGATTCAGCGGGCAAGGTCGAGCATGGCACCGGCCAGGCCGAACAAGCCGGCCAGAGCATGACCGAAATCATGGCCGCCATCGCCAGCCTGTCCACCATCGTCGCCACCATCAGCGCTGCCTCGGTCGAACAGACCATCGGCATCGAGCAGGTCAACAAGGCCATCGCCCAGATGGACGAGGTCACCCAGCAAAATGCCGCTCTGGTCGAAGAGGCGGCAGCAGCCGCCGAATCGCTGGAAGAACAGGCGCACCAGCTGAAGCGGCAGGTTTCCGCTTTCAAGCTTGACCATGGCACCTCATCAAGCGCCAGAGGCACACCGATTCGCGGCCTGTTGGCTGGCGGCACGCAAAAGCTGCACGCGCCATCGAAGGAAGATGCCGAATGGTCCGTCGTCTGAAGCCGATGCGCCGAGCCGCTGAGGCGCAAGCCCCGGCAAATCAAGGCGCGTCGATTTCAAGTTTGGGCGTTTTTGGGGTTTCGCGCCGAAAACGCGGTTGACCGTGGGCTATCACGGCCAACCGATGCCGATCAGCCCCGGTGGTCCAGCCACCAGGTCAGCCCCTGGACATTGAGTTCGATATCGGTGGCCAGGATGTCAAGGATGGTCGCCTCCGGTAGCGTGCAGCCGTGGGCGCGCAACTCGGCCAGCAGGTAGGCGGTGAGTTCCTGCTTGGTGGCCGCGTGGCGGCTTTCGCCGTCGCCGGCGTGGGCTTCGGCGATGGCGACGTGGGCATCGAGACGACGATGCAGGTCGGCAGCACGTGCGGGGACGTCGTGCACTTGCGCGTAGTGCGTGAGATACATCGCCGACGGCTGATAGCTCATCAGGCGGTCGATGGAGGCGCGCATTTCGGTCGGGTCGAACTGGGTCGGGCTGGTCGTCGGCTGGATGAACTGGCGGCCGTCCACGTCGAATTCGCGGTAGGAAAGGCCGAACATGTCACCGGTGAAGATGGCCCCGGCCTTCTCGTCGACGATGCAGATGTGGTGCTTGGCGTGGCCCGGGGTGTCGATCATGCGCAGTTGGCGGCCGCCGAGCTGCAGGGACAGGCCTTCGTGGGCGTCGATGATGCGTTCGGCCGGGATGGGCAGGATGTCGCCATACACATTCTCGACGTATTCCTTGCCATAGACGGCGGTGACCCCGGCGACGAGCTTGGACGGCTCGGCCATGTGGCGCGAGCCGCGCGGATGAACAACCAGCTTGGCGTTGGGGAATTCACCCATGAGCGAGCCGGCACCGCCGGCGTGGTCGAGGTGGATGTGGGTGAGGATGACGTAATCGACGGCTTCACGGCCCAGCCCGACCTTGTTCAGGGCTTCAAGCACATTGGGCAGCGAGTCGTTGCTGCCGGTATCGATGAAGGCGACGCGGCCCTCGTCGACGATCATGTGGATGGCGGCCAGGATCGGGCGCACGTAGCCGGCATCAAAGGCGATGATGCCGTTGCCGTAGTCTCTCCAGTCAAACATTTCCATACTCCTGCGTATTGATGGCGGCGATTATACTGGCCGCCTGACGATTTCGAAGAGAGAGCCGATGACGCATTTCGTGGCCGACGATGGCGAGAAGATTCACCTCAGGATTTCCGGCCAGGGTTCGCCGCTGATCCTGCTCCATGGCTGGACGTCCAGCAGCCAGGAATGGTTCCCTTTCATGGCCGAGCTGAACGCCCGCCACCGCGTTTTTCGCTGGGATGCGCGCGGCCACGGCGGCCACGCACTGAGCCACGCCGGCTCGGCGACAGTCGAGCGCATGGCGCGCGACTTGCGGAACCTGATCGATCATTACGGCATTCACGACGCAGCCGCCGTCGGCCATTCGATGGGTGCGCTGACACTTTGGCAGTATCTGCGCGACCACGGCACGCACGGGCTGGGCAAGCTGTGCCTGATCGACCAGTCGCCCAAGTTGCTGACGGCCGATGACTGGGCACACGGAATTTACGGGAATTTCGGCGTCGACCGTAACGATGAGCTGGTTTCCTGGCTACGCAACGATTTTGCCGAGGGGGTGCTCAAGCTGACGGCGCACGGCCTCAACAAGCGAGCCGAGGAGAAGTACCTGCAGAACGCTTCGGGCTGGCAACGCTCGCGCGCCGCGCTGCAGGCCCAGAACCCCGAGCCGTTGATCAACTGCTGGCTGAGCCTGACCGCCGCCGATTATCGCGACGTGCTGGCCAATATCCTGCTGCCAACCTTGCTGGTCTACGGCGGCGAGAGCAATTTCTACCACGCATCGACGGCGCACTACGTCGCTGACAACATCCCGAACGCTGTCCTGCGCATTTACGAAGGCACCGACCATTCGCCGCACCAGTGGCAACGCGAGCGCTTCGTCCGCGAGTTGATCGACTTCATCAACCCACCGGACTAACGCAACATCAGGTTGTTCTGAATTTTTCGACGGCTTGTTCGAGGCGCAGCTTTTCGGCCAGCACCTTGTTGGAATAGCGCCGTTCCGGATCGCCGATTGCCCCGGCGAATTGCTGCAGGCCGTTTTCCAGCCCGCCGTTGCGGCGTATCGATTCCTTCAGGATTCGAGCCCCGACCTGGACGTTGATAACCGGATTGAGAAAGGCAGTCTGATCGGCATCTTCCGGCAACTTGTCCTGATGGAAGCGCGGCATGACCTGCATCAACCCCTTGGCGCCGACCACGCTTTCGGAGAACGGATTGAAGCGCGACTCGATGCCGATGACGGCGATGATGAGCAGCGGATCGAGATGCAACTGGCGGCCGGCCACCTGGGCCGTGGCGAAAATCGGTTCAAGGGCGTCCGGCGCGACGCGATAGCGGCGGGAAACATAGTCCATGGCAACCAGCATGCGGGCGCTGAGTGCTTCGTTGGCCGGTTCGGCAACGAGTGGCGCATCCGTGCCGTCGGCAACGGCTTCGTTGTCAGGCTGCAGCGCCTTCAAGCCTTCGACCAGGGTCTGATTGCCGCTTTGCAGGCCTGCCAGCGCGAGAACGAAAAGCATGCCGGCGAGCATCAGGATTTTTTGAAACAGGGTGGATGCGAAGGCGGAAATCCGCTGCATCGATGAGGGAAAAACGGTTGAGGTAGTCATGCGACCTCCTTCACTGTTGCCACTGCCGAAAGACGTCTTCGCCAGCGAACGGTTACAGGGGGTACGACATCGGCCAGGCCCTGAAAAGGGAATCGCTGGAGTTCGCCGCCAGATAGGCTGATCATGCCGCGAAACCGATGCTGCACCGCAGCACTGATCGCACTATATTGATTTATATGGATATTGTCAATTCACGAAGCCGCGAAGCGGGGATTGAGTGTTGCATCGCCGCAACAAACACGCCCCAAACACCACCCCGGCGCCCCCTCAAAAACGGGCCAACTCAGGACATTCAAATTTGGCCTTTTTTCCCGGTTGACCGTAGCAATACGCTTAGCTGGCCTTGATCCGGTCGGCAAAAACCTGGCGCAACTTGAGCGCCTTGGGGGCCACGACGGCGACGCAATATCCTTGGTGCGGATTACGCCGGAAATACTGATGGTGATACTCCTCGGCAACGAAGAAGGTCGACGCCGGCGTGACCTCGGTCACGATCGGCGCCCCCCAGATGCCCTCGCCGTTGAGGCGGGCGATCATGGCGTCGGCAACGGCCTGCTGGCCGGCATCGTGGAAGAAGATGGCCGAACGGTATTGCGTGCCGGCATCGTGGCCCTGACGGTTCAGGGTAGTTGGGTCGTGGATCGTGAAGAAGGCCGTCAGCAGCGTCTCGAAGTCGATTTTGGCCGGATCGAATTCAATCTGCACGACTTCGGCGTGACCGCTGTCGCCCCGGCACACCGCCTCGTAGCTAGGATGTGGATCATGCCCGCCCATGTAGCCGGGCAGCACCGAAATGACACCATCCAGTTGCTCGAAAGCCGCCTCGAGGCACCAGAAGCAGCCACCGGCCAGAGTCGTTTTTTGCGTCGTCACCATTTCCGCCATCTTCATTCCCGTTCTAGATCCAGAGAGGGGGAAGACAGTATGGCACCGGCTTCTCACCGATTGCATCCGATGAGCACCACCAAAAAACCGACGTTTCAGGAAATCATCCTGCGCCTGCAGCAATACTGGAGCGACAAGGGCTGCGCCCTGCTCCAGCCCTACGACATGGAAGTCGGCGCCGGCACCAGCCATACGGCCACCTTCCTGCGCGCCATCGGCCCCGAGCCGTGGAAAGCCGCCTACGTGCAGCCCTCGCGCCGGCCGAAGGATGGCCGTTACGGTGAGAACCCGAACCGCATGCAGCACTACTACCAGTTCCAGGTCGTGCTGAAACCCGCACCGGACAACATTCTCGAGCTTTACCTCGGCTCGCTCGAAGCCCTCGGCTTCGACCTCAAGAAAAACGACGTCCGTTTCGTCGAGGACGACTGGGAAAACCCGACGCTGGGCGCCTGGGGTCTGGGCTGGGAAGTCTGGATGAACGGCATGGAAGTGACCCAATTCACCTACTTCCAGCAGGTCGGCGGCATCGACTGCAAGCCGATCACCGGCGAAATTACCTACGGCATCGAACGTCTGGCCATGTATCTGCAGGGCGTCGAAAACGTCTTCGATTTAACGTGGACGGAAGGCCTGACCTACGGCGACGTCTATCACCAGAACGAAGTCGAGCAATCGGCCTACAACTTCGAGCACAGCAACGTCGACTTCCTGTTCCACGCCTTCGGCAAGCACGAAGAAACCGCCGTGCACCTCATGGGCAACCAGCTCGCCCTGCCGGCTTACGAGCAAGTCCTGAAAGCCGCTCACACCTTCAACCTGCTCGACGCCCGTGGCGCCATCTCGGTCACCGAACGCGCCGCCTACATCGGCCGCATCCGCAATCTGGCCCGCGCCGTGGCGCAAGCCTACCTCGACTCCCGCGCCCGCCTCGGCTTCCCGATGGCGCCCAAGGAATGGGCCGCCGAAGTCCTGAACAAGCTCGCTGAGCAGAATGAAAAGAAAGCTGCCTGATATGTCGTCGAAAAACCTGCTCGTTGAACTGTTCGTCGAAGAACTGCCGCCCAAGGCGCTCAAGAAACTGGGCGAAGTGTTTGCCCAGACCCTGGCCACCTCGCTGAAAAATGCCGGTTTGGCCGCGTCGACCGCAGTAACCACCGCCTACGCCTCGCCGCGCCGCCTGGCCGCTCACGTCACCGAGGTCGCTGCCGTCGCCGCCGACAAGCCGGTGGTCCAGAAGCTCATGCCGGTCGCCGTTGGCCTCGACGCCGCCGGCAACGCCACGCCCGCCCTGCTCAAGAAGCTGACCGCCCTCGGCGCCGACGCTTCCTGCGTACCGAACCTGCGCCGCGAAAACGACGGCAAGGCAGATATCCTGTTCTACGACAGCCTGGCCAAGGGGGCCACGCTCTCCGAAGGCCTGCAGAAAGCCCTCGAAGCCGCCCTCGCCGCCCTGCCCATCCCCAAGGTCATGACCTACCAGTTGCAGGACGGCTGGAGCAGCGTCAATTTTGTCCGCCCGGCCCATTGCCTGGTCGCCCTTCATGGCAGCGACATCGTGCCGCTGGCCATTCTCGGCCTCAACTCGGGTCGCGAAACGCATGGCCACCGCTTTGAAGCCGCTGTCGATCCGGTCGTCTTCGCTAACGCCGACGAATACGCCGCCAAGCTGGCGACCGACGGTGCCGTCATCGCCTCCTTCGCCGAGCGCCGCGCCGAAATTGCCCGCCAGCTCGCCGCCGCGGCCGCCCAGGCCGGCGGCAAGCCGATCGACGACGATGCCCTGCTCGACGAAGTCACCGCGCTGGTCGAACGTCCGAACGTGCTGGTCGGCCAGTTCGAGGAAGAATTCCTCGCCGTGCCGCAGGAATGCCTGATCCTCACGATGAAGGCCAACCAGAAGTACTTCCCGCTGCTCGATGCGGCCGGCAAGCTGACCAACAAATTCCTCGTCGTCAGCAACATCAGCCCGGCCGACGCTTCGGCCGTGATCGGCGGCAACGAGCGCGTCGTCCGGCCCCGTCTGGCCGACGCCAAGTTCTTCTTCGACCAGGATCGCAAGAAATCGCTGGAAAGCCGCGTTATCGGCCTCTCCAAGGTCGTCTATCACAACAAGCTGGGCACCCAGGGCGAGCGCGTTCAGCGCGTTGCGGCGATTGCCCGCGCCATCGGCGAGCACCTCGGCGGCGGCGAACTGACGCAACACGCCGAACAGGCTGCCGTTCTCGCCAAGGCCGACCTGCTGACCGACATGGTCGGCGAGTTCCCCGAACTGCAGGGCATTATGGGCCGCTACTACGCCCAGCACGACGGCCTCAACGCCGATGTCGCCGATGCCATCGAAGACCACTACAAACCGCGCTTTGCCGGCGACAGCCTGCCGCGCGGCCTGGTCGGCACGGTCGTCGCGCTGGCCGACAAGCTGGAAACGCTGGTCGGCATGTTCGGCATCGGCCAGATTCCGACCGGCGACCGCGACCCGTTCGCGCTGCGTCGTCATGCGCTGGGCACCATTCGCATGCTGGCCGAAGGCAATCTCGATTTGCCGCTGAATTCCCTGTTGACCGTAGCAGGTGGCGCTTTTGCCGCCGTTGAAGGCTTCAAGAGCGCCGACGCCGAGCTGGCCGACTTCATCTACGACCGTCTGGCCGGCAGCCTGCGCGAGCAGGGCTACACGGCGCAGGAAGTCGATGCCGTAGTCAGCCAGCGGCCGCAACGCCTGGGCGACATCCCCAAACGCCTCGCTGCCGTCCGCGCCTTTGCCGCGCTGCCCGAAGCTGCTGCGCTGGCCGCTGCCAACAAGCGGGTCGGCAACATCCTCAAGAAGGTCGAGAATCCGGTCGAGCCGACGGTCGATAACGCCCTGCTCAGGGAAGCCCCCGAAATCGCCCTGCACGATGCGCTCGTCGATGTCGTACCGCAGGCCGATGCGGCCTTCGTCACCGGCGACTACGCCGAATCCCTGCAGGTGCTGGCCGCACTGCGCGCTCCGGTCGATGCCTTCTTCGACGGCGTCATGGTCAATGCCGACGATCCGGCCCTGCGCGCCAACCGTCTCGGCCTGCTTGCCAAGCTCCACGTGGCGATGAACAAGGTCGCCGATATTTCCAAGCTGTCTGCCTGAGAACCGGAAGAACGCCATGCCGACCAAACTCGTCATTCTCGACCGCGACGGGGTCATCAACTTCGATTCCGCCCAGTTCATCAAGAACCCGGCCGAATGGAAGCCGATCCCGGGCAGCCTGGAAGCGATCGCCCGCCTGACCCAGTGCGGTTACAAGGTGGTCGTGGCGACCAACCAGTCGGGCGTCGGGCGCGGCCTGTTCGACATGGAAATGCTCAACCAGATTCACAGCAAGATGCACAAGGCTGTGGTTGCGCTGGGCGGGCGGATCGACGCCATTTTCTACTGTCCGCACGCGGCCGATTCCAAATGCGAGTGCCGCAAGCCGAAGCCCGGCATGTTCAAGCGCATTTCCGAAACGCTCAACATCGACCTCAAGGGCGTCCCCGCCATCGGCGATTCGCTGCGCGACCTGCAGGCCTGCGCCGTCCTCGGCTGCCAGCCGATGCTGGTGCTGACCGGCAAGGGCGAAAAGACCAAGGCCGACAACGAACTGCCGGAAGGTACGCAGGAATTCCGGGATCTCTCGGCCGCGGTCGATGCCATCCTCCAGGAAACCACGCCATGAGGGCCGTGCGCTCAACGCTGTTCATGGCTTACGCCATCGTCTGGTCCATCCTTTCCGCGCCACTTGTCGTCATTGCCGCCCTCGCCTTGCGCGGCCTGTGGGGCTACCGTTTCGGCAAGCTGTGGCGCCTCGGCATGCAGTTCGGCGTCGAAAACATCCTCGGCATCCGGCCCAAGGTCATCGGCCTGGAAAACATGCCGAAAGAACCTTGCGTCATTCTTTCCAAGCACCAGTCGGCCTGGGAAACGATGACCATTCAGGACCTCGTGCCGGGCGGCGCCTACTGCGTCTTCGTGCTCAAGAAGGAATTGCTGCGGGTGCCGCTGATCGGCTGGGGTCTTGCCGCCATGAAGATGATCTCGATCGACCGTGCCGCCGGCAAGGATGCCCTCGACCAGGTTGTCGTCCAAGGGCGCGAGCGCTTGCAACAGGGCTTCTATGTCGTCCTCTTTCCGGAAGGCACGCGCGTCGCGCCGGGCCAGAAAAAACGCTACAAGCCGGGCGGCGCCTATCTCGCCACCCATGTCGGATGCAAGGTCGTACCGGTCGCCCACGACGCCGGCGAACTGTGGCCGCGCCAGGCTTTCCTCAAGACACCGGGCACCGTCACGATGAGCATCGGCCCGGCTTTCGACGCCACCGGGATGAGCGAAGCCGAGGTCAATCAGCGGGCCGAAGCCTGGATCGAAGACGAGATGCACCGCATCTCGCCGCATCGCTATTCGGATGCCACGCACAACGCCACCTGAGCCGGCGCGCAGCATCGTCATTGCCGGCCAGGCCGTCGCCTACCAACTGCGCCGCAGCCAGCGCCGGACCATAGCCCTGTCGATCGACCACCGCGGCCTGCGCGTCGGCGCCCCGACGCGGGCGCGCATCGGCGACATCGAAAGCCTGATCCACGAGCACGGCCAGTGGGTGCTCGACAAGCTCGCCGCCTGGCGCGATCGCCCTGCCCAAGGCAAGCTGGAGATCACCGACGGCACGGTGATTTTTGCCCTCGGCGAGCCGTTGACCGTCACCTTCACCGATGTCGGTCGCAGCCGCTGGCAGTTCGGCCCCGGGACGCTTTACCTGCGCCCCGATGCAACGCACGCCGCCGGCGACCTGCTCGAAACAGCCCTGCGCGAGAAAGCCCGCACCGTCTTCACCGAACGCCTGGCGCTCCATGCGCCGCGTCTTGGCGTCGGCCAGCCACCGCTGCGCCTGTCGTCGGCCCGCACGCGCTGGGGCAGCTGCAGCCACCATGGCGGCATCGCGCTGAACTGGCGGCTCGTTCTCATGCCGCTGGCCATCGTCGATTACGTCGTCTGCCATGAACTGGCGCACCTCAAGGAAATGAACCACAGCCCGCGCTTCTGGTCTGTGGTGGAGCAACTCTGCCCGGACTGGAAGGCGCTCCGCCTCGAATTGCGCCACCTAGCCCGGCAAATCCCCCACTTTTAAGGAAAACGCATGCGCATTCTGCACACCATGATCCGCGTCGGCGATCTCGACCAATCGATCGCCTTCTACACCGAAATCCTCGGCATGCAATTGCTGCGCCGCACCGATTACCCGGAAGGCCGCTTCACGCTGGCCTTCGTCGGTTACGGCGACGAGGCCAGCGAGGCCGTCCTCGAGCTGACCCACAACTGGGATACGCCGAGCTACAACCTCGGCACCGGCTACGGCCACATCGCCCTGGCCGTGCCCGACGCGGCTGCAGCCTGCGCCGCGATCAAGGCACGTGGCGGCAAGGTGGTGCGCGAAGCCGGGCCGATGAAACATGGCTCGACGATCATCGCCTTCGTCGAAGACCCGGACGGTTACAAGATCGAACTGATCCAGCGCGCCTGACCGACATCAAGGCCATGCTCCGGCCGGCTGCGCATACTGCGGCCTCCAGGAGATCAACATGGCCTTTCCCGAATTCTTTGCCCGCGTTCCCACCATCACGCTGCGCGACCCACTGGCCGAACTGCTCGGTGCGGCGGCAGGCGGGCTGATCGAATACCGTTTTGCCGATGCCGTCAGGCTGGCCGGACATTCCTGCCCGACCGTAGCCGGGGCCTGGCTGACCAGCGTGCATGCCTTGCGGGCGCTTTACGGCGACGCGATTCCGGTTCGCGGCAACATCGCGGTGGCCCTGCATGAAAGCATCGACACTGGCGTCGCCGGGGTCATTGCCAGTATCGCCACGCTACTCACCGGGGCGGCCGGCGATGGCGGTTTCAAGGGGCTGGGCGGGCAGCATGTGCGGCGCGGCTTGCTGCAATTCGGTGTCGCCGGCAAGGTCGGCATGACTTTTACCCGGCTCGATACCCATGCTACGGTCAACGGGATTTTTCGGCCAAATTCGATCGCGCCTGACCCGCGCCTCGGCGAGCTGTTGCCGGCCGTCGTTCAAGGCTCCGCCACTCCGGCCGAAAAGCAGCTATTCGGCGAACTCTGGCAGGATCGCGTCAAACGCATCCTGATCGATCACGGCAACGATCCGGCCGTGGTCGAACTGCGCCAGCTTCAGGGTTGAGCCGCCATCGCTTCGCGCGCCACGCTCTCGAAGCTTTCGACGACGCCGGCCCAGTTGCGCGGCAGCATCGTCCGGCGCGCCGCTTCGGCCATTTCGCCGAGGCGTTCGGCCTCCTCGAGCATCCACAGCGCGCCATCGACGTAGCCACGCTCGTCGCCCGGCGAGGCGACCATACCGTTTTTCTGCTGGGCGATCAGTTCGGCCGCTGCCGCGCTGCGATAAGCGATGACCGGCAGGCCGCTGGCCATCGCTTCGGCGACGACGTTGCCATAGGTTTCGGTCAGGCTGGGAAACAGGAAGAGGTCGGCGCTGGCATAGTGCGCGGCCAGATCTTCGCCGACGCGCATGCCGGCAAAGTGGTGATCGGGATGCTCGGCGGCCAGTTGCTTGGCTGACGGTCCGTCGCCGACCCAGATCATCCTGGCCTTGGGATGCCAGACCTGGATGGCGGCAAAGGTCTTTTTGACCAGCGCCAGATTTTTCTCGGCCGCCACCCGCCCGACGTAAAGACAGGCCGGCCCTTCACCCTCGACGCCCCAACTCTGGCGCAAGGCCCTGCTGCGCCGGGCCGGATCGTAGAGTTCGGTATCGACCCCACGGCCGACGACGCGCACGCCGGTCAAGCCCTCGCCGGCCAGATCGGCGGCCAGCGCCGCGGTCGGCACCATGGTCGCCAGCGTCCGCCGGTGCAGGGTGCGCAGATAGGCGGCGACGGCCGGGCGCATCCAGCCCATGCCGTAATGCACGCTGTAGCGGTCGAAATTGGTATGAAAACCGGAAGTCACAGGGATGCCCATCCGGCGCGCGACACTGACCGCCGACCAGCCGAGCGGACCTTCTGTCACGACATGGACCAGATCGGGGCGCTGCTGGCGCCATTGCCGAGCCAGCCGCCGCCCGGCCGGCAGGCCGAAACGCAGGCCGGGATAGCCGGGCAGCGGCAAGCCGGGCAAGGCCAGTTCGTGCTCGCTCCCGGCATCGGCCTTGTCCTGTTTCGGACGGATGACGCTGACCCGATGGCCGCGCTCGCGCAGGCCGCCGACCAGCCGGCCGACGGTCATGGCGACGCCATTGACTTCGGGCGGGAAGGTTTCGGTAACGAAAGCAATGACCAGCGACATCAGGCGATCTCCATGAGCACGCAGCCCCAGACGGCCATGACGAGGACCAGCGATACCAGCACCGCCGCGCTGCCGATGTCCTTGGCGCGCTTGGCCAGACGATGGTTTTCCAGGCTGACCCGGTCGACCACGGCTTCGATGGCCGAATTGAGCAATTCGACGACAAGGACGAGCAGCACGCTGGCGATCATCAGACCGCGACCGAGCCACGGCACCGGCAATAGGAAAGCCGCCGGAATGAGCAGGGCGGCAAGGATGACTTCCTGGCGGAAGGCGTCTTCGCACAGGTAGGCAGCTTTCAGCCCGGCCAGCGAGTAGGTCAGCGCATTCCACACCCGGCGCAGTCCGGTTTTGCCCTTGAAGGGCGATTCGTTGGCCGGATCGAGGCCGAGTTCGTTCGACGAGGGTTCCTGCATGGGTTCTCCGCGAAAGTGCTCACCTTAGTCAGGTAGCACTAAGCTTTGATGACAGCGGACGTCATCGCCCTGTCACAAATCGGGGCCGGCCAAGGTCGGCAACCTTGCGCCAGATCAAGCGACATGAATCTGTAACCTCCCCGCAATACAGCGGCAG
The DNA here is from genome assembly GCA_002842145.1 of Betaproteobacteria bacterium HGW-Betaproteobacteria-6. GTDB lineage: Bacteria > Pseudomonadota > Gammaproteobacteria > Burkholderiales > Rhodocyclaceae > Azonexus. The sequence continues at coordinate 12,700 of PHCF01000040.1, read as the reverse complement.
TCTGCCTATGCTAAAAGGCTTAATCGCCCTCATCCGGAAATCCAAACATGGTTTTTTTCGAACTGTTTACGCACAACCCGACCATAGTCAAAGTCCCGGCCGGCCACGTCCTGTTTTCCGAAAACGAAGACGGCCGCATGATGTACGTACTGACTTCCGGTACGGCCGAAATCATCGTCAACAACCGGGTCGTGGAAAGTCTCAGCCATGGCAGCATCGTGGGCGAAATGGGCCTTGTTTCACCCGGGCCACGCTCGGCCAGTGTGGTCGCCTTGAGCGATTGCGAATTCGTCGAGGTCGACGAAAAGCGCTTCCAGTTTCTCGTTCAGCAAACGCCGTTTTTCGCCACCCAGGTCATGCGCGTCATGGCCGAGCGCCTGCGCCACGTCAATCAGCTCGTGACGCCGGTCGAGGACATCTGAGCGGTGGGCGATCAGATCGCTACGGTCAACCGGAAATTCTGGCCAATTTTGCAATTGGCCAGCTCACCATAAAGACGCGCCAGCCGTTCGGCCATGGCGACATCGGTCCATTCCTGAGCGTAAATGGGCGCCTCATCGTTGAGGTGGCGCCATGCTTCCGGGTTTTTCAGGAACTGGCCGAGCACTTCACCGAAGGCGCGCGGGTCGTCCGGCGGCGAGAAAGCGCCACGGGCGGGCGCCAGGATATCGGTCGTCCCCATCTCGGACAGCGCGATGACCGGCACGCCGGCCGCCATCGCTTCAAGCAGTACCAGGCCCTGCGTTTCGGTGCGCGAGGCGAAGACAAAAACGTTGGCCGCGGCATAGCAATCCGGCAAATCCTGCAGGCGGTCGAGATAGCCGATGAACTGCACCGCGTCGCGCAAACCCAGCGCCGCCGTCTGCTCCTTCAGATCGGCCATGGCAGGGCCTTCGCCGGCGATCACGAGCAGCGCGTCGGGGCGGATCTGACGGGCCTGGACGAGGGCCTCGAGCAGGAAACCGATATTTTTTTCGTGCGCCACTCGGCCGACGAACAGCGCCATCGGGCGCGATTCGCCAATGCCGAATTTCCGGCGAAAGCGCATGCCGTTGCCGCCGGCGAACTGCGCCATCGGGATGCCGGTCGGCAGGACATGCATCGGCGACGTCACGCCGTAGGACGCGAGCCGCTGGCGCATCGCCGTCGACGGCACGATCACGGCATTGAGCTGGTTGCATTGGCGGCGCGATAGCGCGCGTGCCTGGCCGCGTAGCCAGCTCGGCGGGATAGGCTTGGCGTAGTGCTGGAGGTATTCCTCGAACAAGGTGTGATAGGTCGCCACCACCGGCAGGCCCAGCGTCCGGCCGGCCTTGAGGCCGGCATAGTGGGCGATGAACGGCGTCTGGACGTGGATCAGGTTGCAGTCCTGCGCCGCCTCGAATACCGCCCGATGCATCGCCCGCCAGCCGACCAGCCGGTCCTCGCGGTCGCCCGGCACCGGCCGCCCGGCGACGCGCACGACGCCAGGCTCATCGGCCTCGTTCCCGTAACGCGGGACGACCAGTCTGACCTCGACGCCATGCGCCGAGAGCGTCCGGCGGAAAGTCTCGATGGAGGTCGAAACGCCATTGACGCGCGGGAAATACACGTCGGAAACCATCAAAACACGCATCTCAGGCCTCTACAGTTTCGCCAGCGGATTGGACCACCGGGGCGGCCAGCATCGGTACCGGCTTTTTCTCGCCCCAGGTGACCAGTTCGAGCCGGCCGTCGAAGTGTTCGACGATGGCCGTGCAGGAATCGACCCAGTCGCCGCAGTTCACGTAAGTCAGGCCGTCGATCTCGCGGATCGTCGCCCAGTGGATGTGGCCGCAGATGACGCCGTCCAGGCCGCGCTCCTTGGCATGGTGGATGGCCGATTCCTCGAAATCGAAGATGAAGGTCAACGCCGTCTTGACCTTGCGCTTGGCGTAGCCGGCCAGCGACCAGTAGCCGGAAATGCCAAGCTTGCGGCGGCCCCAGGAGAGCAGCGTATTGATGCGGACGAGCAGTTCGTAAGCCTTGTCGCCGAGCACCGCGACCCAGCGATGGTGACGCGTCACCTGATCGAACTGGTCGCCGTGGATGAGCAGGAAGCGGCGGCCATCGGCGGTTTCGTGCACCAGTTCGTCGATCACCTCGACCTCGCCGAAAACGATGCCGCAGTAATCGCGCAGCACTTCGTCGTGATTGCCCGGGATGAAGACGACGCGGTCGCCATGGCGGGCCCGGCGCAACAGCTTCTGGACGACGGTGTTCTGCGCCTGCGTCCAGTTGATGCTGCGGCTCATCGCCCAGAAATCGACGATGTCGCCGATCAGGAAAGTCTGTTCGGCCGGGTGTTCGCGCAGAAAATCGAGGAGTCTGTCCGCCTGGCACGCCCGCGTGCCAAGGTGGATATCGGAGAGAAATACGCTTCTGACCTTGGGCATGGCCGCACGATACGATCGGCCCGTGACCCCAAAGTTACTGCTTCGTTAAGCTTTTGTTGCAGGCACAACGCGCCATTTCATTTTTGCGCTTTTTCCCCGGTTGACCGTAGCAATCACCGAAAACGCCCGTTGCCGGACATCCGAGCGGATTCGGCTAGCGCGGATTGACGAGTGCCGCCACCGGTTGGGTCGGCAAGGACAATTGCTGCGCTGCCTTCAATTTCTCTTCACTCATCGTCCGCACCAAGGCATCGCGCTCGAGCAGGGCATCCGGATGATTGGCCGCGGCGGCCCGACTGAGCCAGACATACGCGCGCTGATGATCCTGCACCAGCCCGACCCCATCCCGATAGTAGCGTCCCAATTCGAGCATCCCCTCGGGATTGCCCGTTGCTGCCGCCAGTTGCACCCATTTAGCCGCCTGTGCGACATCCCGCGGCCGATTGTTGCCGGTCGCCAGGTCCCGTCCAAGCTGCAGCATCGCAGCGGTATCACCGCTGTCGGCCGCCTCCTGCTGTTTTTGGGCGGGTGTCATCGGATCGGCTGCGCGTGCCGATGGAAGCGCACTCTCCGGTTTGTCGACGCTTTCCAGCCAAAAATCGACGCCAACCCCAATCCCGAAGCACAGCATGATGGCGGCCGTGCAGTTGATCAGGATGCGTTCCAGGGAGGCGCTATTGCGGGCGAGAAAGCGATGCGCGCAGTCATTGCAGCGATAGGGACGAAACCCCGCTGAACCGAGCTTTTCCACCTTAGAAAGCCATCTTGAGTGCCGACAGTCCGTGCCATTGCACACCGGACATTTCAATCCGGCCCCGACAAGGCGGGCGACATCGATGTATTTCAGAATGGACATTGGCATGATTTGCGGTTGGCGCGATCTGCATGAATTGCCGAAGACCGGTCGACAGAGGGAAAGTTTCCTGAATTTCGAAGCGATGAAATCAGGGGCCACGTCGACTGTTGACCAATCAGGAAGGAGAAAGCGGACAGTACAAATTATTGTCCGCTTTTGCAAATGGCATACCGCTTGCCATCACCCCGGAAGGTGCCAGACCATACGGTGAAAACCGTGTATCAGCCCGCCTGACGTTCCGCAACTAGCCCTTCCAGCGGTCGGTTCGCCGCCTGCCAGCCGCCGCGCAGCAAGGGCTGCAGATAGAACAGGACAAAGCCGCCCAGCCCCCACAGGCAGGCGACGATGCGCCATGGTCGGGTATCCGGGTAGCCCTGGCCATCGAAAGGCAGCGTAACGACGGCGATGACGGCGATGACGATCAGTATCCAGTGGGCGCGTATCCCCAGGCCCCAGCGGAAGCGGCGGGTCAGGCGCAGACCGAGCCAACCGCCGGCCAGGCCGATCAGGGCGCCGGCCAGCACATCGACCGGCCAGTGGGCGCCGACCGCGATGCGTGAAAATCCGGCCAGCGCGGCAATGACGATGATCGGCCAGGCGCGCCGCCAGCCGAGCAGGGCGAGCCAGGCGACGACAAAGGAAAAGGCCGAGACGGTGTGACCGGACGGGAAGCTGTGCGCCGTCAGGCGAGCGCCGATGATGGTGATCTGGCTGGCGTCGAGCACGGCGGCCGGACGCGGCAGGTCGAACCAGATCTTGAGGCCGCGGCTCATCGCGCCGGCAAGCAGCGCGCCGACGACGAGGGCCCAGAAAACGCGCGGATAACGCAGGCAGAAGGGCAGCATGAGGGCCAGTTGGACCCGGCCGTCGCCGAGCGTTGTCAGGCTTTCCCAGAGCCAGCCAGGCAGCACTTGGCTGGCCGCCTGGGCCGGGACGAAGGCGCTGTACCAGTCACCGGTCTGGCCGACGGCGACGAGTCCGAGGGCGAAGATCAGGCAGAGGCCGGCGATGGACGCATCAAAAACCGGGTTGCGGGCGTGCAAGCCCTGATCGTTCACTGCCCGCCCTCGCGCTCGACGCGGGCCAGCGTGACGAAGCTGCGTTGATAGACGTCGCGCAGCACGAGGTTGGGGGCAAGCAAGGCCTGCACTTCATGCTTGCGGTCGGTGCGCGTAAACACCAGCTGGCCGAGCTCGGGAACACGGGTCGGCGTTGCCGCCTGACGATAGACGCTGAAGCTCGGCATGATGATGCGCCAGGCAACGACATTGGTTTCACCGCTCTGCTTGACCAGCATGGCAGCTTCGCGCACCGGCCCCTGGGTGACGTCGATGGCGCGCGGGGCGATGACGAGCACCACAGTGATGGTCTGGAGCAGGCCGGCCACGACCAGTCCCTGCCAGATCGGCAACCGGCGCCAGAAGGCGAGGCCGATGACGGCGACGGCGAGCAGGGGCAGAAGCCAGCGCGCCTCGTCGGAGAAAGCTACGGTCAACCCGGAAATTAGCGCTTTTTCAAATGGCCGGCTGGCCTTGCCGGCGGCGAAGGCCAACGCTTCGGGCAGGGCCGCGAGGAACAGCGCAAAAAGGATGATCGGCAGGAAAGCCAGCCAGCGTCGCTCGAAATCGAGCCGATGGCGGGCGAGCAGGATGAAGACCGGCGTACAGCCGTAGAGCAGGTAGTGCGGCAGTTGCGTGCCGGAGAACGAGAAGAAGGCGAAGACAACGACAAACCAGATGATCAGGAAGCGTTCGAGCAGGGCGCCGCTATCGCTCTCGCGTAGCGCCCCGGCCAGTTTGCCGACAATGGCCAGCAACCAGCCGGTAAAAGGCAGCAGAATGAGCGGCGCGACGGCGAAGTAGTACCACCAGCGACCGCCGTGACCCTCGAAGGTATCGGCGTAGCGGTTGATGTTGTGCTTGAGGTAGAAGCCGCGGAAAAAGGCATCGCCCTGGTCGAGATAAACCAGCACGTGCCAAGGCACGACAATGGCCAGAAAAAGCAGCCAGCCGGGCCAGAAAAAGACGGCCTTGAGCCAGTCGCGCCAGGCGCCGGCCGAGACAAAAAACAAGCCGCTGATGAGCAGCGGAAAGAACACGGCGACCGGCCCCTTGGCCAGAAAACCGAGGCCGAGCGCGGCATAGACGCCGTACAGCAGGCGACGTGTTTTGGCCGCCGGCTTGCCGTCCCGGCTGGCGCAAAAATAGTCGTAGATACCGAACATGGCCAGCGCGATGAGCATATTGAGGAGCGCATCGGCAATCGCTGCCTTGGCGATGAAACCGACGACCAACGTCAGCGCCATGACCAACGAAGCGATCTGCGCCGTCATCTGGTTGCCGTGGCGAACACAGAAGCGGAACAAGGCAAAAACCCAGAGCAACGCAAAAATGATCGACGGCAGGCGGAAGCCGATTTCGCTGACGCCAAGCACGGCGACCGAGGCGGCCTGGGCCCAGTAAATGAGGATGGGCTTGTCGTGACGCGGGGCGTCGTTGAGCGTCGGCGAGATCAGGTTGCCGCGCGCCATCATTTCCCGCGTCGCCTCGGAAAAGGCCCCCTCGTCCACATCGGTGAGCGGCAGGTTGTAGGCGTTCAGGACGAAAGCGAGAAAGAGCGCCAGCAACAGGCTGAACGGCGACAGCAGAAAACGCTCGATGGTCAGCGGGAGGGATCGAAATTGCATCGCGGCATTATAAAGGAGCGCGGCGCCCTGATCGGGCGCCGCGAATCATCAGCTTTCGTCTCGAGCGAGGGGGCTATCCCCCCCCCCGTTCAGGCAAATAGCGCGTGTTGTGCCAGATACACGCCGGCGCCGGCGAAATAGCCGACCAAGGCGAGGCCGCTGATCCGCTTCACGTACCAGAAGAAGTGGATCTTCTCGAGGCCCATGGCGGCAACGCCGGCAGCCGACCCGATGATCAGGATGGAACCGCCCGTACCGGCGCAGTAGGCCATGAACTCCCACAGGAAGTGATCCGGCGGGAACTCGGTCAGGCTGTACATGCCCATCGAGGCAGCGACCAGCGGAACGTTATCGACGATGGCGCTGACCACGCCGATGATCAGCACGATGACGTCGAGGCGGCCCACCGTCTGGTTGAGCCACTGGGCCAGCGAAGTCAGGATGTGCGTATGTTCGAGCGTGGCGACCGAGAGCAGGATGCCGATGAAGAAGACCAGCGAACTCATGTCGATCTTGCTCAGGGCATGGGCCAGCGTGAAGTGGAACTTGAACTCGTCTTCCTTGTGGCGATGGACGAGGTCACCGACCAGCCAGAGGATGCCGAGGCCGAACATGATGCCCATGAAGGGCGGCAGGTGGGTGATGGTCTTGAAGGCGGGAACGGCGACGAGAATACCCAGACCCATGAAGAACATGAGGTTGCGCTCGAACTCGGTGGTCCGCACGCCATGATCGTTATCGACGGCTTCAGGGCTGACCACTTCGCGCCCGCGCAGGACGTAAGCGGTGATGGCGAGCGGGACGATCATGCTGACAAGCGAAGGCAGAATCACGCCCTCGATGATGGCCAGCGAGGTGACCTGACCGCCGATCCACAGCATCGTCGTCGTCACGTCGCCGATCGGCGACCAGGCGCCGCCGGAGTTGGCGGCAATGACGATGATCCCGGCGAAGAACAGGCGATCCTCGTGTTTGGCCAGCAACTTGCGCATCAGCGAAATCATCACGATGGTGGTCGTCAGATTGTCCAGCATCGCGCTCAGAAAGAAAGTGACAAAACCAACCAGCCACATCAGCGACGACAGTTTTTGCGTCCGTATACGCTTGGTGATGACCTCGAAGCCGTTATGCGCGTCGACCACCTCGACAATGGTCATGGCGCCCATCAGGAAGAAGACGATTTGCGCCGTGCCGGTCAACGACTCGCCGAGCTGTTCGGTGAGCAAATGGGTATCGCTCAGCGACAAGGCATAGATAGTCCACAACAGACCGGCGCCGATCAGCGCCGATGCCGACTTGTTGACCTTGAGCGGGTGCTCGAGTGCGATTGCCGCGTAGGCAATGACAAAAACAATGACTAGGGTGGAAAGCATTCAATACCTCAGCGGGATTGGATAAAGACTATCTACTCGGAGCTTGCGCGGCCTGGGCGGCAGCAGCGGCTGCGCTTGGCTCGTCTTGTTGGGTCAGGCCTTTTGTTCTTTTGACAAGGCAAGCATAACGTCAAAAGCGCGTGAGCGCGCCATGACTGACCCTCCCCGGTCAAACAGGGCTAGTAAGGTAAACCAGCTGACGAGTAAAATAAATTCGATTTATTTGTTTAAATAGATCGAATTTCTCGATGAATTGGGTGACGCAGTGAACCACAAGCATCTGTTTTACTTCTGGAAGGCCGCCAAGGCCGGCAGTATTGCCCGGGCAGCAGAAGCGATCAATGTCACGCCGCAAACCCTGAGCGGCCAGATCGGCCTGCTCGAAGGCAGCCTGGGAACCAAGCTTTTTGCCCGTCAGGGCCGCTCCATCGTTCTCACCGAGGCCGGCAAAATGGCCCTGGAGTACGCCGACGAGCTGTTTGCCCTGAGCGCCGAACTCGAGGGAATGATCAAGCACCACCCGAAGGGACGCCCCGCCGAGTTCCGGGTCGGGGTAGCCGACGCCGTCCCCAAGTCGCTGGCCTGCACCCTGCTCCAACCGGCCATTCATGGCGAGCAGCCGACCCGCATCGTTTGCCGCGAGTGGCAGCTCGACCGCCTGCTCGCCCAGTTGGCCGTGCACGAACTCGACATGGTGATTTCAGACGCGCCGCTCCCTCCGGGGTTCAGCGTTCGCGCCTACAGCCATCGCCTGCTCGACTCGGGCATTTCGTTCCTGGCCCTCCCTCGGTTGGCAAGCCAGACGAACGCGCCGTTTCCCGCCAGTCTGAGTGCCCTGCCCCTGCTTTTGCCGGGAGAGGACTCGACGATCCAGACCAATCTTCGCCCCTGGCTGGAGCGCCAGCGCATTCGTGCCCGGATCGTCGGCGAGTTCGACGACACTGCCCTGATGGCGGCCTTTGGCAAAGCCGGGGTCGGCGCTTTTCCGGTACCCAGTATTGCCGAAGAGGAATTCGTCGCCTCGGGCGAACTGGCCGTGATTGGCCGAACAAAGGACGTTCAAGTCAGCTATTTCGCGATTTCAGTCGAACGGCGACTGACCCATCCGAGCGTGCTCGCGGTGATCGAGTCGGCTCAGCGCATAGCCTTGCCGGCCGGCCAGGAAGCTTAGACGAGCAATCGTACAGCCGAAAAAAAACCCACCGAAGTGGGTTTGAAAATTGGTCTGTCTGGACCATGCAGCAATCCCTGCGAAAGTCACCCTTCGCTTGAGAAGCGAGGGCAGACTACCAGCAGACGAATTAATGCTCGATCACGAAAAGATCAACACAAGGTAAATGGCCGGTTATTTCTCGCCCAGACCCAATTTTCAGCCCGCTCAGTAAGGGCGCAACCAGGACTCGGCACTTTGATTGCGGCGCAAGTCAGCCAACGTCTCGATACCCGAATCCTCGGCGTAGGCGAGCAGCGCCTGCAGCAGCTGGGCCATGGCGAAGACATCGTAGATCGCATCGTGTTCATGCCGTCCGCCGCTGCGCATCCTGGCCTGCCATTGGCGCAGCGAGGTGGCGGCGTTGGCTTCCCCGCCGATAACGCTGGCAGCCGCCGACAAATCAAGCCAATTGCCGACCGGTGGCGGCAGTTGGTGCTGATCGGCGGCCAGAGTCAGCATGTGCCGGATAAAATTCGGATTGATGGTCACTACGACGCTTTGCGTCATGCGCTCCAGGCAGGCCTGATAGCCGGCGCTGACATCGACCGCATCAGCATCGGCGAAATTGACATAGTGCAGATCGCCGGGATGAAAAACACCATCGACCAGAGGCAGCGAGGCCAACCCAATGACCGTGTCCTGGGTGGCATCCGTACCGGTCACTTCGATATCGAGCAGCAGGAAATCCAGCCCAGCCAACAACTGCTTACCGGGAGATTCATCCGTTGCGGCATGCCCCAGTTTGCGCCAGATCCATGAAGTGAGGCTCATCGCTTGTAGTCCAGTTTGAGCCGTTCCTGCAAGGAGTCGGCCTGACGGAACGACTCGCGGAGAATGCGTTGCTGCAACTCGTCGAGGGCATATGGATCAAGACTGTTGGCGCTCTCGCCATCGCTGAGCGAAGCCAGTTGACGCTGCAGGCGCAGGGTCTGGACATGGTGGAAGGCCGCGATGTCGCCCTGGATGGCGCTGACCGAGCGCTTGATGCGCTGGCCGACGAGGGCCAGTCGCTGCTCGGTATTGACCGCCTTGACGCCGCAATGCAGGGCATAGATGCGGGCGATATCGACGAATAGCCGCGTGCCTTGCGTTTTTACGTCGATTTTCCCGTTGACCGTAGCAAAGCGGCTCAGGCGACCGAGTGGCGGCGCCACCTCGAGCGCGTTGATGGCCAGCAGGTGGATGAAAATACTGTTGCCTTTGACCTCGTCGAGCAGGTGATCGCGCATCTCTTCGGCAAACTGCGTTTCACCGTAGATTGGCCGGAAGTCGAAAAAGATCGTCGAGTTGAGAATCGCCGTTGGCGTCGTCGCCCGGATCCATGACGAGAAACGGGCTTTCCACTCGCCGAGCGTCAGGCACAGGTCGGGGTTGCTGGCCATGATATTGCCCTTGCAACGCTCGAAACCGCAACGATCGAGGGCATCGTTCATTTCCTTGGCCAATTCGAGGAATTCCTGGCGAACGACGGCCACGTCGGCGCCAGCCGGCGGCACGAAGACCAGCCCGTTATCCTGGTCGGTAACAAAACCCTGCTCCTCGCGCCCTTCCGAACCGAAAGCCAGCCAGCAGAAAGGTGCCGGAGCCGGTCGGCGCGCCGTGAGCAGTTCGAGCAGGCGTTTGGCAATGCGATCGTTGATCGACGAGGTCAGGCGCAGAAACTGGCTGACGTCCATGCCCTGGCTGAACACCCGCTGACCAAACTCACGGGCGGTAGCCGCCAGTTCGACCAGATCATCAACGCTCGCCGCCTCGTCGATCGGCCTGAAGATGTGGGACACGCCCTGTTGCTGGGCGCGGAAAAGGTCGCGCTCGGAAACCACGCCGACCACCGCGCCCTCCGAACTCTTGAGCAGCAGGTGGCGATATTTCCCCTGGGCCATTTCGATGGCGGCGCCGAAGACCGAAATGGAATCGTCAACCTCGACCGGGTTGCTTGTCATGACCTCGGAAACCGGGGTCGAGTCGGGCAGGCGCCGGGCTATGCCGCGCCGCACGAGGTCGGTGGCCGTGACGATACCTTCGACCGCATCGTGCGTACCGACGAGAACGGAGCCGATACCCTGTTCGCTCATCACACTGGCCACTTCCTGCAAGGTCTGACCAGGTAGCACGCAAGTCACCTGCGTCGCCCCGATCGAACGGGCCGGCAGGGCCAAAGCCTGATCGGCCAGCTGCCGGCTATGCACCAGCTCGACCATCGAATGCTGAATCGCCTGATGCTGCGCCAGCAGGGCTTCGGCCAGCCAGCGCAGAAACGGCGGTTCGCTTAGCCACGCTTCAATTGCTGCCCCCTCGACCCGCCAGAGATAGCAATCCTCCTCGGCAACGTAAGCGTAGCCGGCGTCGCTGCCATCGAGGATCGACTCGACGGGAAATATGCCGGCGACGCCGAGCAGCGGCGATCCGGCCCCGGCCAAACCACCGGTCCGGACGACCCTGCCCTGGCGAACAATCCAGAACGAGCGTTCACGCAAAGCGATCCCCGGATCGAAAATCCGGCTCCCTTGACGCTGAAAAACGATGCTGCAACCGGAGAGCAGCGCAGCCAGCCGACTGCGTTCCATACCACCGAAGGGCGGGATAGAAACGAGGGCATCGAGTTCGCTGGCCAGAATGGGTTCAATGTTCGAATTCAAGTTTCACCTGCGCGTAATAGGCCCGACCAGATAACGGCCAGGCACCTGCTGGCAACAATCTGAACAACGCCAGCCACCAGTACCCAACCATGAAACCGCCCCCCATACTACTTAAAAATAACATTGATGTTCAATTTCCACGTTGCCAGGAGGGAATAACAAAACCGGCGCGGCCCGATCAATCAAGTTGGCGAAAATAACGCGGTCATGGCCAGCAAGTCCACGCATTGGGTCAAAAACAATCCTGATAAATCAGCGATTTGTATTCCCAAGGTAAACAACAGATCAACAAACGATCAACAGAGCAAATATGCCGCTGCTGCCGGTTTTTTTGTCAGCAACTTGTAAGCTTCAACATAAAAACTGCACAGGTGGCTCAAACAGGTGTTTAACCGGGCCAACACAAAATACTTAGGAGGAGTTAATCATGGAAGACAACAGCAAGGGCTACTGGTCAGCCACGCTGGGGTTGCTGGGCAAGATCCTGGCAATCTGGTTCCTGGTCTCGTTTGGCGCCGGCATTTTGTTTGCCGACGCACTGAACGGGATCAAGCTTGGCGGCTACCCACTGGGCTTCTGGTTCGCCCATCAGGGTTCGATTTACGTGTTCATTGCCCTGATTTTTTACTACGGCCGCGCAATGGGCAAAATTGACCGTCAATTCGACGTCCACGAAGACTAAGGGGCTGACCACATGGATCTGCAAACTACAATCTATCTTTTTGTCGGTGCAAGCTTCGCGCTTTACATCGGCATCGCCATCTGGGCACGTGCCGGCAGCACCAGCGAGTTCTACGCCGCCGGCGGTTCCGTTCCTCCCGTTCTGAACGGCATGGCGACCGCTGCTGACTGGATGTCCGCGGCTTCCTTCATCTCCATGGCTGGCCTCATCTCCAACATGGGTTACGGCGGTGGTCTGTTCCTCATGGGCTGGACCGGCGGCTACGTTCTGCTGGCCATGCTGCTGGCACCGTACCTGCGCAAGTTCGGTAAATTCACCGTGCCGCAGTTCATCGGCGACCGTTTCTACTCGAAATCCGCGTCGACCGTGGCAGTCATCTGCTTGCTGACCGCGTCGCTGACCTACATCATCGGTCAGATGACCGGTGTTGGCGTGGCCTTCTCCCGCTTCCTGGGCGTTACCAGCGAAATGGGCATCTACATCGGTATGGCCATCGTCTTCGCCTACGCCGTGTTCGGTGGCATGAAGGGCATCACCTACACCCAGGTCGCCCAGTACTGTGTGCTGATCGCTGCCTACATCGTGCCGGCCATCTTCATCTCGCTGCAACTGACCGGCAACCCGATCCCGCAACTGGGTCTGGGTTCGACGATGTCGGGCACCGACGTCTCGCTGCTCGCCAAACTCGACCAGGTCGTCGTTGACCTCGGCTTCGGCAAGTACACGACCACGACGGCAGGCAGCACGCTGAACATGTTCGTCTACACGATGTCGCTGATGATCGGTACCGCCGGTCTGCCGCACGTCATCATGCGATTCTTCACGGTTCCGACGGTT
>PHCF01000195.1 GCA_002842145.1 Betaproteobacteria bacterium HGW-Betaproteobacteria-6 | reverse complement strand
ACACCTGTAAAGGGATGACTCCATGACGACTGAACGCAAGGCAATTTTGACAATCGATGGACAGGCTCCCGTCGAATTCCAGGTTATGACCCCGACGCATGGCAACGATTGTGTCGATATTCGCACCTTGGGTGCCAAGACCGGGTTGTTCACTTATGACTCCGGCTTTCTTTCGACGGCCAGTTGCAAGTCCACTGTTACCTTCATCGATGGCGACAAGGGAGAGTTGCTGTATCGCGGTTACCCGATTGAGCAATTGGCAGAAAACTGCAACTTCCTTGAGGTCGCTTACCTGCTGAAAAATGGCGAGCTGCCAAACGGCGACCAGAAGGTTGGCTTCGAAAACACCATCAAGAAGCACACAATGGTCCACGACCAGCTGACCCGCTTCTATAACGGCTTCCGTCGTGATGCTCATCCCATGGCCGTCATGGTCGGCGTCGTAGGCGCACTGTCCGCCTTCTATCATGACGCGATGGACTACTCCGATGCGGAGCACCGCAACATCAGCTTTAACCGTATGGTTGCCAAGTTGCCAACCATCGTTGCCATGGCTTACAAATACAACACCGGTGCCCCCTTCCTGTATCCGGACAACGATCTGGATTACACGGCCAATTTCATGCGCATGATGTTTGGTAACCCGTGCGAAAAATATGTACCGAATCCAGTTCTAGTTAACGCGCTGGATACAATTTTTACGCTGCATGCTGACCACGAACAAAATGCCTCTACTTCGACGGTTCGTCTGGCGGGTTCGTCGGGTGCCAATCCCTTCGCTTGTATTTCTGCCGGCATAGCTTGCCTGTGGGGGCCGGCGCACGGTGGCGCAAACGAGGCTTGTCTGCAGATGCTGGAAGAAATTGGCGATGTCTCGCGTGTTGGCGAATACATCAAGCGTGCCAAGGACAAGAACGACTCCTTTAAGCTTATGGGATTCGGCCATCGCGTTTACAAGAACTTCGATCCGCGCGCTAAATTGATGCGCAAGGTTTGCAACGAGGTGCTCAGCGAACTCGGTCTCGAAAATGACCGTCTGTTCAAGCTCGCGATGGAACTTGAGAAGATTGCTCTGGAAGATCAATATTTCGTTGAGAAGAAGCTCTATCCGAATGTCGATTTCTATTCGGGTATTGTCCAGAAAGCGATTGGAATCCCGACCGAAATGTTCACCTGTATTTTCGCGCTGGCTCGTACCGTTGGCTGGATGACGCAGTGGGAAGAAATGATTACCGATCCGGAATACAAGATTGGTCGTCCGCGTCAGTTGTACATGGGTGCAGCAAAGCGCGATGTAGTGCCGCTTGCCCAACGCGGCTAAAATAAGAAATTGGGCGAAAAAATACCCTTGAGGGGATGCCTATGACTACGATGAATAATCTATTCGACAGCACGATGTACTTTGGCGGCAATGCGCCGTTTGTCGAAGAACTGTATGAAAATTACCTAAACAACCCGACCGCTGTTCCCGAAGAGTGGCGCGAGTACTTTGACCGTCTGGCGCAAATGCCTGGCTTCGTCGCTCGAGACGTTGCGCATGCGCCGGTTATTTCCGCTTTCGCTGAACTGGCCAAGGATGGTGGTTTCCGCCCAGCACCAGTAGCCGGTGGTGACAACAGGAAACAATCTGCCGTCGGTCAATTGGTTACGGCATATCGTTCAATCGGTACTCGTTGGGCCGACCTTGATCCGCTCAAGCGTCTGCCGCGACCCAAGATTGACGAGTTGGAGCCATCTTTCTACGGGTTTACCGATGCTGACCTGAATCAGTCGTTCAGTGTCGGTTCTCTAAAGGGGCTCCCGGAATCTGCCCAGCTTGGCGATATTCTCGAAACCCTCAAGCAGACTTATTGCGGAACCGTTGGCGTCGAGTACATGTACATGTCCGATTACAACGAAAAACGCTGGTTGCAAGAACGTCTTGAAAGCATCCGGTCGCGCCCTACCTACAACGCCGATCAGAAAAAGCGTCTTTTGGAGCGGTTGACCGCAGCCGAAACCCTGGAGCGCTACCTGCATACCAAGTATGTTGGGCAGAAGCGTTTCTCGCTGGAAGGTGGCGAGTCGCTGATCGTCTCGATGGACGAAGCCATTCGTACCGGTGGCGCGATGGGTGTCGACGAAGTTGTTATCGGCATGGCCCACCGCGGTCGCCTGAACGTGCTGGTCAATACCTTGGGCAAGGCACCATCCATGCTTTTTGCCGAATTTGAAGGTAAGAAGAAGAGTGACCTGTCGGCAGGTGATGTCAAGTACCACATGGGCTTTTCATCCGATGTGTCTACCCCGGGAGGTCCTTGCCATCTGACCCTGGCTTTCAACCCTTCGCACCTTGAAATCGTCAATCCGGTCGTCGAAGGCTCGGTCTATGCGCGACAGGTTCGTCGTGGTGAAGAAGGTAAATCCAAGGTGTTGCCGGTTATTGTGCACGGCGACTCGGCTGTCGCCGGGCAGGGCGTTAATCAGGAAATGCTCAACTTTGCCCAGACCCGTGGTTATGGCACAGGCGGTACGCTACACATCGTGGTTAACAACCAGATCGGCTTTACGACGAGTGATCCGCGTGACTACCGCTCCGGTCACTACTGTACCGACGTTTTCAAGATGGCAGATGCCCCGATCTTCCATGTCAATGGTGACGATCCGGAAGCTGTCGCGTTGGTGACCCAGATCGCCATCGAGTATCGTCAGCAGTTCAAGAAGGACGTTGTTGTCGACATCATCTGTTTCCGCAAGCTCGGCCATAATGAACAAGACGAGCCGATGGTTACTCAGCCGTTGATGTACAAGATCATTTCCAAGCATCCGGGTACCCGCAAGGTTTACGGCGACAAATTGATTGCCGAGGGTGTTTTGCCTGCCGATGGACCGGATCAAATGATTACGGAGTACCGTGCTCACCTTGACAAGGGCGAGTTGCTTTACAACCCGGTGCTGGCTGGCTACAAGCATCCGATGACGATTGACTGGACGCCTTTCCTCGCCAAGTCCTATATCAAGACCTGCGATACGACTGTACCGGTTGATGAACTGAAGCGTCTTGCAGCGCGTCTGACCTCCCTGCCGGAAGGCTACACACTCCACTCACGCGTCAAGAAGATCGTCGAAGATCGCGCCGCGATGGGCGAGGGCAAACTGGCTGTCGACTGGGGTATGGCCGAAAACCTGGCTTATGCGTCCCTACTGGTGTCGGGCTACGGCATCCGCATCTCTGGAGAGGACGTCGGTCGCGGTACTTTCTTCCATCGTCATGCTGCATTCCACGACCAGAATCGGACCAATTGGGATGAGGGTACTTACTATCCGCTGAAAAACTTGCAGGAAAAGCAAGCTGGATTCCAGTGCTATGACTCGGTGCTGTCGGAAGAAGCGGTATTGGCCTTCGACTATGGTTACGCATCCGCCAACCCCTACGAAATGGTGATCTGGGAAGGCCAGTTCGGCGATTTCGCCAATGGTGCGCAAGTGGTGATTGACCAGTTCATTACGTCGGGTGAAGCCAAGTGGGGCCGTGCCTGTGGCCTCGTCATGCTGCTACCCCACGGATACGAAGGTCAGGGGCCGGAGCATTCCTCTGCACGTCTGGAGCGCTTCATGAACCAGTGTGCCGAGATGAATATGGAAGTCTGTGTGCCCACGACGGCTGCCCAGGTTTTCCATATGCTGCGTCGTCAAGCCGTCCGCATGCAGCGCAAGCCATTGATCGTCATGTCTCCCAAGTCACTGCTGCGTCACAAGGATGCTGCATCGCCGCTTGAAGAATTGGCTAACGGCGAATTCAAGCGTGTCATTGGTGAAGTCGACGACCTCGACAACAAGAAGGTCAAGCGTGTCGTGCTGTGCTCTGGCAAGGTCTATTACGACCTGCTGGCGGCGCGGCGTGAAAAGCAGATCAAGGATATCGCCATTGTTCGCGTTGAACAGTTGTATCCCTTCCCGAGAGTTTCGCTGGGAGAGGAACTGGCCAAGTATCCGAAGGCCACCGAAATTGTCTGGTGTCAGGAAGAGCCGCGCAATCAAGGGGCTTGGTATTGGATTGCTTCACGTCATCATCTGGACTCCGAGATCGGCCCCAAGCGCAAGCTGCTGCTGGTTTCCCGTCCGGCTTCCCCGTCGCCAGCGGTTGGTTATCTGGCAAAGCATAACGAGCAACAAAAGGCACTGGTCGAGTCCGCGCTGGGCAAGATCGAGTACTAATAACTACAGCAGAGTGGAGTCATTATGAGCATTATCGAAGTTCAA
>PHCF01000194.1 GCA_002842145.1 Betaproteobacteria bacterium HGW-Betaproteobacteria-6 | reverse complement strand
CAGCTTCTGCAACTCCTTGCCCAGCGCCTCCTGCGCCTTTTGCTTGAGCTGGGTCTTGGCCGCTTCCTGCAGCAGCTTGTCGAGTTCCAGCGTGTAGGCCAGTTGTCCGTAAGGCCCGCGCAGCCGCAGGGGCACGGTGACGCCCTTGAGGAAGGCCAGTTCCTGGCCGCTCTGTCCGGTCGCGCTATCGACGACGCTGATCCTGGCGAGATAGTCCACACGATCATGGCCGATGTCGATTTCACCCTCGCCGGCCAGACGCAGGAAAGGCGATTTGAGCGCCAGATCCTTGTTGCGGGCAACGCCGCCGTCAATGCGGAAAGTGGCGGTCAACTCGGAAAAATCGGTCTTTTCCGCCGTGCTGGTGCTACCGCTCATCGCCTGCTTGCCACTCAGCGCCGCCTTCGCCTCGCGCAGCAGTTTGGCCAGGTTGATCCCCTTGATCGCGCCATCGCGCAGATCGAGCCCGGCCTGCCCGGCCAGCCCGCGCTTGAGGGCGGAAACCGTCTCGCCGCGCGTCGTCACGTCCAGCGAAACACTGCCGCGCCCCTCCAGAATGTCCTTGTCGGCAAGGTCTTTGAGGAGCGGCGAAATGTCCACCCCACGCAGGTTCTGGCGCACGGAAAACCGGTTGCCGGCAGCGTCGACCGCAATATTGCCGTCGACCGATCCGCCATACAGCCGGGCGCGCAGCGGCGCCACCTGCAGGCGGCCGGCGGCGATCTCGAGGCGAGCATCGAGCCCGCTCAGTTTGAGTTTATTGGCCTGCAACTGGCCGACCTTGACGGTGCCCTGCACATCCAGCCCCTTGAGCGCCGACAGGTCGATCTTCGCTTCCGGCGCCGCCCCCGCCCCGCCTTTGCCGGCGCCCTGCCCGGCCGGCTTCGGCGGCAGGTAGCGGTCGACGTTCAAACGGTCGATATCGAGGGCGAAGCCGAGGGCCAGCGGCGCGAATCGCTCGACGGCCAGCTTCAGATCGATTTTCGATTCATCGAAACCGGTGGCCAGCGCCAGATCGGCCCGCTGCTTGCCGAGATCGGCGGCCAGACGACCGGCCAGCGGCAGCTTGAGCTGCTTCATCGGCAAGGCCGGGCTGGCCAGGTCGACCGAGCCGGCCAGCTTGTCGAGAACGATCGTCCGTGCCTTGCCATCGACCGCAACCGGCGAAGCCAGATCGGCCTTGAGCGAGGTGTCGCCGAGCGCCGCGTCAAGCCCGAAGGCAAACTGACGAATACGCAGCGCGTCGAGGGAGCCGGCCAGGCCATCCAGCACGACGCGGGAAACGATCTTTTTGCCGGCGCCTTCCAGCGTTGCCGCGAGGGTCAGCGCATCGCCGCTGGCCTCGCCCGCGTTGAACTTCAGGCCGGGCGCTTCAAGAGTCAGCACGAACTGGTCGGGGCCGATGCTGCCGCGCGTCGCCAGCTTGAACTGCTCGACGGCAAAATGCTTGGTCCCGGTATTGCCGGACAAGGCCCCGGTCGACAGGTCGAGATCGCTGATTTCCGTCGTCTTGCCCGTGCTCTCGTCGCGCCAGCTCAGCCGGGCGTCGCGCAGGGCCAGCCCGGCAACGTCGATGGCGAGCGGCGTTGCCGGCTGCCCGGCCGGCGTCGGCGACGGGTCGGACTGCTTGTCGCCCGCACTCAGGTCGTCAATATTGAGCGAGCCATCCTTGCGCTTGACGAGATTGACCGCCAGCCCGTCGATCTCGACGCGCTTCACCTTGAGCTGCTGGCTGAGCAGGGGCAGCACGGCGACGGCAATGCGCGCCGCGCCGAGTTTGAAGAATTCGCTCTTGCCGTCGGCTTCCGACAGGCGAACCTGGCTCACGCGCACGGCCACGTCCGGCCATACCGACAACCCCAGCTCGCCGTCGATCGACAACTGGCGCCCGGTCTTGGCCGCCACCTGGTCAACCAGTTGACGCTTGATCGCCGCCTCGTCGAACAAGGCGTACAAGGCACCGATGGCCACCACCAGCAAGCCGGCCAGCACGGCCACACCGATCCCGATTTTGCGCAAGACTGTCATGTTGCTTCGCTCCAGAAATTTGCCTCAAGCCTCAGCCTAGCAAAACAGCGGCGGATATTCTGTTCAAAAATGTAAGCCCGGGCGCGTATCCTTGTTGCCCACGCCAGCCCAAACTGCCCGATGACCACCCAGCTCGCCCCGCGTACCGAACGTTTCTTTCTGCTCACCCTGGCCGGGATCCAGTTCAGCCACGTCCTCGATTTCATGATCATGATGCCGCTCGGCCCCATCCTCATGGCCGCCTTCGGCATCGGCACGCACGAGTTCGGGCTGCTCGTCGCCTCCTACAGTTTCAGCGCCGCGGCATCGGGAATCCTGGCGGCAACCTTTGTCGATCTCTTTGAGCGCAAGCGCCTGTTGCTCATCGTGTTCACGCTGTTCGGCCTGGCCACGCTGGCCTGCGGCCTGGCACCGGGTTATTCGACACTGATCCTGGCGCGCGGCATGGCCGGCGTTTTCGGCGGTGTCATGGGCGCCCTGGTGCAAACCATGATCGCCGACGCCATCCCTTTTTCGCGGCGGGGACGGGCCAGCGGCATCGTGTCGAGCGCCTTTTCGCTGTCCACCATTGCCGGCGTGCCGCTCTCGCTGTGGCTGGCCAACCACCTCGGCTGGCGCGCGCCTTTTGTGCTGATTTTCGGGTTGACCGTAGTATTCCTCGGCATCGGCCTGCGCTTCCTGCCCGAACTGCGCCACCACCTCGGCGAGGAAAAACGCGCCCATCTGCTCTCGGCCACCTTCAGCGTGCTGGCCGACGCCAACCACCGGCGCGCCCTGCTCTTTTCGGCGCTCATCATCTTTTCCGGCTTCACGATCATTCCGTACATCACCGTCTATGCCGTCAACAATGTCGGCATCGCCCAGACCGACATCCCCATCGTCTATCTGGTCGGCGGCACGGCCACCTTCATCAGCGCCCGGCTGATCGGG
>PHCF01000039.1 GCA_002842145.1 Betaproteobacteria bacterium HGW-Betaproteobacteria-6 | reverse complement strand
ACCCGACGGCAAGGCGGTGGTTTTTGCCCTGCCCTATCAGCCGGCGGCCGAGATGCCCGATGCCGAATACGATCTCTGGCTGTGTACCGGCCGGGTGCTTGAACACTGGCACACCGGCTCGATGACCCGGCGCGTGCCGGAGTTGTACAAGGCAGTGCCCGATGCCGTCGTCTTCATGAATCCGGCCGATGCCAAGAAGCGTGGTCTGGTTCGCAACGACGTGGTCAAGGTCGCCTCGCGGCGCGGTGAAATCCAGTTGCGGGTCGAAACCAAGGGACGCAACAAGCCGCCGGTCGGGCTCGTTTTTGTGCCTTTCTTCGATGAACATCGTCTGGTCAACAAGCTGACTCTGGACGCCACCTGTCCGATCTCCAAGGAGACCGATTTCAAGAAGTGTGCGTGCAAGGTGGTCAAGGCCTGAGGCGACAACGAGGCAATCAGGGAGTGCCGGCGCGGGTGGGCAAGGGGCTCGCCCGCGACTGGCTGAACTGAACTGTGAATGATATGAAACCAATTTCCCCAAAGAGCGGCATGGCCCGCCGCCAGTTCATTTTCGACTCGGCCAAGATGGCTTGCGGAGTTGGCATGCTGGGCCTCGGGCTCGGGCTTTATGCCAAGCAGTCCAAGGCCTTGCCGGCGCTTGCCTTGCGCCCGCCGGGTGCCTTGCCGGAAAACGACTTCCTCGGGGCCTGCATCCGTTGCGGGCTCTGTGTGCGCGACTGCCCGTACAACACCCTAGAACTGGCCAAACCGGAAACGCCGGTAGCCACCGGGACACCGTACTTCACTGCCCGCAACATTCCCTGCGAGATGTGCGAAGACATCCCCTGTATCAAGGCATGCCCGACTGGCGCCCTCGACCACAGCCTGACCGATATCAACCAGTCGAAGATGGGTGTGGCAGTGCTCATCGACCACGAAACCTGTCTCAATTTTCTTGGCCTGCGCTGTGACGTCTGCTACCGCGTCTGCCCGGTCATCGACAAGGCGATCACGCTCGAACTGGTGCCCAATCCACGCACCGGCCGCCACGCCATGTTCCTGCCGACGGTGCATTCAGCCGACTGCACCGGCTGCGGCAAATGCGAGAAATCCTGCGTCCTCGACGAGGCGGCTATCCGCGTCCTGCCGCCAAAACTGGCCAAGGGCGAACTCGGCAAGCACTACCGGCTCGGCTGGGAAGAGCAGAAAAAGGCCGGCCATTCGCTGATCGACGAATCGAAAATGCTCGACTTGCCCGACCGCTTGCCGGAAGGCGCCAGCTTGCCCGGCCACTACGATCCGGCCAGTGGCCAGACCGCTCCGTTGCGCGGCATGCCGGGCAGTGAGGCTGGCGTCATGCCCAGCCTGCCGCCGGGATTGGGAGACAAACCATGAGCGGCAAGCGTATCGGCGCCGAGGCCGTGGTGGAAAAAGGCTGGCTGCGGGCTCATCGTTGGCTCATCCTGCGCCGGATCTCGCAGCTCGGCATTCTCGGCCTGTTCCTGCTCGGGCCGTTGGCCGGAATCTGGGTCGTCAAGGGCAACCTGAACTACAGCTTCACCCTGGATCTATTGCCGCTGACCGATCCGTACGTCGCGCTGCAGTCGGTACTGACCGGCCATCTCCCGGAAAAACTGGGACTCATCGGTCTCGGCATCGCCCTGGTTTTCTATTTGTTGATCGGTGGGCGCGTCTATTGCAGCTGGGTTTGTCCGGTCAATATGGTCACCGATGCGGCCGGCTGGCTACGCGATCGCCTAGGCATCAAGGGCAGCACCCATCTGTCGCGCAAGACGCGCTACTGGATACTGGGCATGACGCTGCTCGGCTCGGCACTCACCGGCGTCGTGCTGTGGGAACTGATCAACCCGGTTTCCATGCTGCACCGCGGCCTGATTTTCGGTCTGGGAGCGGCGTGGACCGTCGTCCTCGCCGTTTTCCTGTTCGACCTGTTCGTGATGAGCCGTGGCTGGTGCGGCCATCTCTGCCCGGTCGGCGCCTTCTACAGCCTGCTCGGCCGGTGGAGCCCGTTGCGTGTATCGGCCCCGGCCCGCGCCGCCTGCAATGACTGCATGGACTGCTTCGAGGTCTGCCCGGAGCCGCAGGTCATTCGCCCGCGGACTGCGTTTCAACAACCCGGTTTCGACGGCGTCGGCGGCGCCGGATGAAAACGTTTGATCAGCCCGTTTTAGAGGAGGAGCGCCCATCATGAAAAAATCACTGAAGACGACGTTTGCCGTTCTGGCCGCGGTGGCTAGCTGGGCGCTGGCTGCGCCGGGCATGGCGGGCGAGGTGCCCAAAGCCCTGCGAGGCGCCGATGTCGCCGCGCCGGACCCAGCCCCGGACGCCAAAAAATTCCTTGGCGGCAAGCCGGGCGGACAGGAAAAGGTGGCCCGCACATTCCGCGATCAGCCGCCGGTCATTCCGCATGCAGTCGAGAATTTTGACGAGATTACGCTGGAAGAAAATCAGTGCCTGAGCTGCCACGGCGTCGACAACTACCAGAAAAAGAAAGCCCCGAAAGTCGGCGACAGCCATTTCCGTGACCGTGACGGCAAGCTGCTTGAGCACGCCTCGGCCGCTCGCCACAACTGCACCCAGTGCCACGTCCCGCAGGTCGATGCACCGCCACTCGTCGATAACGAGTTCAAGGGCGATCTGGTTGCCGGGAAGAGCGCCAAAGCGAGCAAGAAAAAGAACTGATCGACTCGGGGAAAACAAGAAAGGGAGCCGCGGCTCCCTTTGTTGTCGTCTGGCCGACATTCCCGGCAGCGTCGCGGACTGCTACGGTCAACCGGGAAAAACGGCCAAAAACGAAATGCGCCGAGCTGCCTTTCAGGCCTCGGCCAGCACGCCGCGCATCTTCTGCAGCGCCTTGACCTCGATCTGGCGAATCCGCTCGGCCGAAACATCGAACTCGGCGGCCAGGTCGTGCAACGTGGCGGCTTCGCCTTCCGGCAACCAACGGGCTTCGACGATACGACGGCTTCGCGGATCGAGCGTGGCCAGGGCTTCGTGCAGCCCCTCATCCTGCAGGCGGGCGACCGCCTTGTTTTCCAGCACGCGGGTCGGCTCGTAACGCGAGTCGGCCAGGTAATCGATGGGCGCAAAGGCCTCGTCGCCGTCGTCCGGATGGCCTTCAAGTGCGATATCGCGGCCCGACAGACGGGTTTCCATCTCGACCACTTCATCCTGCTTGACGCCCAGACGCGCCGCGACTTCAGCCGCTTGCGTGCCGGTCAGCGTGTCGGTGCCTTCGTAATCACTCTTCAGACTGCGCAGGTTGAAGAACAGCTTGCGCTGGGCCTTGGTCGTCGCCACCTTGACCAGACGCCAGTTCTTCAGGATGTACTCGTGAATCTCGGCCTTGATCCAGTGCATGGCAAAAGACACCAGACGCACGCCGCGTGTCGGGTCGAAGCGCTTGACGGCCTTCATCAGGCCGATATTGCCTTCCTGGATCAGGTCGGCATGGGGTAGACCGTAGCCGAGGTAGCCACGGGCGATGGAGATGACGAGACGAAGGTGCGAAAGCACGAGCTGACGCGCCGCTTCCACATCGCCTTCGTTGTGGAAACGCTCGGCCAGCCGGATTTCCTCCGCCTCGGCCAGCATCGGATAACGGTTTGCCGCCTGGATATAGGCGTCAATGTTGCCGACAGCTGACGGGATCGGAAGTGTCAGGGCATGGGTCATAGCGTAATGTCCTCCAGCAGGTTACATATACATATTAGCACTCGCCGGATAAGAGTGCTAATGACGCAAAAAGGTTTCGACATCACCGGATGTTCCAGACAATTAAAGTCGAGAACTCGTAATTAAAGTCGAGAACTAGCAATTAAAGTCGAGAACTCGGCTGATTGGCAACTCGCATTGCTCTGGTCTGTGCTTGCGAGGACGTTGGGCACCAGCCCGCTAGGAGGTATGATTTCCTATGCATGTTGGACTAGAGACAACAGCGCACTTGTTAACAGTTATTTTCTTGGCTGGTCCTGGCAGCCCCTAGAGTCGATTCTCTGGGCCTGTCGCGGTCGTTCCCTTTCGCATCTTGCAAGCTATTCCAAGTCCTGTATTGGCTCTTGCACTATTACTCTTGCTTAAGTGTTAATTCGCCCTTCAATCTTTACAGATGAACTGGACCGAGGCTATTTCGGTAGATTGATGCGCATGAATGGCGTGGCAAATACTGCTGACATGGAGTGGCTAATCGAGGCGTGGGCAGGAATGTCAAACGAGCCACCGTCTAAGCACCTAAATCTCCAACATCTCAGTAGCATCGCTAACGTAGGAAGCTGTGAATTCATCGGTTCCCACACGACGATACCGTTCTATGAAGGCATCTCCTCGCTGAGAGGTTGGGAGCTAAGTCAGAGACATGCATTCTCTGCAATAGGTTATACAGCGTTCAGCCATCTCGACTGGGGCTTCGCCTGCAAACAGCCCTTTCTGTGTAAATCTTGCGTCGAGTCGGATATGCATCTGTACGGGCAGAGCTATTGGAGACGTTCGCACCAAGTTCCCGGATTGCTTTGGTGCCCCGAACACAAGTCGTCGCTTAGCTGGCCGGACGACATCCATTGGTTTAATAGGTCTCCAGCAGAAGCGATTGATGTTGCAACTTCCTACGATTCGGAGACTGTCCGCGACGCGCTCAGTAATTCCCACATTGTTCGTTACGTTGAACTCGCGTTCAAGTTGCTGGAACGGAAAAGCCCATTTGACGCTGAGTCGGTATCAAACACGCTGCGAGCTGAAGCGACTAAGCAACGATTTTTCATGTGGGGTGGGAGGTTCTCAATTAACCATATGCTGCATGATGCGGAGTGGCGGTTCGGGCGGAAATGGTTAGATAGGGTCATGCCTCTGTACACAAATCGAAAGAAGAGAATTGATTTCTGGTGCAGTCGGTATGTGGGAACCTTCAGTGTTGAACAACGGCAGGCCTCATTCTTGATGGAATGCCTTGTTGCGAGCACGCTCCTATATGAGTCCGTAGAGGAAGCGCTGACCCAATTGGGGCGCTATAACCCGAGTCCGGCCAGGGAAGAGCGTCAAACCCCGTTTTTGCTAAATAAGGACGAGCTGCTACAAACCTACATCCTTACACGAGGAAACTATCGCCGGATTGAGGAGAACTATCGCGGCAGAAGCACAAGGAGCAGGATTTGGAGTGGACTTTGCGAGCTAGGATTGCCTCACTTAGTTGAAGGTCGCGGAAAAAGTTCACTTAGAGCGCTTATGGCCTTTTATCTGGAAGGGCTTTCTGTAGCCGATAGTGCCGAAGTTGGCGGAATGGACCAGGAAGAAATGGAAAGCCTGCTACGGCAGTGTTCATTTCTTCTCCGCAACGTGCTTAAAGAAATTGATGGCAATCGAGACAATGCACAGGCAGAGCATTGATTGCACGATGGGGCCATCAATTCACGCTCAGGCGCAGCATCGTTTAGGTCGTTAAAGTCTCGCTAGCGATGACCAAAATCCCTCCCAAAAGTTGTCGTCTTGTTTGACGAGGTCTTCGTAAAGTGAAAGAAGGGCAGGATTGCCACTTCTCAATGCGTTAACTGCTGGCTCAACGGGGGCAAGAAAGATGTCCGCTGCGCGGCGAAAATCCTCTAGCGTGAGCGAGTCTTCATCCCTTTCGAAGGCCACACGGTGCGCAGCAATCCATAGTGCAATAATTAACCGTCGGATGCCGGCAGTACGTTCGATGATTAAGTCCGCCAAGTCTCGAGCAAGCTTCTGACTCGCATCGGCACCGACATCAGTAGATGCAATTGCCATGGGTTTCTTGACGAACTGATAGCGTGCAAGTTGGGACAGGAATACCAGCAAAAACGAATGCTCTTGTGATTCAAAAGGCTTGAACGGATGGTACCCGCTGGTGATAAATCGTTGGATATTTGCGAAGCGTTTGGTTAGTGCACCTACACCATCAGGGGTCCCCGAAAAAATTATGGGAATTTGCCATGTGTTGGTCAGCGTCAGAATCCATTTCAAACATTGGTCTTCAATAATGCTGAGTTCCAGGCTGTCCTTCGCACCGGATTTCTGCCTACGTTTAGCAAGCGTTGGCAACTTGAAGAAATTTTGTACTTCATCCAAATGCAGAATGCCGAGAAAATGCCCAAGAGCCACCTGGCGCCACTCATCCAGCATTTTCTCGCCATCTCGGCGTTCTCGGGCTAAAGTGTTGGAAAACCGACCGCTCATATCAGGCGCGTATTTTTCCATTGTTGCTTCCCAAGCCCACATGAGGTTGGCTGCAAGGTCATGGGAGCGGCCACTGGCGGGTACGTCGACCGACAACCAAACAACCTGCTTATGAGCGCCAGCTATGCGTGGAAACTCAGGGTGTGAAATGACCTGTTGTGGATAAACGCCGAGAGAGCGTTGAACTGCTTCGGTTTTTCCTGTGCCAGAATGCCCAACAACAACACTGGCCATGGCTGGTGCACGTGGCGTTTTATGTATTGATGGCTCGCCTCCGAGAACACTCCAAGTCTGAGGGACTTGCGGGTCACGGTAGCGATAGCTTTGACGAATCATCAGGTCAATACTTGCTTGCAATCGCAAGCCCTCGAGGCATGGAATGTGAAAATCCCTTAACCCCATTAAGTGATGTAGCCGAATGTGCTTCGGAACTTTCTCAATCTGGCGTGGTGGTGCCGGTAAATAGGTCAGTGCTCTCAATGCATCCGGACGAGACAGAATTGGGCCAAGACCAAGCGTAAGTATGTTGCCGTTGTATGGGTCCAGCGACTGGAAATTATTCATGGGAGTCCTCGTCGCGGTTCGCAGCAGCGAAAATTGCACTGACCATCGATAAGTAATTGGCCTCAGCTTCTTCGTCCGAGGCAGACTTTTCAGCGGTTGGAGGGTTGGCGTCCGGGCAGGCGTTGTGGCTGCCGTATGCATTCTCCAGTGCTCGAGAATCAGTTATTGGCGGTACGAAGCCGCGATTACGTTCAATAGCTTCTTGGGTTGCCTCTTTCGCCCTGAGGACAATTTTCTCTTTTTGCTGTTTTGCTTCGAGAGCTGCGGTCGTTCTGAGATGGTCTACATCGGCGTTGCCAGCTTTGGAAAACATGTAGGCATCGAGCTCTTCGTCAAAAGTGAGCTCCGGGGACGCATTTGCAGTTGTGGTAATTTTTAGTTCGAGGTTTCCGTTGCCTTGTGGATGGGGAGTCCAGATGCGAGAAACCGAACCTGGAAAATACGATGCCGGAATAGACATCGTGCCAAAATTTCGGGCTAGTGCTGTCCATTGAAGTTCATCGGTAATGTCGGAGCGATATTCCTTCCCACCCAGCATGATGCCTTGACGAGTAACGCGAGCTGACTCGCTAGGCAGAAGGGAGTTAATTAGTTCCGAGCGAGGGGTAAATCGGCTGACACCGATTCCCATTTCGTGTCCCCAGTGCCACAGGCCGCCGGGGCTGGGGAATACACGGTCAGCTTTCATATGGGCGTCGAGACGATGAGCTCGATTTGCAGTCAGATTGTATTCGGAAAAAATTATGGCGAGATAGGCAACGAACTCTTTAACAGTAAGAACGGATTCCTCTGGATTGATTTTCCGAAGTTCATATTCTTGACGCCGCTGGTCGATGGCTCCCGGTACAAAATAATATTGGCGGTCCTTTTCAATACGGTGCAAAACCTCGACAAGCCCCTTGAGGTCAGGGCGATATGGTGGTGCATAGCTCATCGCAGGTATCAGCTTCAAAGCGGTTTGGCTGGCTGCTTTCGATAGATATTCGCCGCGGTCGCACATGAGTACCCCGGGTAACGAAGGGCTGGGGTTCAGCGTGGCTATTGCGTTGTAGCCCCACAAATCGGCAACAAGCTCCGGTGGCGCTGATGCGCAAAAAAGGCTAACTTTGGCTGTATTCCAGCTGGGCCCGGTCAGGCAGACATAAAAGCCAACAATGGCGGTACTCCAGACATCGACCATCACATAAACAATTGGTCGTCCGACTATCCATGCACGATTTAGCGATGAGCGCAGGTAGACATCGCCGATGGTTGAGTCGATTGCCCAAGTATGCCCCGGGCCGCTGACGCCTTTCCAATTCCTGGCCACAAGGCCGCGCAGGCTACGATTGAAACACGCTTGTGTGGTGTTTTGGAGGAGGCGTTCAAGCTTGGATACCTCAATCGTGATAACTCTGCGGATTTGGCGATAGTTTGGATACGTGCCCTGCTCTGGTGGAATTTCGACCAATTTCCCACTTTCCTGCCTGTATTTGGTAACGAAATTACTCTTGAGAATTGAGTTACAGACTTCTGGCAATGGTGGCTTGGGGGTCGGTATTTTTGAGTAGCCGGCCATGACCAACGCACGCCACACCGAGTTCATGCCTGGCTGGGCCGGTTCCAAAGATGTGCCAAATGCTGCCGAAATCCGTTGTTTGATGGTCTTTGCGCCTGGTTTTTTTCGTCCATCGGGGTCGCATGGCCTAAGTGCGGCGGGAGCACCGCACTTATATCGTTGTGGCCGAAGGCTACTTTCTTGGAACCCAAAGCGACATAGGAGCGAAAACAACTTGTATACATGCCCCTTGGATGTGTTTCCAATTTCCATGGCTTCAGCTACTAGGCCGCTTATGCCACGATGAATCAGTACCTGCTCCCTGAAATGGAGATAGTCCAGGAAAGGGCGCATGACATCCTTTCTAGAATAAAAGAGCGTCGAGTCAGCGTCGGAGAGCGTACGATTTTCGGGTTCAATCTCCACAATCTCCAACAAACCGCGGCTCCGCAAGGCAAAGAGCTCAGTTAGGCTCCAGTGCCAGTTGAGTTCGCCAATCAAAGGAGGCTGAGGTTTTTTACGAGGGCGTTTAGTGGTCTGGCTTCTTGGCCTTCCCCCTTTGGAAGGAGACGCCACGTCAGGCGGGTCAAGGCGTGCCAATACAACTCTATCTAGCTGTGGTTCCGCCAAAATGACCCGATATAGTCCTGCATCATTATCAGAATGGATACGGAGCGCCGTGTTATGCCTCAAATCCATGCCGACCTCCGGCTCGCAATCGGATTTTGGGACACGAAGTCGCCTTCGTTTAGTAACACAACCGGTTGGTGTGGCCGCCAGTCTCGACGAAAGTCGAGAGGAAACATTCCCGCCCATGCGGCCTGCCAAAAAGCACGTTGGGCATTGTTCATGCCGCCAACGTGAGGAACCATCTCGTTGAGCAGGAAGGTGAGTGACCGGCCGCAATGGCGATGAGCGACGTCGGCTGCGACCGCCAAGTGACTTTGTGGAGAGGTTGGGCCTACAACATGGGGCATACTTTGGCGAAGCGTTAGCCCAACGGATTCTTCGTACTCTGCGGAAGTGACGAGAAGCCACTCAACGCTTCGGGCGTTCCAGTATGCTTTTTCAAGCCCCAGAAGTTGCTTCTGCCGTTTCGTAATTGCTAGGTTAGGTTTTATCGAAACAGCAAGGAATTCAAGTTGCCCATTCCTGCCGGATAGCGTTAGCAGCAGGTCTGTCGTTAGCCTCCAAGGGACCCGTACCCCTTGCTCGGCAACTGATGGGTACTTCTTTATTCCTAATCCGGGCGCGAGTTCAACGGTCCCAGGAAAAAGACCGGTAGGTGCATCAATTCGATAAGCCGAAAGCTCATGCCGCCCAGCAGCCAATTCCAAAGGAAATTGTTCCCGGATGTCATGCAGGTTCGGCAGCATAGATGCAAAAAATAGCCCGACCCATTCTTGGTCGCTCAGCAGGTTGTACTGTCGTTCAAACAGTTGCTGAAGATGAGAACGACCACGGCTGGCAGGGTCGCTACGGCTTACACAATGCCACGGCACGTAATCGTCGTTAGTTCCAATCCCTCTGCCATTGCGGCTAAATCGTTCAAGGACCGCCGGGGTAAACCTTTTAGTTGTCCTCATTATGTACTCCATTTCCATGGGTAAGCGAATCCCTCGCTCACGTCGATGTTTGCGAAAAAATGAAAATGGGGGATTGACGGACGGAAAATCCGTCCTTAGACTAGAGCTTGATTTTGACGCTCTAGGGTAGTCCCCTGGTTAAAAAACGCGAGGCTTAGGCCCCTCGCGTTTTTTTTCGTCTGTTGGTTGGCTTGCCCTTTTTTACTCTCCTTTTTAATTCGGTGCTTCGGTCGAATTGTTGACAAATATCACGGGAGAAATAATATGTCCATCATGTTGATTAGAAAGGGAAAAATTAGTATAGCGAGAAATTGGTAATTCGCAATTTCGTATAGCGCAAAATAAATATTTCGCCAATGTTTAATCACTGACATGGAGAAAGTTGGGGGTTTTGTATTTAGAAATTTATTCCTATAGATTTCTAAAAATTCATGGTGTGGAAAATGATTTTCCCAGAACCATTGCCCGATGAGATTTTTTCCAGTTTGCTAGCAAGGCTGGGGCGAATTAACGGTCTTGCAGATTATCGGGAACTCGCCTCGCTATATTTCGGAGATGGCCGATATGCCTCATTTATTGACGCAAAAATTGACCTTCCTGATTTCTGTCGTCGAACCAGTTTCTGCTTCGATAGCGCAACAGAGGTACTCCACCGCTTAACCTGGCTGGGTACGCAAACCCGCCTAGGCGAATTGGATGAGATGACATTCAATGGGCTGGCCCATGGCGGATTGTTGCCATCTCTAAGTTCGCTGACTTTTTCAGATTCAACCGTACTGAGCTATTGCCCAAGTTGCCGGATGAGCGACTTGGAACGCTTTGGGATGAGCTATTGGCGTCGCATACATCAATTGCCAATAGTCTTTTTCTGCCCCAATCACGGTGACACGCTGGTGAGAGTACGCATCAAGCGATATACCCTTCACGTCGAATTTCCGGTTCCTGGTGACTTCGTTTCGGACCTGAGCAACTCCGAACCAATGTTCGGCATGAATGAAAAGTTCTGGCGAGGTGTGGCCGTCATGGCCGCAGAAGCACTTCAAGGCGATGAGTTGCCTGATGCGGAGATGATGCTATCAGTCATGGCCGACGAGCTCCGACGGAGGAAATTTGTGTCGCCGCTATCAGGGGTTCGTCTGTCGGCATTAACAGAGCAACTGGCCGCGCAGGCCTTTGCAAATACCTTCGGCACGCATTCTCCTGAAACCGTGACCTTCCTAAAACGTATTGCATTTAGTTTTCATGAGCCTGCGGCAGGAATGATTCTTGGGCGGATTGTCTTGCTCTATTGGTTGTTTGGAGGATGGAAGGCAGTCCAGGAGCGGTGTCGCTGGTTCGGCGTGTTTGGTTCTGAATTGGATTTTTCCACAAGTAAGGCCGCAACAACACGCTCCAAACTCGAGGCGCAATACCGCCGGGTGTGCTCCGCATATATCAGAGAGCATCCTGAATGCTCGCGCTTGGATTTCCTAAAGGCTGAGTATCGAGTCTTTCGTTGGCTTCTCCATAACGATAAGGTGTGGCTTGACCGGCAACTGCCTATTCCACATCGAGGAGGGAAACAGCTCGTTTTATTCTGAAAACCGCCTTTTAGCCGCGTTATTGCGGTAGTTGTATGTCGTTTGGGTTACCTGCTGCGCTATAGTCCTGCTTCTAACAAGTAGAAGCGCGAAAGCCCTGCAAAGCAATGAACCATCAAGCACTTTCATCATTCATCTGGTCCGTCGCCGACCTTCTGCGCGGCGACTACAAGCAATCCGAATACGGCAAGGTCATCCTGCCCTTCACCATCCTGCGCCGACTGGATTGCGTTCTGGAATGCAGCAAGCCGGCTGTCCTCGCCGAGTTTTCCGCCAAGACGGCTGCCGGCCTGAACCCCGACCCGTTTCTGCTACGCAAGGCTGGCCAGAGCTTCTATAACACTTCGCCGCTCGACCTGAGCAAGTTGCTCGGCGACCAGGACCACATCCGGGAAAACCTCTACGCCTACATTCAGGGTTTTTCTCCAGCCGCCCGCGACATCTTTGAGCGCTTCGATTTCTACACCCAGGTCGAACGCCTGGCCAAGGCCGGCCTGCTTTATCTGGTCACCGAGAAGTTCGCCAACATCGACCTGCATCCCGATGTGGTCGACAACACCCAGATGGGCCTGGTGTTTGAGGAGCTGATTCGCAAGTTCGCCGAAATCTCGAATGAAACGGCCGGGGAGCACTTCACGCCGCGTGAAGTCATCCGCTTGATGGTCAATCTGCTATTCATTGAGGACGATGACGTGCTGTCGCCCGGCAATGCCGTGGTGCGCACCATTTATGACCCGACCGCAGGCACCGGCGGCATGTTGTCGGTGGCCGGCGAATATCTGCTCGAACATAACCCCGCTGCCCGCCTGACCATGTTCGGCCAGGAACTCAATGACGAGTCCTACGCCATCTGCAAGGCCGACATGCTCATCAAGGGGCAGGACGTCGGCAATATAGTGGTTGGCAATACGCTCTCGGAAGATGGCCACGGCAATCGGAAGTTCGACTACATGCTATCCAATCCGCCCTTTGGCGTGGAATGGAAGAAGGTCGAGAAGGAAATCCGCAAGGAAGCCGCCGACAAAGGTTTCGACGGTCGCTTCGGCCCTGGCCTGCCCCGGGTTTCCGATGGTTCCATGCTCTTCCTGCTTCACCTCATCAGCAAGATGCGCCCAGCCGTCGATGGCGGCAGCCGTCTCGGCATTGTCCTGAACGGCTCGCCGCTCTTTACTGGTGGCGCCGGCAGCGGGGAAAGCGAAATCCGTCGCTATGTGCTGGAAAACGACCTGGTCGAAGCCATCATCGGCCTGCCGACTGACATGTTCTACAACACCGGTATCAGCACCTACGTCTGGATTCTGTCGAACAAGAAGCCGCCCGACCGCAAAGGCTGGGTCCAGCTCATCGATGCCAGCAGCTTCTGGGTGAAAATGCGCAAAAGCTTGGGCAGCAAGCGTAAGGAATTGTCCGACGAGCACATCGCCGACATTACCCGCCTGTTCGGTGAATTCGCCGAAGCGGAGCAAGCCACCGTGCTCGACGCCGCCGGCAAGGAAATCAGCCGTCAGCTACTGTTGCCTGGCGCCACCCGACCAACCGCGCCTGCTGGCGGAAAGGCCAAGGTCGTGCCGATTTCTCGCATCTTCAAGAACGAGGAATTCGGTTACACCACGCTCACCGTCGAACGCCCGCTGCGCGATGCAGCCGGCAAGGTCATCCTCGGCGAGAAGGGCAAGCAGAAAGGTAAGCCGCAGGCCGACAGCGCGCTGCGCGATACCGAAAACGTGCCGCTCACTGACGACATCGCTGCCTACTTCAAGCGCGAAGTCCTGCCGCATGCCCCGGATGCCTGGATAGACCACGACAAATCCAAGGTCGGCTACGAAATCCCGTTCAACCGGCATTTCTACGTCTTCGAGGCCCCGCGCAGCCTGCATGAAATTGATGAAGAGCTGATAGACGTAACAGCCAACATTATGCGTATGCTGGAAGGGCTGGCAGAATGAGTTTGCCGAGGTATAAAAAGTACGAAGACACGGATGCTCTTGGTCTGCTACCGGCACACTGGCAAACAAAGCCCCTAAAGTGGGTGTCAACCATAAATGACGAAGCGCTGCCAGAAACGACCCCCCCTGACTACCAGCTTGAGTACGTGGATATTGGAAGCGTTAGTCTGAGTGCAGGGATTGAAAAAACTGAATACCTAGAGTTTAAGGATGCTCCTTCTCGAGCACGCAGGATTGTTCGAGATGGCGATGTACTGGTATCTACCGTTCGCACCTATCTCAAGGCAATCGCTCCAATTGAATCGCCGCCTGAGAACTTGATTGCCTCAACCGGGTTTGCGGTGGTTCGGCCAAATCAAGGCTGCGTCTCCGGATTTCTAAAATACTCTCTGCAAAGCGAGAGGTTTGTCGATGAAGTTATTGCCCGGTCGACTGGAGTCAGCTATCCGGCAATCAATGCTTCTGACCTTGGGCGGATTTATGTGCCGGCACCCCCAGTTGGAGAACAAACTACCATCGCCGCCTTCCTCGACCGCGAAACGGCGAAGATTGACGGGCTGATTGCCGAGCAGGAAAAGCTCATCTCCCTCCTGGCCGAAAAACGCCAGGCCACCATTTCCCACGCCGTCACCAAAGGCTTGAACCCCGATGCGCCCATGAAAGATTCTGGGGTGTCGTGGTTAGGAGAGGTGCCAGCGCATTGGGATGTTGTGGCCCTGAAATACTTGGTATCCAGTCCGATAATTGACGGACCACACGAAACACCAGTAAAACATGACAACGGAATTCCGTTTGTTTCTGCTGAATCCCTTTCAAAAGGATTCATTGATTTCGACAAAATCTGGGGCCACATTTCTCCCGAAGACCATGCGAAATATTGCAAACGCTACTCCCCAATGCGCGGCGATATATTGATTGTAAAGTTAGGAGCAACAACGGGAACAACCGCAATAGTCGAGACAGACAAGGAGTTTAATGTTTGGGTTCCACTGGCAGCTGTGAGGCTGCAAGAGGGAATTGAGCCGAAATTTGTATGCAACGTACTAAAGTCCAATAACATGAAAATTGCATACGAACTTAACTGGACTTATGGAACCCAGCAAACATTAGGTCTTGGGACAATATCAAATCTTCGGGTTCCGATTCCGCCAATTGAAGAACAGAAAGAAATCGTAAAGTATCTCGATTCAATACTTCCCCTCTTAAACTCACTTAGTGACGAGGCCTCTCGCGGCATCGCCCTCCTCAAAGAACGCCGCTCCGCCCTAGTTTCCGCCGCCGTCACCGGAAAAATCGACGTCCGCCATTTTGCCGAAGCCGAGACCGCCTGATGTCCAACCTGCACCAGGAACACCATTTCGAAGCCGCCATCTGCAACCACCTCGGCCAGCACGGCTGGCTCTACGCCGAAGGCGATGCTGCCCATTACGACAAGCAAAACGCTTTGTTCCTGCCCGACCTGCTGGCCTGGGTGGAAACCACCCAGCCAGAAAGCTGGCAGGCACTGAACAAGACGCACGGCGCCAGCCTGCTCAAAGTGCTGGCCGAGCGGGTGCGCAAATGCCTGAACGAGCAAGGCACACTGGAAGTGCTGCGCAGGGGGGTCGAAATGGTCGGTCTTAAGAAGCCGCTTTCGCTGGTGCAGTTCAAGCCGGCGCTGGGCATCAACCCGGCCATCCAGCAAGACTACGCCGCCAACCGCCTGCGCGTCGTGCGCCAGGTGCATCACTCACTGAACAATGCCAAGGATGCGCTCGATTTGGTGCTGTTTGTTAATGGCATCGCCGTAGCCACATCCGAACTGAAGTCCGATTTCACCCAGAGCGTCGGCGATGCCGTCGACCAATACCGCTTTGACCGCAACCCGGCCCCTAAGGGCGGACTGGCTGAGCCCCTGCTATCCTTCCCCTGCGGGGCACTGGTGCATTTCGCCGTCAGCCAGTCCGAGGTGATGATGACCACTCGACTGGCCGGCACAGCGACGCGCTTCCTGCCCTTCAATCGCGGCAATGAAGGTGGTGCCGGCAACGCACCCAACCCCTTCGGCTTTGCCACCTCATACCTGTGGGAAGAAGTCTGGCAACGCGATAGCTGGCTGGAAATCCTCGGTCGCTACCTCATCGGCAAACGCAATGACAAGAAGCAGCTGACCAGCGTCATCTTTCCCCGCTATCACCAGCTCGACGCCACCCGTAAGCTGGTGGCCGATGTGTTGGAGAACGGTGCTGGCCAGCGTTACCTGATTCAGCATTCGGCCGGTTCTGGCAAGACCAACTCGATTGCCTGGACTGCCCATTTCCTGGCCGACCTGCACGACGCCGGGAACCAGAAGATTTTCGACAGCGTGCTGGTCGTTTCCGACCGCAATGTTCTAGACGCACAGTTGCAGGAAGCTATCTTCGACTTCCAGCGTACCACCGGCGTCGTCGCCACGATTTCGGACGAACACGGCAGCAAGAGTGCCCAGTTGTCGCAAGCGCTGAAGGACGGCAAGAAAATTATCGTCTGCACCATCCAGACCTTCCCGTTTGCCCTGAAGGCCGTGCAGGAACTGTCGGCCACCGAGGGCAAGCGCTTCGCGGTCATTGCCGACGAGGCACACAGCTCGCAAACCGGCGAGGCGGCAGCCAAGCTCAAGCAACTGCTGTCTGCCGAGGAAATGGCCGAATTGCAGGACGGTGGCGAAATCGACACCGAAACCCTGCTGGCCCTGCAAATGTCGGCCAAGACGGCCCAGGACAAGGGGCTCACCTACATCGCCTTCACCGCGACCCCCAAGCAGAAGACCTTGGAGTTGTTCGGCCGCAAGGATGCCGACGGCCTGCCGCAGGCCTTCCACGTCTATTCGATGCGCCAGGCTATCGAAGAGGAATTCATCATCGATGTGCTGAAGAACTACACGACCTACAAGCTGGCCTTCAAATTGGCCAACAACGGCCAGGAATACGACGAAACCCAGGTCACCAAGAGCGAAGCCCTCAAGGGCATCATGCAGTGGGTCCGTCTGCACCCCTACAACATCAGCCAGAAGGTTCAGACCGTCGTCGAGCACTTCCGCGAGAATGTACAGCCGCTGCTCAATGGCAAGGCCAAGGCGATGATTGTCGTCAGCAGCCGCAAGGAAGCGGTGCGCTGGCAGAAGGCAATTGCCGGCTATATCCAGAAGCAGAACTACGCCCTCGGCGTGTTGGTTGCTTTCTCGGGCGAAATCACCGACACCGAGAGCTACCCGGAGCCGGTGACGGAAGCTAGCAAGCTGCTGAACCCCGACCTCAAGGGCAAGGACATCCGAGAAGCATTTGCCGAGCCGAACTACCACCTGCTGCTGGTCGCCAACAAATTCCAGACCGGCTTCGACCAGCCGCTGCTGTGTGGCATGTACGTGGATAAACGGCTGGGCGGCATTCAGGCCGTGCAGACGCTGTCTCGTCTCAATCGCGCCCACCCCGGCAAGGAGACGACCTATATCCTGGACTTCGTGAACGAGGCCGAGGACGTACTGGCCGCCTTCAAAACCTATTACGAAACCGCCCAACTGGAAGCCACCACTGACCCGCATCTGGTCTACGACCTGCGCGCCAAGCTGGATGCCACGGGGTATTACGACACCTTCGAGGTTGAACGCGTAGCCCAGGTCGAAATGGACCCCAAGGGCACCCAGGCTCAACTGAGTCAGGCGCTGGCCCCAGTGGCCGACCGCCTGCTGAAACGCTATAAGGCCGCTCAAAACGACAAAGCCATTGCCGAAGCCAACAAGGATGAGGCGGCTATCCAGGCAGCCAAGGATGCGATGTCCGTCCTCGTTTTGTTCAAGGGCGACATGGGTGCCTTTAACCGGCTGTATGCCTTTCTTTCGCAGATATTCGACTATGGCAATACCGACATCGAGAAGCGTTTCATTTTCTACAAACGCCTGATACCGCTGCTCGAGTTTGGCCGTGAGCGCGAAACTGTCGACCTGTCTAAGGTCGTGCTGACGCACCACACGCTGCGTAACAAGGGGCAGCAAACACTGAACCTAAAGGATGGCGAAAATCCAAAGCTTGAACCGATGACTGAAACTGGCAGCGGGTCGGTCCAGGAAAAGGAAAAAGCCCTGCTTACCGAAATCATCCAGAAGGTGAATGGCCTGTTCGAGGGCGAACTTTCCGACAACGACCAACTGGTTTATGTGAACGGCGTCATCAAAGGCAAGCTGCTGGAAAATGACACGCTGATTCAGCAAGCTGCCAACAACAGCAAGGAACAGTTCGCCAATTCGCCCGACCTGTCACAGGCCATTCTGCATGCCATCATGGATGCGCTCGATGCCCATACGACGATGAGCAGCCAGGCCCTGAATTCACAGAAGGTTCAGGATGGCCTGAAAGACACCTTACTAGGGCCTGCTCAGCTGTATGAGGCATTACGTGCACGCTCACAGCCTCCAGCTATCCCGAGATAACCATGAGCACCATGGATTCCCAAGAGACGACACCCAGAACGGCACTCTTTATTTCTCATGCCACGCCTGAAGATAACCATTTCGTACGTTGGCTTGGCGCCAAACTTATGGCGATGGGCTATGAAGTGTGGGCCGACGTGATGCGATTACGCGGTGGTAGTGATTGGTCGAGAGAACTGGAGAATGCTCTTCGCAAACGAGCAGTAAAGATGTTGCTGGTTTGCACCGCAAACGGGCTTGAGAAACAGGGCGTCCGCAACGAGATAGAGATGGGAGTAAACCTTGCTCGGCAGCTTGAGGATGACCAATTCATCATTCCGTTGCGCCTCGAGGCATATGAGGCACCATTCCGCATCGCCCAAGCACAGTACATTGACTTCAAAAACAGCTGGGCTCGTGGCTTGGCTGAACTGACTGAACTGCTGGAAGAAAAAGCGCTTCCAAGGGGAAAGCCAGGGCTAATGCCAACCTGGCTGGAAACCCATGCTGAGGGTTCGTCAACGCTTCTTGTGAAGTCAGAGCCTCTAGTTTCGAATTGGCTGGAAATCGAAAGCCAGCCAGAGACTGTCTATTACTGCGAGCCCCCCGTTGGTTCATCGCTCGAGCGGTTTCAGCATCGGCAGTGCCACACTTGGCCTTGCGTCCCTTACCGCGGTGGTGTGATTACATTTGCCACTCCGAATGACGTCGGTCTTCTGGGAGCCGACCTGCCCGGCAAAATTGTTTCCTACATCAGGGCAGGGGATTTTCTTGTGGCAGGTTGGCCTGAAATCGGTATCGAAGCCTATCAGGCTCAATACATGTACACAGACATCGGTTCGCAAGCGTTTGACGGCTACTGTAACAAGCGGGGCATGAAGGGCTACATGGGCTCAGGCAAGAGATTGAGCTGGTGGGCAGACATCAAGACAGCACCGCTCGATAAGGTCAAGTTCGATTGGGGCTATAGGCGCGGCGCGAGGCAAATCATCGGCCATTCTGACAAGCGTCGAGTCCATTGGCACTACGCTATCAATGTCAATTTGCGGACTTTTCCGTTACACCACCTCCGTGTTTCTGCTCGATTGGTTTTCAGTGAAAACGGGATGGACCCTATCGAGGATGTTCGTCGTGCCCATACCTTGCGTCGCTCCCTTGCAAAAGGGTGGCGTAATGCTCGTTGGCGTGACATGCTTTGCGCATTTTTGTGGTGGCTGTCTGATGACAAAGGAAAACTCCGGTTGCAAGTGGCAGAAGGCGGATTTATCACTACGCGTATTCCTCCTCTCCAATTTAGTTGTCCTGTCAGCGTGGCAGAAACCAACGACGAGCCTGTAGAAGATGATGACCCTGACCTTCCCGCGGAGGATTGGGATGATGAATCTCTGGCAGAGGAGCAGGTATGAGCCGCCCAGAGGTTTGCCACATCTCTGAACCCACGTTGGCCTTTCGGTATGGGCAGCAGTTGGAATACTCACGTGATGGACTGTACCTATACGGTCCTGTTGATGCTGGGAATACACCCAGGCAGATTCGCTATGGTTTCATCGGTACGAAGGCCGGCCTAGAGCGGTTTGAACGATGGGCCAAGCAGGTTTCCACTTTCATTCCTACTCCACCTCACCGGCGTGGGGCGAAGGAAATCGAACCCCATCATGTTCCGTTTCCGGGCTTCTCGGAGGCCTTTCACGCCATCTGGTCGGCTAAACCATCACAGGTAATAGCTGACATTGATGAGCAGGACCTGCACCGACGTATGCATATTGCCAACCGACATGAAGCAATCAAGTCGGTGGTTGATGTCTTCGTGGAGCGCCTAGTGGCCGAACAGAAGCGCAATGAAGACCCTCCAAGCTTCTGGTATGTCGTCGTTCCAGAGTTCATCTATGAACTTGGCCGTCCGATGTCCACCGTACCCAGAGCGGAGCGAGTCGATGGCAAGGTCGCACTGAAAGAACGAGACGCGCTCAAGTTGGCAACGCAGCCAACGCTATTTGGGTTCGCCGAAGAAGAGGCTGAGGTCTACAAATACGAAAAGAACTTTAGGCGACAACTAAAGGCTCGTTTGCTCGAACATCAAGTGGTTACCCAGATTGTTCGGGAGAGCACACTCGCTCCAAATGACTTCCTTAATGCCAAAGGAGAGCCGAAGCGGCGAGTTGAGGACCCGGCCACCATAGCCTGGAAGCTATGTTCTGGGTCGTACTATAAGAGTGGGGGACGCCCGTGGCAAATTGCCAATATGCGCCCCGGCGTCTGTTACGTCGGACTGGTTTACAAGCGTCAAGACCAGGCAGGTACTTCACGTCACTCCGTATGCGCCGCTCAAATGTTCTTGTCCGATGGAGAAGGCGTGGTTTTTCGCGGGGCGCTCGGACCTTGGTTCCATCCCGACACAAAGCAGTTCCATCTCGATAATGAAGCCGCCACGCGCTTGGTGGGGACCGTACTGAATGAGTACAAAGCGCGTCACGGTACTGAACCGCTGGAACTTTTTATTCACGCCAAATCATTATTTAGTGATGACGAGTGGGTCGGTTTCCAAAAGGCCTGCCTAGGGACGGCTACGAACGTCGTAGGGGTTCAAATCGCGGATGCTTGGGACCAGCTCAAGTTATTTCGCTCCGGCGCATACCCAGTCATTCGCGGCACGGCGATGCTTACAGGCGCCCGGTCTGGTTTCTTGTGGACCTCTGGCTTTGTGCCCAGATTGGGGACTTACATGGGGCCGGACACACCCAACCCCTTGCAGGTCAGTGTCAGGCGCGGGGAGGCTCAAATTAAGACCGTCATGAGTGACGTGCTGGCTCTTACAAAAATCAACTTCAATAGCTGTCTTTTCAACGACCGAGAGCCGGTCACCATACGGTTTGCCGATGCTATTGGAGACATATTGGTCGCAGCTCCTCAGGAAAGCGAACCGATGCTTCCATTCAAGTTTTACATATAACCCGTGCCGCAGTTGCCTGTTCGCCATTAAGCCATCGAGATAATGGTAGAGGCGTCAAACTCAATGAGTTTAGTGCCGGGCAACTGCTGCCTACGCGCTCTCTGCCTTTTTGGCGAGGAATGCACAAGTCAAGACAGGTCCCAAGGTCTGCTTACTGTCCGTTCAGAGTCATTTGAAGTCGTTGGTAGTATGGATTGTGACAGAAATATTCTTATAGACTTTAGTGGATGATTTTTCAACATATTGATTTCATGTTGATTTTTCGTAGTCGTTGAAATAAAAAATCCGTCGACTATACATGGTTGTTAGTTTATAAATAGCGCTGTGTGACATAGACGAAAAACCAAGATGGCTGACGAACTAACTGACTACCTTCTGGAGCATGGGCCGCTGATGAGCGGCGACCTTGCGGCTGCCCTTTCGAAGCTTCATGGCATTTCAGCCTCGGCTGCCCGGAAGAGAATTGAGCGCCGCAGCGGTT
This sequence comes from Betaproteobacteria bacterium HGW-Betaproteobacteria-6, assembly GCA_002842145.1. Taxonomy (GTDB): domain Bacteria; phylum Pseudomonadota; class Gammaproteobacteria; order Burkholderiales; family Rhodocyclaceae; genus Azonexus. The sequence continues at coordinate 2,035 of PHCF01000039.1, read as the reverse complement.
CTATTCGAGCGCTGGACCTTCAGTTTTCTCGTGGAGCCCAGTTCCTGTACGTTGCGGGTCAGTATGGAAGCCCTAAGTTCTGGCGGAAATTGGCTGAAGCCTTGGTGAGTAGCAATGGTGCCTATGCCAGGGCTATATGGGCCCTCAGCGCCCGTGGGGGGGTCATTCCATTGACCAGTTTTGCGTCTGCGGCAGGCGCCTCAAGTGGGCTTCGCCAGCTGTCTGGCGAAGCTGTGTACGGTCGATTAGTTTCTACTGGGCTTCTACAGGAGTTAGAGATACCTGGCTTGGGAGCATGCATCGCATTCGGTAAGGGGGAGGCTTATATTGACGAATTGCTTCCGCCGGTACGGGCCCGCTTGGTTGCAGAGACCATATTGCTGCAATCTGTCCAAGAGTGGGCTGCCAAACTTGGTCTTGGCAGTTTCCATAGTTTCAAGCTTCGTAGTGACGTACCTGGTTTGGTTCCTACTGTTGCAAGTTTTGAATGGGATTTATCAGCGCCGTCGTTCTTAGGTCCTCTGGCGACTTGGAGCAATACGGATAAGCCAAAGCCAGGTTTCGTCGTTGTGGACGTTCTTCTGACTGACGAAGTTGGAGCAGACGATGTTCGCCCATTTATCTATAAGTGTGTGTCATTACGTCAGCTCCGTGGGGTAGGCCGTTGTTTGCAGTTTTTCGTCGCACATCGGTATTCCAAAGATGCCCTGGACATGATTCGACGGGCTGGTATCGTGCCTGCTACCCCGGAGTCTCTCTTTGGCACCGAGGTTGCCCGGGCATTGATGGATTTAGTCAGCACGCTTACTCAGTCTGCGACGCATGCGGTTGACCCCGAAAAGTTTACTGAGTTGTTTGAGAGGCTGGGCAAAGTTGAAGGGGCCGCTGGCACGCTTCGAGGTGCTCTGTTTGAGTTCGTGGTGGCGGACGTAGTCCGAAAGACGACGCCAAATGTCGACATCACTATGAACAAGATATACAGAGAGGGTGGCAAGGACGTCGCTGAGGTCGATGTGCGCGCTGTCGTTAAAGACCGGGAGATTCGTTTCATTGAGTGCAAGGGACTCATCCCCGGCAATTTGCTGAGTGACAAGGATGTGGATGATTGGCTGACTAAACGGATTCCGCTTGTGCGGAGACATACGCTTCAGAATGCGGAATACCATCGGTATAAATTGAAGTTTGAGCTGTGGCTGACGGGTAAGCTATCCCCCGAGGCCGAGATGAAAATCTTGCTGGCTCAGCAGACTATAGGCACGCAAAAGTACACAATTGAAGTGGTCTATGCGGATGGGCTTGAGAGGATGGTTCGGGAAACTAATGATTCGTCACTTCTCAAGGTGGTAAGTCAGCACTTTCTAAAGCATCCGTTGGCGTTTTTGGGTGATGCGGTTAACCAGCTTGTCAAACGGCAAATACTTCAAAACCCGTTTGGATTCGACGTCATGCCAGAAGAAGTGTATTCGGCATCAGGGTTGCTCGGCCAAAGTCTTTCCGCGCTACCTTCTAAGTGAACTGTTGTCTAATTGCGTATGCAAATTGGCATATGTAATCGGTAAACCTATCTTCGGTTGAAGTGACCATGGCAAAAATTCCGTGTTTCAACGCAACTCAGATGGAAGCTGCATGCAAGGTTCTAGGAGATACTGAGCGCGGCCTTAAAGGCGATGAAATTGGATACATACTCGCCACCATTGGAGTGCCAGACCCAGATGCGGGTATAACGAAATGGAAGCGTCTGTACAACGCCCTTGCGCATGCCCAGAACGAACATCACGTCGGCAACCATCTCATCCTGTTTATCAATGAGGCACTGTCGCCGGCTCGCTACATCTCAACTCCTGAGCTTTTTGAGTGGAGGAGTGATGGGCTCAATGTTGCATTGGCTTTTGCTGGCTATGCGGTAAATAAGGATGGCAAGGTTATCCACTCAAAGGTAAGCGCCCGGCGAAGTCATCTGTGAATTGATAGCTTAGACCGTGAAGATAGTGTCCACCAATAACGATGGTGGACACTATGGAAATCGAGAAGCCTA
>PHCF01000193.1 GCA_002842145.1 Betaproteobacteria bacterium HGW-Betaproteobacteria-6 | reverse complement strand
TCGACGGGCAATGTGTCCCAGGTGAGCTGCTCGGCCAGCGAATAGGCCTTGATGCGCGGCATGGTGCGGTAGTTGTCGATCGAGCCGGTGGGGCACGGCGAGATGCAGTCGTTGCACCAGTTGCATTTCTCGGCATCGACCACGTAGTTGCGCGAGTCGTGCGTGATGGCCTGCACCGGGCAGATGGCTTCGCAGGTGTTGCAGCGGATGCAGATCTCGGGGTCGATCAGGTGCTGCTTGATCACAGCCGATGCGGCGGGCGCGTTCATGGGGTGTCTCCGTGGGTGTTCTTTGGGCAGTGTAGGTCGGGGGGTTTGGCCTGGTTCGGGGGATTGCTTTTGCCTGGGTTTCTGCTTTGCTTTGGGTTTTGCTCTGGCCGCTGGGTTGGCGTTGGCCTGGCGCCGCGCGACACGGCGCGGCTGACTCCGTTCGTGTCCCCCGCCGGCCTGCGGCCGGCTCCTCCTTGACCTCACTGCGCCAGCCACACCGCGTCGCGCTGGTGGGCGCTCGCACGGTGGGAAGAGACTGCGCCCCCTTCCTGCACTGCGGCCGCCTCTCCGGAGCACGTGTACCAACCGGGGATGCGGCGGAACTGGCTTTGCCAGGCCGCTCGCATCGCCCCCTGGGGGGTGACGCGCCCTTAGGCGCGGCGCGGGGGGGTCAACAGTTCAAGCGAACCTTACGTAGTCAAAGTCCACCGGCTGGCGGTTGATGCCCATCACCGGCGGCGCGATCCAGTTGGCGAACTTGCCGGGATCGACCACGCGGCCCATCAGGCTGGCCACAAAGGCGCGGTCGCCCTCGCTCGGCAGCCAGTTGTCGCGGTTGGCGGCCCATTCGGACTCGGAGATCACACGACCATCGGGTGCGACCTTCACGCCCTTCAAGAGGCCGATGTTGCGGTGGAAGGCCTTGTGCGGCACCGAGAGGCGGAACGGGATGCCGGCCTTCTCGATGACCTTGTTCCAGCGCTCCACGCCGCCGATGCTGTCCTTGATGTAGTCGTCGCGCAGCACTTCGTTGAGCGCGTTGAGCATGGGCACTTCTTTTTCGACCAGCTGGCCGTTCTGCACGTTGAGCACTTTGTAGAACTGGCCACGCAGCTGGTGGTCGTCGACGCGTTTGCCTTCTTCGTAGCGGCCTTTCAAGCCGGTGCTGTAGAAGGTGGCGGCATTGCTCGATTCGTCGGCGCCGAAGAGGTCGATGGTCACCGAGAAGTGGAAGTTCAGGTAGCGCTGGATGGTCGGCAGGTCGATCACACCGGCGGCGCGCAGTTTGGCCGGGTCGTCGGTCTTGAGCTCGTTCATCACCTGGCAGGTGCGGTTGATCACGCGGCTCACGCCGGACTCGCCGACGAACATGTGGTGGGCTTCTTCGGTCAGCATGAACTTGGTCGTGCGCGCCAGCGGGTCGAAGCTGCTCTCGGCCAGGGCGCAGAGCTGGAACTTGCCGTCGCGGTCGGTGAAGTAGGTGAACATGAAGAAGCTCAGCCAGTCGGGCGTCTCTTCGTTGAAGGCTTCGAGGATGCGGGGGTTGTCGGCGTTGCCGCTGTTGCGCTCCAGCAGGGCTTCGCCTTCTTCGCGGCCATCCTTGCCGAAGTACTTGTGCAGCAGGTAGACCATGGCCCAGAGGTGGCGGCCTTCTTCGACGTTGACCTGGAACAGGTTGCGCAGGTCGTACTGGCTCGGGCAGGTCAGGCCCAGGTGGCGCTGCTGCTCGACGGATGCCGGCTCGGTGTCACCCTGGGTGACGATGATGCGGCGCAGGTTGGCGCGGTATTCGCCGGGGATGTCCTGCCAGGCGGCTTCGCCTTTGTGGTCACCGAAGTGGATCTTGCGGTCGGCCTCGGCGGGGTTGAGGAAGATGCCCCAGCGGTAGTCGGGCATCTTCACATGGCCGAACTGCGCCCAGCCCTGCGGATCGACGCTGATCGCGGTGCGCAGGTAGACGTCGAAGTTCTGCGAGCCGTCCGGGCCCATGTCGTCCCACCATTTGAGGTAGTTGGGCTGCCACTGCTCCAGCGCGCGCTGCAGCGTGCGGTCTTCGCTCAGGTTGACGTTGTTGGGGATCTTGTCGCTGTAGTCGATGGTGGACATGTTGGTCTCCTGCGGGTGGGTGGATCAGACGCGGTTGAAATCAAACTGGGCTTTGTCACCCTTGCCGTAGACCTTCAAGGCGCCCTTGTCGCCGACGGCGTTGGGGCGCTGGAAGATCCAGTTCTGCCAGGCGGTGAGGCGGCCGAAGACGCGGGTGGCCATGTTTTCCTTCTGCGCGAAACGCAGGTTGGCTTCCAGGCCGGTCAGCGCATCGGGCGACATGGCGGCGCGCTCTTCGAGTGCCAGGCGCACTTCGTCGGCCCAGTCGATGTCGTCGGGGGCGGCGGTCACGAGACCCAGCGCCAGCGCGGCGTCAGCGTCGAGTGCTTTGCCGATGGCGCCACGAGCGGCCTCCATGGGGCCGGCTTCTTCGTAGAAGCGGCGCTGCAGGCGCGACTGGTCGTTCACCATGGGCAGGTAGCCGAAGTTGAACTCGCTCAGTTGCAGCTGGGGCGCTTTGTCGGCGTCGTCGGGCAGGGCCAGCATGTAGGCGCGGTCGGCGCAGAAGGCCAGTTCAGCCAGGGTACCGGCGAAGCAGGAACCCGATTCGATCAGCGCGAACAGGCTGCGCGAGGACACGTCCAGACGGGCGAAGGTGCGGCGCAGCGCGCCGATGGTCTCGCGCACGAACCAGTGGTCTTTGTTCGCCAGCATCAGGGCGTCATTCTTCAGGACCGCTGCGGCATCGCCCTCGGTCTTGAGCACCCAGGTGCCGATGTCGAGTTCGTTGGTGCGCAGGTTGAGGATGGCGTCGTCGAGTTCGCGCGCCATCTGCAGCGGGTACCAGGCGGCGCCAGCGGCTTCGATGCCGGCGATGTCGGTCGGCTGGGCGCCGCTCGGGGCTTTGATCGTGAGGGTGGCGTTGCGTTTGGCGCGGTCGATGGC
>PHCF01000038.1:17303-57754 GCA_002842145.1 Betaproteobacteria bacterium HGW-Betaproteobacteria-6 | reverse complement strand
GCCAGGCGGCGAAGAAGGCGAATCCCGGCAGCCGCGAGCTCGGTGAGCCGACCGAGCATTTTGCGAAGCCGGTGCTGGTGACGGAGGCGCCGTCGGATAGCCTATTGCTCTGGTGCCATCCGGGCGCCATCCGAAGCCTAGAAACGAAAAAGGCCAATCCGAAGATTGGCCTAACTCGTTGATTCTCTTGGTCGGGGCGGCGGGATTCGAACTCGCGACCCCTTGCACCCCATTAGGGTAAAAGTGCATCCCAGAGCATCCAACGACATCCCAACAACCAACACAACACATTGTTTTGTATGCAGAAAAAAGTCTTTACCATTCCAGCGTCGTCTCATACAATCCAACCACATCCGGCAAAGTTGTGGGGGGAAATGTGGGGGGAATTTTAACCCACTGACCTCCCCCGGGCAAGGAGGCAAGCATGAGTAAGCTGACCGTCAAGGAACTTGAGGCACTCAGCACCAAGGACCACGGCAAGAAACTTCGTGAAGATGGTGGCCTGATCGGGTCGGTACGCTGCGGTACCAGCGGGGTGTCGGTCTACTTCGATTGGCGCTACCGCTTCGACGGCAAGGTGAAGCAAATCGCGGTCGGCGCCTGGCCAAAACTTTCTCTCGCGTCAATCCGCTCCGAACGAGACCGGCTGAAAGTCGAGGTTGACGATGGGTCCGATCCGACAGAACGCCGCAAAGCGGAACGGCTCAAGGTCAAAGTCGACCAGTTGGAAGAAATAGAAAAACAACAGAAGCGGCTTGACGAAATTGTCGCCCAGCAGACGAGGCTCACCGTCCGAGGGCTATTTGAGCACTGGAATGAGGTCGATCTTGTACGTCGCAAAGACGGAGGGAAAGAAGTCCGGCGCATGCTCGAGAAAGATGTGCTGCCGAAGCTAGGCCCCCTCCCCGTCTCGGATGTCAAGAAAGGTCACATCACCCTAGTCACTGATCCTCTGCTCACAAGAGGCGTCAACCGGATGGCCAAAGTCGTATTTTCTTTGGTACGGCAGATGTTCCGGTTTGCAGTTGATCGAGACTACATCGAAGCCGACCCAACCGCCAGCATCCGAAAGGTCAAGATCGGCGGCCCGGACACTGAACGTGAACGCGTTCTGAGCCGAGCCGAAATTCAAACACTGTTCCACCAATTGCCCACCGCAAGACTGATGCCGCAAACAGAGGCTGCAGTTTGGATCGTCCTTGCAACGCTCTGCCGCATCGGGGAGTTATCGAGCGCGAAATGGTCTGACATTGATCTTGATAACCGACGCTGGCGTATCCCTGAAACCAAGAATGGAAAACCCCACGAAATCTACTTGTCGGACTTTGCCGTAGAGTACTTCCGTAAGGTGAAAGCACTTAGTAATCCCAATATCGCATGGGTTTACCCAGGCAGAGATCACAAAAAAGCACTCTCCAGCAAGTCGATTACCAAACAGCTAGGTGATAGGCAACGCAGCAGCGAGCCGATGAAACGGCGCAGCAAATCCACCTCAGCCCTGGCGCTACCTGGCGGCAAATGGGGACCTCATGACTTGAGGAGAACTGGCGCCACAATGATGACTCAGCTACATGTGCTACCCGACGTCGTTGAGCACTGCCTGAACCATATCGAAGAGAATCGGACGAAGCGCGTTTACCAACGGCATACTTACGAACGCGAAATGCAGGCAGCCTGGAAGGCCCTTGGTAAGCATTTGACACGCCTGGCGACACTTCATGTGAACAACATGGCAGACTCTGCCGCCAAGACCCCGCCGCCTACCAAGAAATCATCGGGGGTTCGCAAAAATGCTGTCCCGGGAACCGAAACACTACGGCGACTCCGTACACCTTCTCTGGAAAACGCACCTACGGCACAGGTTAACTGAACGCGAACATCCGGGGGTTACTCTTCCTGTCAGAATCGATTCCCTCCGTTGAATCAACGCTTCCACCCCAACAACATCGAGCAATCCGACTTGGTGAGCAACGCGGCGGCCGGATGGTCCTTGCACGATCACATAGGCGTACAAGGCCACCTGCCCTCCCGTCTCCGCCATTAGAGCCACTCGCTGCGCGGAGAGTTCGATCACGTCTGAGTGGAATACGCGGTCATGCTGCCGAATTTTCAGCTCGACAAGGATAATGATCCCTGCCGGATCACGGTATCCGCGATCTACCTTCGCCGTCAGGGTTATTGGGCCAGGCGCCCGGAATAGTTGCTCTGCGTAGACAAGCGTCGCCCGTCGCAACTCCTGTGGCAACCAAGCCAGATCCACTCGGCGTTCCGGACGATGAAGTGCCCAAATGAGCAACGAGATCAAGACGGCGCCAGCAATCGTCAATTCAATCATCGCCCTGCCCACCACCGGTCCAGCTTTGTCGCCATCCAGACCACTGGGCGAAGCAAAGCACGCATCAGGCGAGTCAGCCACGGATGCCCCACGAGCATCCGGCACACGACCGGTGCCGCACGGTAGTAGCCCAGGATCACACCTCGACCAAATATCGAGGGACGCAGTACCCGGTCGCGAAATACTCGCAGCACCGAGACCTCACGCTCATCGCCGTAAACGAGAGTAGCGATGAAGCACCGCCCCTTGCGCACCGTCTGCTCCTGCCCTTCCGGAAGAATCGCCGGTGCTCTCGATTACCTTGAGCCATGTCCTTTCGCTGTTGGGCCGAACGCCGCTGACCATACCGATGCTCAAATAGCACCAGGCTCTCGCAGACACCCATCTGGGCAAGCTCCGATGCGCTTACCTTCCTGATCCGCAGCGATTGATCAATGATCGGCAATCGGTTCACCGAATACATCAGAGGCAAGCGGCATGGCGATCGCTGGTACCGCTGGCAACTCTGCGGCGGGGCTGTTCCCACCAGCCATCAGGAGTTGGCGCGACACCGTGCCGACCCCGGCAAGGCTCAACTGACCAACCACCCCTTCGTGTGCCAGCAGCCGCAATCGGTTGATCCGCTTCGTTCCCTTCTTGAAGCGGATCAGATCGTCGTACAACTGTGGGTCATCCGCCCGGTCCAATTCGAACAGCAAGCGAATGGTCTCGTGGCCTGGCGCCTTTTTCTCGTCCATCACACACCTCCCTGGGCCGCGGTGGCTGTACCGCTGAAGAGTTTGGTCACGTGGTTCATGCCGGCGATCTGAAAGCCCCGGACATTGGCGTGCAACGGGTCCTTTACTTCCAGGATACGGTGCTTCGGAAATGCCTCTTTCACTGCCTTCTTGAAGAGGTAGGCACCGCCTCCAACCAGAATGATGTTCTGGAAGCTGTAGCTCGCGTCAATCCAGCGCATCATCGACGCCACGGCCTGTTGGGCGATCGAATGCGCCATGGGCATGGCCCGCGAGATGTCGTAGGGTTTCTGGTAGATCACCGGGTTCTTTCCGGTGCGTAAAGCCAGGTCGATGGCCTCGATGTCGTTGTAGGGCGTACCGATGTCGTGACCGATCTCTGCCGCAATGGCTTGCAGGATGTCGAAAACACCCCGGTTCACCGAGTGGCTCTTGTTCTGAACCAGGCGCATGCCCCGGGCGACTAGCCAGTCGAAAGTGCGTGACCCCGGATCGAGAATCAGGCTTTGCTCCCGTTCGATGGTGGTCATCTTCCCGTGCTGGACAGCGAAATCGACCAAGGCACCCTGGGGCTGCGCGATGGCCAAGGCCTTGTGGACCACCACGGTCTTGCCGCTGCCGATATCGTGCGTCCCGGTCACCGCCTTCTCGAGGGTGTTCTTCTTGGTCATCAGTGCAGCGACCGGCAGACCCACGACCAGCAGATCGATCACCGGTTGTTTCATCAGGGCCAAGGCACCCCGCAACAGCGCCATGTACTCCGGCGTTTCAGTGTAACGGTCATGCATCTGAGTGGCGCGAAACGTGTCCGCAGCCAGTTCAACCTCGGGGCCGACCTCGTAGAAGAGGCCATTGATAGGGATCGCGACCGTCTTGCGCCGCTCATAACCCGGCTGGCCCGACGGCTCGCGCATGGTCGGATAAGCGACCGAAGGGAAGCTGGCGCAGCGAATGTCGCTACCGGCCACGTTGCTGACATATTTGGTGTTGCCGAAACCGACATCCACCGCTCTGACGACATAATCCATGTGAGGCTCCTGTATAGGTTTGCGAGCGGCCAGCATCAGCACCCCAATGCGGCCCGTCCACGCGAAATCCGCTCCGGTTAGCCCGGCTATCGCCATCAACCTCGACCACATCAGAAACCCAGTCGACCTGAACTGCGATGGAAGTACAGTTTTTGCGCCGAGTGCCGAAACGTCTTCCGCGTCGCACCACGGTCTCATCAGATCGTGGTGCGTCAAGGCCACATTTCCAGCGGCTGCACCATCGAAAACAGCAGTACGGGATCGAAACACTCACAGTGGAAACCAGAGGCCGAGTTGGCGCCCGTCAAGCCCTGTTTCAGCCTCGGTTTGGTCATCGCCTGAAAAATAAACGCACCCTGAGTTTCAATTTCAAGTGCCATTCGCAAGCCCCGGCATCCTGGGCCTGTCGGCGGGTCAACCCATTGACCTTCGCTCCTTCAAGGTGTGAACTACAGGCTCCCGAGGCCTCCTGGCCTGCTCCATCGCGGAGTAAAAGGCGTTGCGGTCGTTACCCGCCTCTTCAGCCCCGACCTTGAGTCGGGTTGGCATGGTCCCCGAGGTCATGCTTGAAGCCGCTCCATCCGTAGTGCAACGCTAGACCTTGCCGGCAGTCTCTGTCGGACGCTCCTCGAGGGCGTGTCCCGCGTTCGGTTCAACGGCCGGCACCCGATGCCGCGCCCCTGCCCCCCGTCATTGTTCGAGCATGCGCATTGCGCAGCACACGTCTTGCGGCCCCCATGGGCTCCGCGTGTGAAGCCGCTCGTACGCCTGTACTGCCCTGGACTTTCGGTCAGGGGCAGCCCCATGCAGGTGGATGACGCTACGAATCGAGGACTGATCCCCCTATAGCGCAAGGCCAGACCTTCGCGCCGATGTTGTCCCGCCTTCGAGGCGAGGCTGCATCACCCATCCCGTCGAACGCAGAAATGCGGAAGCGGACAGATCACCGTTTCATTTTTAAGACCGACCGAGCTGGAGATCGCGCATAAGGTGCGACACCGGCAAACCCTGGGTAGGCGTGGCGTGCTCGTGGTCGCACGCCATCCCGAAAAACACGACCACGCCTTACGGACGCGACGGAATCTGCGTCCGCATTGAACCGACAGATTCCACCCAATACATCTGCTGTGGGCTGACGGGACAGCACACGGTTCACTTTCGGAGATTTGCGATGTTTGAATTCAATGATCGTCATACCCGTAGGCGGGTCCAGGGCGCCATCGCCACCGGCCGCGCCGCCGATCACCAACCACCGCGCCGTCAGGAATGGGCATCGATGACGCCTGCCGAGATCCTGGGGCACTACCGTCCGGGCAAGACCGACCCGCTGCGGGTGCTCGACGTCCTGCTGGAGCTATTCAACTCACAGCACACCGCGCTGGAAAAGACCGTCTCACACAAAACACGGCAGGAACGTGCCGACTTCCTGCGGCGATTCTTCCGCGACCTCAAGATGAAGGCACGATTCGCCACCGTGCCCGATCCGCGCAACCTGGGCGACCGCCACATCCGGGCCATGATCAAGGTCTGGCAGCAGGAGCAACTCGCCCCCGCCACCATCCAGACTTACATCAGTTTCCTGCGCGGACTCGCGCTGTGGATTGGCAAGCCGGGATTCATTCGCTCGCCGGCGCATTACGGGCTGACACCGGCCGAATACCAGCGCCACGAATATGCCCAGCGCGACAAGAGCTGGACGGCCGCAGGCATCGACATCGACGTACTGATCGAGCGGATCTGTGCTTATGACCGTTACGTCGGCGCATCGCTACGGCTCATCCGCGCAATGGGGCTGCGACGCAAAGAGTCGGTCATGTTCCGGCCCAACCAATGCGTGCTCCCCTTCGAGGCGACGGGACTACCGATCGAACAGCGCCAAGCGGATCGCTACGTGCGAATCAAGGAAGGCGCGAAAGGAGGGCGGCTGCGCTTCGTGCCATTGGATTCAGAGCGACGCATCGCGGCATTGGCGTTCGCCCTGGCAGTCGTTCAGAGCGATGACGCACACATGGGCGACCCTCGTCACAGCCTGAAACGCAATCTGCGACGTTTCGACTACGTGATGGCCCGCTTTGGCATCACTGCAGAGGGATTGGGGGCCACGGCGCACGGACTACGCCATGAAGCGATGATCGACCACTACGCCGACAAGGCCGGCGTCGCGCCGCCAGTGCGCGGCGGAAGCGACGTGCTTCCAGACGTGGATGCAGCAGCGCGGCTCTCGGCGGCGCATCTGGCCGGGCACAACAGGGTCAGGGCAGCGGGTGCTTATTTAGGTGTGCTACTCGCTCGGCAAGCTGCGCCAAGGGCACAGCAGGAAGACAATACGCTGGAGGCATCCGGCGATAAGGGCTTGCCCGAAGAGCATTGAGTTTTTGGGGCATCCGGATTTTCCGGGGGACGGCCGCTATTTTGCTATTCCCAGGAAAACCGCCAAGCACCGCTCAACCTCCAGCAAATGACCGGCATCCAGGCTTCCAAAAATATCTCCGATTTTTTCTCTTGGGACAGTCATGCACTTGTCGACCATGACCTGAGATGTCTTCCGCAAAGCGTTTGTATCATTCGGTTCAACTGTCACGCGAAACAGAGGTGTTTCGCGCAAGTCACCAGTTACAGGCAAGACGGTTATGGAAGGATGTGCATCAAAAAAATCGGATTGGATAACCAGTGCCGGTCGAGGTTTTCCGTAATCGCCTTGAAGAGCAATGGTTACAAGGTCGCCGCGCTTCATTCCCAGCCCTCAGTATCGGCTACTGCGGCAGCCCATTCCAGTATTTCGCGCTCTTGATTGTCGTTACGCAATGATTCGGATTGGCGATGACATTCTTCAGCAAACGAAGGTCGCCGCGTATCGGGAACCCATATCTGGACTGGGCGGAGTCCAGCCATGCGAAGTGCGTCACGACGCTTCTGAACCCGAGTCGTAACAGGTGTTCCCATATCAAATCCTCCTATGTTACATGTAACAAATATAAGGCATTTCGCTGTTACATGCAACGGGGCGTCCACCGGAAAATCTGGATACCCAGTTTTTGGCACGCAGCCCTCTCACAACAGAAACAAGGGCTTCGCGACCCCGTTTTTAATCTGTGGATCACGGCCGCATTCCCATGCGGCGTCGCAGTCCCTCGCGATAGAGCACCGCCCCGATGTGACAGAGTAGTGCTTCATCGTCCTCGGAAAGTTGGAGACCATCCATCCAGGCCGCCAACTGAACGATTGCATCGTCAATAGCTTCAACGCTGCCGCTGATGTCCAGCAGTTCGGCATGCACCTCGAACTGCTTGATAATAGTGTGGTCCATGCTCAAGCCTCCGCGTTCGGGGGTACGGGCATCATCATAGTACCCATTGCGTAGAAAACCATACACCCGATTCAGCTTTACACCCACCGCCTCGTCCCCATGCCGTCGGCCGGCGGGCAATCCCCCTCCGGGCAAGTGACGCAGGCGTCCGGCTTGCGAAGGGCGCAGGCCAGTTCCTCGTCCGTCATGCCTTTGCGCGATAGCGCCGCGAAACGGGCGTGCGATTCGCTCAAAATTCGCGACCAGACTCCGAGGCGCAGCCCCCGACCCTAGCGCATCACACGCACATCTCCCCGCTGCCCGTCCCGCAAGGCATGACCGGATAAGGGCCTGGGGCATATCGTGGAGGCTTACTTGATCGGCAAGCGGCCCTCCAGTGACGGAGCACCGAACGCTGACCAGACGTTGGCGTTGGCGGTGACTGCCTAGATTCCCTTGCCACTAGGGTTAGTTTTTTCGCACAAGGATTGGACCAATTTTGCATAAGCTTCCGGATTTTTCTGCTGAAGTGCTGCAAGATCACCATAGATCTTGGCGGTAAGCGGATTGGCCATGAGCTCCTTAATTTTGTTCACGTCGAGATATAGCTTTTTGAGCTCATCTAGCGCATCTATGTCTTCCGTATTGACGGGATCCTTTCCCACCGTTATCAGCACATTGAGTGCATCAATAACCTTGCCGAGTTGTTTCCCATAGCTGACTTGCGACTGAATAGCCCCTTCGGTTTCCGGGGATGATGAGTTCTGCGAGTTGACGGTGACGTTTTGCGCAAAGATCCAACCGGGCAGTATGGATTGCCACAAACGGTGAGGCGCCAACGCAATCGCTGGGTGACTCAATAGATGTTCAACAGAATCCAACCAGAACAACCAAGGCGAGACGAATTGCTGAGAGAGCTTGCTGGACATGAGAATAGGCTCCAGTTCAGTATCTTGATGGGCAGGCCAAATCTCGCAGGAAAACATCTGGCGACATCGGGCATCTCGTAAGCATACGTTTTCAGTTGTTACGCCGTGATAATGGCATAATTTTTAGCGGATCGTTCTCTGGCGTGTCGATAGGCCAGAAGTGACACGGCGTGAAGCCGTTCGAAGCAGGAAACTCGATGATCAGCGATGCCTTGGCCACGTAGTTCTATGCGCCCAATCGGTCCAACATGCCCAACGCATCAACGCAGGCGCCCAACCGCGCCCGTCAGCGGCCACCGCTGCCCCGACGGCACATGCAGCAATCCTGTTCTTGCGAACCACGTCAACAAGGTAGTCGGCATTGCAGTTATGCGCTTCGATATAGCGCGCATACAGTTCCATCATCTTCGGATCGGCCGCTGCGGCTGCGAGAAAAACCGGATGGTCGCAGAATCCAAGACTATCGCACGGGATGAGATGATTGGCGAATGCCCGGCACAGATGCTTGGTCGTCTGAGGAATGGACAGCTGCCAGGACATGATTTTGTTTGACCGCCCCTGACGTCCGTCAGTCCGCCTCAATCCCCGCTCGCAAAGCCACCGCCACGATAACCTGCCGAAGCGCATTGTTGAGTCGCAGCGGAAGACCGATCCGATTTCCCGTCAACGCCGCCCCCACGCGGTCGCCGAACAGCACGACGGCACGATCCCGATCCCGCTGGCGCGACATCCAGAGCAGGCCATCCACATCGGCGCATTGGTGATGAATGGCCTCGGCCCAACGGGCTGTATCCGGATAATCTCGGGCTGGACTGGCAATCAGTTCCTCCTTGGGCGCTTTGAGACGATGCAAGCCATCAGTCGTCAGGTCGACGAGTCGCAATGACCTCCGGGGAACCAGTTGGCCATAGCCACGTTCGGCAGAATCGTCCAGGTCGACGAACTTGACTGAGGCGTCGATCGGCACGTTGTGGAATACCGTCTCGAAGATCGCACAATCGAGTGTCGAACCACCGTAGAGGTAGGGCACTACTGTACCGTGCTGGTCGCGGATCGGGGCAAATCGGGTCGGGTTGCGGAGCACCCCCGCCCCATCCACCCCTGGATTGAAGCTCTCAGGTGGGAAAGCCGTGTCGTGGATCACATGGATCACCTCACCTGCCGGCCAGTCCTCGAAGAGGGGATCGAGCGGCAGGTGCGGCGAGCGGCAGGTCACGCGGCACTCCCGGTGGCATCACGCCGGGCCGCTTCAATAACCATCTCCGGATCGGAGGCGAGCATATCGACCGGACGTGCGCTACCGGGCAGCCAGCCGTTGTTCGATGTGAACCACAGCGCCAGCTTCCACGGGGCCTTGCGCTCACCGAAGGCGGCCAGCACGCCTTGCACTGCCTTGATCGGCTTGTGGTCAACAAACTGGAAAGCCGGGTAAACGTCGCGCTCGCGGGCACTCTTGTCTGGATGTGGCACTGCGAACACCTGACGGCGCTTGCGCCAGTTGTCGGCGAGCGTGTTACGGTTGGCAGCGGTCGAACGGTTCGCTTCGGCCAACTGTTCGGCCGAGAAGTAGCCGAACTCGTTGAGCACGGCAGCATGGCGCGAGGCCAGACGCTGGGCCATCTGGGTGTCCACGGCCGAAGGCGCCAGCATTTGCGTCGCCATAAAGCCAATCATTTCCTCAAGACGACGTTCGCGCACATCGGCTGTCTTTTCCAGCAGAAGACGTCCGAGCAGAGGCATCATTCCTTCCAGCACCCGGGAGGCGGCTTCGTCATTGACGCCGATCAGGTAGGTGTGCGCCTTCTTGCTGCCTACCTGCGGCGGGCAAGGCTGGAACGACAGGACATCGCCGGAGAAGGCGGTTTGGATAGCGGTCTTAGGCATGATCATCGGCTCCTTGAACCATTTGACCAAATTGTACGTAATTAAGTCTATTTGGTCAAAGCCCGCATCTCCGAGCATCTCACGTTTCATCTCTCGGGGCTGACGAAACCTAAGTTCTTCGCCCTTCTGCACTACCAAGTCGCCAGTTTGTTCGTTGCAATCACTCCTCTAAACCGCCTGAAGTTTATTCTGTCGCTGCCACGCAGCCTGCCGGAACTGCCCGGCAAACGCGGCATGCCACCAACGTCGAGACTTCCGAATTAATAAGGGTCGAATCCCGGTATGGCGTGGCTCGGCAAACCGGGATTCATCGGTAGCCACGGCACCGCCCGTTGGAAACCCGCCAATCACATCGATTGCCAAGCCTCTCCGGCGGGAGGATAATCGACCTCAAGGCCTCGTCCGCCTGAGCTTCGAGCGGCTCAATCCAGACTTTTCTGCCGTACCCCGCTGTTTCCCTTAGCCACCACCACGCGACTTCGCCTGGGCGTAGGCCAAGTAAGCGCTCGATTGGTCCACGCTGATCTAGGAGATTCGCATGCCCGTCGGCATCTCAAACCTCGCCCATTCCGTTCGCAAGAACACTTCGACCGATGCTGTTTCGGTCTCGCTCGGCCACGCCCACCAGCTTGTCGTGGCGGCCATGGGCTACAAGACACTCGCTTCATATCAGGCAGCCCAGGCCGCTGGCGGTGAGCCCCCCGCCCTCGACCTTGTGTGCCACGTCATTCCGGACTACGACTTGCTTGGCATGCGCGCCCTGGAATTGGGTATCTCGATCCAACCCGCTCGTCTGCACCAACTGCTGGAGGCCGCGTTCTCCGAACGCCTGCCAGGTGCGCAACTTCACCGTGCTTACGAAAGCCTCGAAGACCTCCTCAGGAGTCGAGTTGATCAGGTCGTCCTTGATGATGGCGCTGTCAACAGCGCCATGGCCAACGCCAATTACAACGGCATCGACGAGGTCTACTTCGAGTTCGAGATTGAACTGGACGAAGCGGTCGTCGGCGATCCGCTGGTCGTCAATCTCGATGGACACCTCGGCCTCGGCATCGACACCGAGCGGCCATACGCCGGTCACAAGGTGAACG
This sequence comes from Betaproteobacteria bacterium HGW-Betaproteobacteria-6, assembly GCA_002842145.1. Lineage (GTDB taxonomy): Bacteria > Pseudomonadota > Gammaproteobacteria > Burkholderiales > Rhodocyclaceae > Azonexus. Next base: position 46,464 of record PHCF01000038.1, on the reverse strand, counting down.
TCGAGGGTGCGCTGACCGTTGAACGCCTCGGCCTTCGCTGTTTCGGTGAGCCGGAAGTCGACATCACCAAGGCGGCACTGGACTATGGATGGTCCGACCCTGACGACAGGGAAGACGGCCCGCCGGCGCGCAGCCTGACCGAGGCCTACGCCGAATTGCTCGGACTGGAGCAGCATGAGGCAGAAGGCCTCGTCGACGTAGAACCGCAGGCGCAGGACGGCAGCAGCGGCGAGATGATCTTCAGCCTTCTCCTCGACTTCGAAGGACATGCTTCGCCGGAGATCGCCGCCAAAATCCTGGCTCGGCACGGGTCCCTGCAGATCGAAGTCTGGCCGGGCTTTTTCGAGAACGTCCGCGACGACGACTGGCCGGACTGAGCCATAGGGTGAAAAGGTCGGCCGCGTGCCCTGCACCGACCGGCCTATTCCGCGACGATACGCTGAAGCGCCCCGCCATCCATATCTTTCAGGGGGCTGCAGCAACGTCAAACAGGCTTCCACCCTTGGCAAAGGCCTTCGCTAGTCGCCGCGCGTGTCGCTGGGTCGTATCATCGATTTCCGGTAGATTCACTGCATCTTCTCCATCGACGAACAGCGGCCCACCGACATCGTCGTCGTAAAGTTGCCCTGAAGCTACCCCTTCACTGTGATAGGCGTGATAGTCGTCGCGCGAGAGGTCGGTACCGTGGCTCAGCGCGAAGTATTGTAGAGCCCATGCGCGCAAACCATCGTCGTCCGCGGCAAGACGCCGGGCCAGTTCGCGCAGTTCGGACTCATCTCCGTCCCGAGCCAGTCCTTCCATCGCCCACAAATCACCTTCGCTGGCAAGCCACGCCATCGCCTCGTCTGAGCCTTGTTCGGCAGCCTTGCGTAGCCACGGTTTGCGCTCTTCCGACGTCCGGGCCAGTGCCGCCATGCGCATCGGATCAACTTCCCCCGTCTGGCGCTGCGCCAACTCAAAAAAATCGGGCCGGTCGAAGGCTTCTGCATAGGCCGCAGCCGCCTCGCGGACACCGCCGACCGCCGCGCTGCGCAGGTGATGTTCGTAAGCCAGGTAGCGCGGGACATCGCGCAGGTACTGCTCGACCCACCTTCGCTCGATCACTGTGAGCACCCGGCCTTTGAGGGATTCCTCGTGGAGGTAAGGATTGGGTTTCGGGCAACGCAGCACCTGGGCCAACAGGTAGTGCAGTTGCGGGTCAAAGTTTGTGGCTGCCAGTTCGTCCAGCAACATGGCCGAGGCGGATATCCCGCCATCGACTGGGCGTTCGAGTATCCTGGGCGCCTCGTCCTCCAAATCCAGCCAGCTGTCGTCATCATCGAATTCGCCATCGGCAGAAGCGCTTCGCTGCGGCGAGTTCGCAACGGCCAGCTCCTTCAACATCGAGAGCAGCACGTCGCACCGCAAGGCGCAAAGGCCTTGGCCCTGAACAAATGAGAACAACTGGCCGGACAGCGTCGCTGCAACCTCGGATGGATACCCTAGTTGCAATGCTCGTCCGGTGATCCCGCCCCCCTGAAGCGGCTGAGTGCCGACGCCCGCATCGGCAAGAAAGCTGTCAGCCTTGAAGGCGGCCCAGGAGCCATACCCAAAGGCGGCGGCGATCAGTTCATGGACATGGCTGCGCCGAACGGGAACGGCACAAGCGGACTGGAGGTGCTGCTGCGCGGCGTGCGCGAGAGATTTGAGCTTCATTCGTTTTCCTTCGCAGTGCGACGTCGCATCGGGTCACACGCACGCGTTTAAGAACCCGGCGACGAAGCCTGGTAAGAAACGAACAAGGATGCAGAAGAAAGCCTTTTTCTACTCGCGCGCAAGTACGGTGGGCACCTTGGTCGCCATGCTATCAAACGCGATTATTTGGAACAAGAGGACCTTCGCTCTGTACTCAATACACAGTGCGATTCTACCTAAAACGTTTATCAAGCATTTCCTGATACAAAACCAGATCAGGATCTCGATGAGCACACTGAAGAGGTTGCCTCTTCACTTTTTTCTTCACTTTGACAAACGAGGGCATCGCAGGCAGTTGAATCTGCCGTCGCGCAGTGACGTGTAGGCTGCGCATTGAACCATCTTCTCGAATGCTTGCAGGTGAGCAAAATGCCTCTTCTTTGAAAGAGCGGGTTTTCGCATATTTCATTCCCAGCGCTTGAAGTTGCCCCTCCATTTCAGAAGAGCGGGCCATTAATAGATGGCCAGCATTAATTGCCTGAAATGAGTTCAATGTCATCACATCATCCTCGGATGCGAGGATGACCTTACCAGCTGAAGCTTTGCCGTAAAGATAGACAGAAGAATCGTACAAACAGCATGTCACAAGTGGCGACAGGGGCAAAAAAAGCTGAAGACCTCTGACGGTAATGGACGCAGAGCCAAGTTGATCGTACTCCCGCAGATACCAGTTGTGCTGAAACACCGGATGGTCGGACAAAACAAACTCCATCCCAGTATCGTTCACGACGAGCGCCAATTTCAGATCAGAGATCAATCGCCATTGCGTCGCCGCGCATGAAGTCAAATAGGCAAGAACAGCCCTCGGCTCCGATGGCTTTAGCAGTAATTTCGAAGGCAAATTTTCATCGAGGCCGTTGAGACGAGCCAGTTCGGCGAGCATGGTCTGCACACCGGCGTTCATGAAGGCGAGATTATTTTTGTAAGCCTCCCGAGTTCTCGCCAACTGGACCATCAGAAAACGAAGAAACTCAGGGTTCGCAACGGAGTTCACCGGTTCCAACGCCTGCGCCAAGCGATCGATCTCTTCGCCAACAGGAGATTCGATATGTTCGCTTAGAAATTCCTCAAAAGAGGCATCTGTGTCATAGAGATAATTTCCAGAACATACATCGCGTACATTCTGCCGCGCGCGATACTGCGCCCTCTCAACATCATAGACATTGATACGCGATTCAGTCCCGCTCCTCGTAGCAAACCTACGGAGCAAAAACTGGGGAACGAAATGCTGTTTTTTTGTTGGCACAAAAGGAAACGATCTAATCTTTTACATGCCAAGATTACCAGTGTGGGGTCTCCTTAACAGTTGGAAAAACAACGTCGGAGCGCATCTCGTTTATGTTCAGAACCTCATATAGCCCAAGCACTTCAAGAGCCCTACTCTGTCACCATGCTTTGTGGTGCGCCGCGCATTGCGAATAGGCAAGACAAAAGTCCTATGAACGGAATGCTACTGCTCTTGTATTCGGCGGAGATTTTCTTGCCTCGATGGTGAGGTTTGAAAATGATGATTGGGTCTTGATATTCCACTTCTCGCCTTCATATCTCCCATGCCTCAAGTGAGGTTCATTCAGGGAGAAGGAAGCATGGCAACATTGGGCGATTGGTCGGATCACGACAACAAAAAGTACGTCGGCAAGCTGGACCGCATCTATGTCTCGATGACGGAATACTACGAAGTTGGCTATTTCATCGATCACTATCTCAAGAACCACAACTATCTGGTATCTAACGAGAATCGCGACAAGGTCACAGCGGCATTGGAAAAATACCCGGGCAAGGCCCCCTTCAAGCGCGACGAATTGAATCAGTATCTCGACAGCTACTGGAAGAAGTAAACCGAAGCCTACGAGGAGAACAACCGGCGATCTTTTTCCTTCTGGGAGCCTGAGACGTAAGAACTTTCAAACCAGGCAGGCTCCCCGCTGATGGCGGCCGGTTTCTTGAGGGTAAGCGACTTGGGCACCTGGGGCGGAACCGCGGGGGCAAACGCCTCCTTCATCAGCATGCGGAAATGCAGGTGGTCGAACATTCGCAGCGCCTCGATGGCATAGGCGGTGGCGACTTTGCAGTCCTCTATCATCATCAGGTTGTCGCCATTGCCGCGCTCGCCGCTCGGTGCCAGATTCGAAGATCCGGTAAACACCTTGGCACTGTGCAGGCCGAAATCCGTGACCACGAACTTGTGGTGGATATTGATGCCCTGACCGCCCGACCATTCCCGCCGGAACGGCTCCGGTGCCTTTCCGGCAAGGTAGGCAAAGTCCACCACCCCAACCGAACCATCGGGCTTATGCACAGCGAGCCCCGCGTCGTTGTTTACCACCCCGTAGCTGAAAACAGGCCGGCCGATCAGCCGGTCCAGCGCCTCCCGAGTGGGCCCCGAATTGATCTGGTTGAGAAAGGCGACCGAATACAGCACCGACGACGAGGCTTGGTCGATAGCAGCGCCGACCGGGTTCAGGGATAGTGCGCTGTCTCGGTGGGGAGAAAAGCAGAACTGGAGCGCAGGCTTGCCGTCCATCTTGACCAGATGCCAGCGCTGAGCCAGAGGACTGGCGGCGAAGTGCTCGGGATCGCTGAAAGCCTCTTCGAAGATCTGTGCGAAGAGCGCCGCGGCCTCTGCCGCCCGCAGGACGATCAAGTTGTTGGCCTGAATGTACAACCCACGGAAACTAAAGTTGGTGGAACCGAAGAGAACCTGCTCAGGTATTCCGGCACGCTTTACGATGATGACTTTATGGTGCTGCAGCCCCCCGAAGTGTGTGCGCTTCACCTGTGCCGCGCCCGCCGATGCTACCAAGCGCTCTACAGCCTTGCTCTCGGCGCTCTCGGCCTTTCCATGCGCATCCGAGTCGTCGACGACGACACGTAGGCGCCCCCCAAGCTGCTCGAGCCGCCCAACAATATCCGGCTCATTGAGGTCGTAGGCCAAAACATCGACCTCGCAGGCAGGGTCGGCGACGGCTGTATCAAGAAGGCTCTCAAGGAGTTGGAGTGCCTCGAAGCCAAGCCACTCGTAGACACTGCCATTCATCTTTTTGAACTCTAGTCCGTCTCTGGCCTTGTCCGGAATGAGCTTTGGCCGGTCGCCGAATTTTTCGGAAAAGGCCTGGGAGGAGGCGAAATTTCGAGTAAATCCAACGTCAAGGAAGCCATCGTAGGTCACCGGGTCCAAGGATAGTCCCAGCTCAATCTGACGCCCCTGGACGAGCTTGCCATCCTGCGGCATGTGCATCTTAGTGACGCGATAGCGGTAGATACCGTTTTTCACATCCCACGGAAAATGAATCCAGCGAAACTTCTGGAATGGTGCCTCCAGGGAGGAAAACAGGCGCCCACCGGTAACCGCCGTACCAGCTGGCTGGTCATAGGAAAAATTGAGGCGGTTGTTGAGGGGGACGAAGTTCCGCCCCCCCGGTTCCATCACCTCGATCGAGAAACCCACCAGATCGGCTTCCGGTTGATCTACATCCATGCCGAGAAGGCACATACGCTCGCCGCGCCAGAGCTTTACTCTGAAACCTTGTGCGGTCTCTGCTACGCTAAAGTCGTCCATCGCTACCCCCGATGAATAAGCTAAGTTTAGTCAGCATAGGCAAAAACCGCTGCAATTGCCATATTCATATTTCTGTAGCATTTTCTGTTACGAGGAACGAGAAAAAGCCGTCGCAGCTGAAGTGCTTTTACGTGCCATCTCTATATCGCCCAATCTATTACGATACACCCTTGGCCTTCAGGCGCTTACAGAGGGAAAACAACCAGGCAGGCTTTAGCCGAAGATGCAGCCAGCGCCATACTGCAAGGGCTTTTTGCAGACAGCTTGACCCAAATTTGAATCCGAACTCACTGTCATGATTGTTCACGTTGTAGTCTTCCCAAACGTATTTCCGCTGAACAGATTTTACATTCGGCGGCTACGTCCTGATTCCTTGGGGCCATACTCGGGCACCAGCTTACAGATATTATGTAATTGACATGTTTCTAACCAGCACCACAGAACTCATCGAACTCCGCGGCTTGCGCTATCACGTCCGCCACTGGGGGACGCTCGATGCTCCGAAACTTTTCCTGCTTCACGGCTGGATGGATTCGTCAGCCACCTTCCAGTTTGTCGTCGATGCCTTCCAGAACGCTTGGCATATCATCGCACCGGACTGGCGCGGCTATGGTGACAGCGAATGGCTGGGGGGCCCCTACTGGTTTCCAGACTACTACGCCGATCTCGACGCCCTGCTTCAACATTACTCGCCGGATGAGCCGGCCCAGTTGGTTGGTCACAGCATGGGCGCGAACATTGCGGCAACTTTCGCTGGTCTCCGCCCGCAACGCGTTGCCCGGCTGGCCATGCTCGATTTTCTTGGACTCAAGCCAGACCCTGCCATCGATGCGCCCGCCCAGATCGGAAAATGGCTGGACGAAATCGCCGAGCAACCGCGACTCCGGGTCTATCCGGATCATGGTGCACTGGCTCGCCGTCTGCGTTTTGCGAATCCTCGGCTGACCGTCGAGCAGGCAGAATTCCTGTCCCGTGCAGTCAGTCGGGTGACCGCCGACGGCTCCGTCGAAATGGCTTGCGATCCGTGGCACAAGGTGGCATCGCCCGCACTTTATCGGGTGGAAGATGCCATGGCGGCCTGGCGCCGGGTGACAGCGCCCGTACTGATGGTGATAGCTGAAAAGGGATTCGTTAACACGCGGTTCGGTCAGGAACCGGATGAATTTCAGCGGCGTATTGGCAGTTTCTCCAATGTTCAGATTCACACGGTTGCAGACGCCGGACACAACGTGCATCACGACCAGCCAGAGATCGTTGCTGGACTGCTTGAGGGTTTTCTGCAACGGTGACCTCCACCCACAGGCAGGTTATGCGTGGCATAAGGGATTAAACTGAATACCGAAAGCTCGGCTTGCTAGCAGAGTGATCAAGTGACGTAGGAGAGCCTGGTGGGCACATGGCAAGTTGTCAGCAATACACCGCTTGAAAGGGAACCATCGGGAGCGTCATCAGTGCCGCTGAAATGGGCACACGACGCGGTGACCGGCGAGCCGCGCTATATCCACGACAGCGAGGTCGTTGGCCGCCATTGCTCATGCGTTTGCCCAGCTTGCCAGCTTCCTTTGACAGCCGTCATGGCCGGTCAGCCACTCCATGCTCATCCCACCGCCCACTTTCGTCATCCGGCGGGCTCTCAAAAGGACAGTTGTGCGCTTGTCGCCGCACGCTTGGCCGCGACAAGCCTCCTTGCCGACAATGGTTACATCGACCTGCCGCGACGCACTCTGTCGCGGACTGCAATCGGCTTCAGCGGCCATAGCTATGAAGTCTGGGTGGAACAACCGGCTGAACGCAGAGCAATCAGACACACGCGATTGCTGGACCGCGCCACGGCTGAGCTGACCTTGGACGATGGGCGGACGCTCCTCGTTGATCTCTCTGGTCAACTGGAGTCCTCCGGCGCATCCGATGGCCAAGCTATCGTAACAATCTCGCTGTCCGACCCTTCGCTTGCCATGCTCAGCCCCAAGGAGATTAGGTCGCGATTGCGGATACTCCCCGACATCCGCTGGTGCGCCCACTGGGACGATCATGCGTTGGCAGCCAAGGGGGATACCGAAGCTTCGCAGGCCGCTTGCGCGGCACTGGACAACTGGAGCGCAGACGACGAGGCTGATTTTCGTGTACACCTCATGTCCGATATCGCCCCAGAAACCGTGCAGCAACTGCGGCGCGAAACGCTGCTTCACCGAGAGGTCAAGCGCATTCTTGCAAGCGAGCAGCGGATCGCAACGCCGAGCCTCGAAGTTACGGTAACGCGAGAGCCACCTGAGGAATTCAGCGGTGACTGGGAGTCCGACAGCCTCCGAATGGTATGGCTCACCGCACCGCGAACCCTGGAGCTTGATGATGTCCAGTTGGAAAGGCGCCTTGGGCGCATCGTACCCGACGTGGTAGGTCATCTTGGCGGGCGTCAGATTTACACCGAAGGTGTTACAGGCACATGGATTAGCGGCGATTTCGAAGAAGAGGTCGAGGATATCTATAGCCTCGGCTGGCCACTGACCTTGCTCGTGGAGGTCACTGTCACCCATGGCATCGATGACGAAAAGCTCCGGCGCATCATCGACATCAACCTGCCTACGCTGGAAATCGACCTGAGTCGGCTCGGCGGCCGTATCACCCAGAACGACTTGCGTGACTTGGTCGTCAACCAGACAATCGGAAAACGATGGGTGCATCACCCCATATTTCCGATCAAGGCGAGGACGCTCGACGCTGAACTCGACAAGCATCCGGTAACGCTCGGCTACCACGAGCGGCTCATCGAACTGAGACGGCCCAGGTGGCTGGCCAAACCGGTTGCGTACTGGGTGCAACGCTACCGCGAAGCCATTACCGCCTTCCACGATGCGAATGTCCTCATCCGGCGGACTCAACGTCAACATCAGGGCCACAGTCCGAAACCCAGACTCCTTGGGACCGAATGCGATGCCTGGAAGCAGTTGACCGAGGCAGCCGAAGCGATGGCGGCACACGGTATGCCGGGAGCTGCTGACCCCGTCATGCTTGATGAAAGCGGACTGGTTGCCCGGCTACTGTCCATCCAGCGAAACATGGGCGTCGGCTACGATGTGCGTTCGGGGTATCAGGTACTGGATGCCATCATGCAAAGCGGAAATGACAACAAGCGCTGGGACACGCTCTATGCCATTGCGGTCAAGGCCTACGCTCTCGAAGCGAACTTCACGGCAAGCCAAGCTCGCAAATATGAGGATTGGCGTGACACCCTGATTTCGAAGGTCGCCGCGAATGACCAGGCTTATCTGCGGCCATCCACCTACGACGCGGTATTGAGCGTACTTTTTCCGGAGATGGCGGAACGAATCAAGAAAGGCTACGGACGCTTGGCGCCAACGTCAGAGGAGCATCAATCCCCATCGCCGATCGTAGTCGGCACCAGCCACCATTACTGAAAATCGGCCAAGTGTCGAGACCGTGGCCAAGAGACAATTACGAATATCTGTAAGGACCCAATGCACATGAGCAAGGACAAGAACTCGCTAACCGTATTTCGGGATCTGACCATTCGGGGAACGATCGATAACATCGCCTCGCTGGGCGACGCCATCCAGAAGCAGCTACCTTCCCAATGGAAGAGGGACCGTGCCAAGGAAATCGAGAACGCGTCGATGTTCGGTGATGCCGGACCACTTCTGGTTTTTGAACGCAGTACCACAGATGATCTGCCAGCAGCAGGCGTAGCCATGCTGACCGTGGGAGAAACGGTCAGCGTCCTCAACATTGTCCCACTGGAGAAACATCAGCTGTCCATCGCGGAATACAACGCCCTCCTCGTCGAATTGACAGAACAGGCCATACGCCAGGCAACGAATTCCCTTGGACTATCCTGTGAGCTTGGCAGCGACGAGAAAGCCATAACCGCCTGGATGAGCGAAGCTGCGAGAACCGCCTTGCAGCGTTTCAGCCAACTGGCAAATCATGCGACGGGATCGTCGCACCCCATGGACCAGCAGCGCTGGTTTTCTTTCCTCATGCAATGCCATCAGGACGGCTGCACCCTGGACACGGATATCCTCCAGCGCTGGCTAATCGAGATCGAAGGATGGTCACCGGACCGTGCATCGGACCTTGCCATCGAGTACGAGTTTGCCCAGGCGCTTCTCAAGTTCGCCGAACACCAGCGGTAGTGACTTGCTGAACAGTGCAGAATCGATGCGTAAATCGCTCATTCTCATTCCTGACACCTGTGTTCTGCTCGACATCGTCCGCGCACCGGTAAGACGAGAATTCTCACAGGACAACGCGCTAGCCGTTCTGGAAATCCTTCGCCTGGTCCGCTGCGCCACTGGCGCAGTGCAACTGATTGTCCCGCCAGTCGTTCGCGAAGAATTCGAGCAGAACCTTGCCACGGTCGTCCAGGATGCGACACAGGAGTTGGAACGAATTTTCTCGACCCACGCACATGCGAATGCAACCCTTGCTCTGCTGTTGTCGCGGGAGGAGCATCCCCGGAGCGATGGCGCAATGCAGTTGATCAACCGCTGCCGTGAGCTCGCTTCGGAAATCCTCGGCCAGGCCAAGCAAATGGCAACCATTGACAAGGACCTTACACTGGCAGCCCACCGATCCATGCGGGGCCATGCACCGGCCAAACGGGGAAAGTCCAGCCTGGGGGATTGCCTGATCACCGAATTTGCCCTGCGGTTGTCCAATGAAAACAGTGGATCCGGCAATCCATCAGTCATCCTCATCAGCTCAAATACCGCTGATTATTGCCATGGGCGGCGCCTCATCGATTCTCTCCAGGTGGAATTCGATGCCGCAAGGCTGGGCTACTGCCGAAACTGGGCAGAGGCCCGCTGGAGTATTCCTGCCTCTTAAGGTCACTAATTCCAGGAGCCTGCGCCCTGTCGGATTGCAGACCAACGCCGAAGAACTTCAATTGCAACGGCATATTCGCAAACCCCTGTCACCTCAGCGCGCTCCTCGCCCTGCCTTAATAAAGTAACAAAATCGGACTGGCTCTCATCGATGTCGCTGGGCGACGGAATCTCAGTCAGCGCCCCCCTCTTCCTCATCAGCGCCATGCAGCCATGCAACCTCTGCGGCAAGGAGAACATGGTCGCCGCCTTGGCCACCAATAATCTTTCTGCCGATGAGGAACAGGAAGAAGATGGGTTCCTGTTAAGTTACGTCGAGGAACTGCCAGCGGAATTACTCGGTGAAATCCTCAAGCATCATCCGAATTTCGCCATTCGTCACAGTATGACTGCTGGCGACTCGTACTTCATGACGGTTTGCGAGTGTGGCGGTCAATACGGGGACCACTACGTTCACAAGCAGTTACTCAACCAGGCTTTCCGTGCACCGGACGAGATCACGATACAGAAACTGCCGCTAGCAGGTATCTGGGTGATCCCCTGCGCCTACAGCCAAAGCCTCTCGGTCGGTGAGTTGCTGAATCAGGTGGCAATCCGGACTCCGACGGCATGAGTCGTCGGCAATGATGTCAAGGATGACGCCATCAGCATCTTTTGTCCAAACTGGTTCAGTACCCAGCAGGAGTCATCGTTTAAACGTTATGCACATCGCCGACCGCAATGCCCCCTGTAAATGTAATTCGGGTAGGATGAACGATTCTTCAACGCCACGAGAAAATCATGAGTGACTACAAGTCTATCAAGGCCCAAATTGCCAAGTTGGAAAAGCAAGCCGAGGAACTCCGGAAGAAAGAAATAAAAGGAGTCATTCTGAAAATCCAGGGGCACATTCAGGAATACGGACTGACCGCCCAGGATCTCGGATTCAAGACGGTGGCTCCCGCGAAAAAATTGAAAACCGGATCAGTTCTCGCCGCAAAATATCGTGACCCGCTTTCCGGAAAAACCTGGACCGGCCGCGGCAAGCCGCCCTTGTGGATCGCAGAAGCATTCAAAGCGGGTAAGAAGGACGACTACCTGATCGACAAGCCGGAAGCACCGGCAGCCAAAAGCACCACGCCCGGCAAACAGAAGACGGCAAGCCCTTCGAAGGCCAAGGTGCCGGTGAAGAAAGCTCCGAAAAAAGTTGCCCCTGACACCGTGGCGGCTCCCGCAACCGAGTCGACGCCAGCCGCGTAAATCAGCCTTCATTTCTGACTTAAAACTGGATAGTTCAGAACAAGACTGAACGCAGCGACCTTGCCGCCGGGGCCGACAGTATTGCCTAGGCCATCGCCGGCAAGGCGCTCGCTACCATACTTGCCGGCGTCGTCGAGGTCGCTTCAATGGCAACATGGAGCACCGGATTGCCTGCGGCTCCTTTAAATCCGCCAAACGAGCAGCCAGGTCGGTACCAAAACTCACCGCCGGCGCGGGGCAGGACAGCAATTTCCGGTAGAAATGCGGCCAAGATAAAACAAGTCCGGTTCAGCTATTTTGCGATTACACCTCTCGTAAACCATTTTTCAGTATTCCCAACTTTGGCCTTAATCCTGCCGTTAAATCATGGCCCTCACCAAAGCAGATCTCGCTGAACAACTCGTCACCGGCGTTGGCCTCAACCACAGGGAAGCCAAAGAGATGGTCGAGGGATTTTTCAAAGAAATCTCGGACTGCCTGGAACGACATGAAGAGGTAAAACTGGCCGGCTTCGGCGTATTCAATACCCGTAAAAAGTCCGCTCGGCCAGGGCGCAATCCCAAGACAGGAGAAGAAACACCGATCTCTGCTCGTCGAGTCGCGACCTTTCACCCCAGTGGTCGTCTCAAAGACTCTGTGGAAGCCAGTCCTCATCTGTCTCTCGACAACGCGAAAGCTGCCTGAACACAGGCAAAGTCATTCATGTTTGAGATAGCCAGCGCCAAAGCTGGAAGATGTTCACCAAATCCACGGTAGCCCAAGTCGCGCAACCTAAACCCAACGAACAGAAGCGTGACCAATACCCGACCGCCGACCAAGAAAGATGCCCAACTGATTCTGGGCGCCCAAGGCTTTTTTCTCAGGGAAGTCAGCTGGGCTCGATAAATAAGGGATATCCGGATTTCCCGGTAGATCAGAAATGGCGGATCACCAACGCGATTCGTTAAGTAGTCGCTTTAGGTGAAGGAGTTACACCGATCATGGCCGATGTGGGTAGCTCCAGGAGAATCTGCGGGTAGCGAACCTTGTGGAAGGCTTCGATGGTAATTGCGTAACCCGGAATGGCGCCGCGAAAGTCAATACCGAAATCTCTGGAGACTTTGCGGCCGGCACCGCTCTTGGCGACCTTGACCACGTACTCAATGACCTTAAGCCCGTGCTTTTGGCCATCCGGCTGATCCTTTGCGATTTCCTCGATATAGTTGCGGGCCACCAGCACCCCCAACTTGGCCTGTTCGACTCCCTGAGGATTCTGTTTTTCAGCCAGTTGGGCCAGGTTCTCAATGCGGCTTAAGAAGACATCAACGGGGTGCATCACCAGAAAATCTGTGCCCCCCACCGTGGCAATGGAAGCCCTTTCCCGAACGCTCTGGGGAGTCAAGCCTACCAAGCGGTGCAGCACATCGACGTTGACGTACTCATGACGGGAAAGCGGTATCTTGATTTGACCGACCAAGGCCGACAAGAAGCGCTGGGACGTGTACTCGGGAATGCCGTCTACGCGCCGTGCGATGGCCGTAACGTCTTCCCGTCCACCGAGGAAGTCAGCGTCGTCGCTGATGGCGCCGACCTGGAATTGGGGAGGCAATTGAATGCCGTAATGGGACACCCAGAAGGCAAGAGACTGCCCACCGACCAGAACGGCATTGGGGGTAACGCTGGCGAGAATTTTTTCCAGGAGGTCCTGGGGAATACTGACTTCGACTTCCGTCTCAGCCAAAGCTCAGAACCCTATGTCGCACCTTGGCCGTTTTAGCAATGGACGGTGCGATGAAGAACATGCTTTCCTGGGAACGTTCCCCAGACTCGACCAAGGCACGCGACTTCTCCTGGCGCTCGCGCTTGGCGGCGATCAAGATTTTGTCTTTGTGCTTGAGTTTGCGAGTGTGGATCATCATGGCTGGTCCCTGCGAATACTCAAAATGGTGCGCTGATTACCACTGCTTTGCAAGTCCACAAATTTTTTCGCCCCAGTGCTTCCATTTCGGATGATCCAGGTTGGCTATCGACCGGAGCACTTAGCCAGTTCTCAGTGATCACCCCGGGATACTTGGCAAAATCCTTAGATTGTTGGTCACCAACGTAACGCTGAGCAAGACTGAATGCGCAGCAATCAGTTTGTCGAGGTAATTGGTGTCGAACATGTAGTGCGCCATTACAAAGTATCCATTCCCTCTTGCTCTTGCTCTTGCTCTTGCTCTTGATCGCCTCGTCCTTCTGTCATGAAGCTTGGAGAAAATTGAGCGAACTTGCTCAGCACACCAGACAGCGAGTGGCGAGCCAGACGAATCCGGATTCTCTCGCCATCGCCATCGCGCTCGATTTTCTGCTCGATATCCGTTCGTTCATAGGCCAGATCAGCCGGAATCCGTACCGCCTGCGAATTCCATTCTTGAAAGCTCTCGTCGTGTGCATGACAGACTCCATAGGCTCTGACGATAAACTCACAAACTTGCCTTATCAACTCTGATCTTTCGAGTCAGGACGGGCGCAGCCTGCGAGTACGCAGCGCCCAATCTTGACCGCCACTCCTTCCAAGATGAATGAAAGCCTCAGGTACCATCTTCCCAAGCCACCAATTTGCCCCCTGGCAAGGCTTAAATACGACCGGCACGAGCATGGCCCCGGCTCCGGCTGTGGCCTCACGCTAGGATATTCACCTTCACTGCTGGCCAATAACATATATGATCGGCATCGACAGCAACACTTGGTTAGTTTACGAGGGGGTCAGCAATTATGGTCACGGTGTTTGGCCCACGCCGGTTGTATCGATTGCCACCTTGATCACCAGCGATACCGATTGGGACAAACTGCCGTCGTCGCCCCATCTAGACAAAGCCAAGCTGATTTTCCGGGAAGACTCGTTTGATCCGGTTACCCGCATCCGCCGGGGGCGCCTGTATGAATGGGGAGACGGCTCCCTGCAGCAGACATGGTATTTCACACCACACCCGGCGGAACCCATGGATCGTGATCACATGACGATGGACGGCCGCCTCAACCGAACACTCTGGACCTACCGGCCAGCCCAAAGCTTTTCTTCACTGTTTCCGAATATTCTGCGCGGGCAGCTGGTTCTTGGGACACAATCCGCCCCAACCGTATGGCAGGTCGTCTCAGTGGAAACGGTAGCCTCGGGTGAAGAGTTGCTTACATTGCGCGCCCGGTCCAGCTTTGGCGCCTTGCCTGAACTCATAAAAGATCATATTCCCGAAAGGGCCAAGACAGAAGTCTTGGCAACATTGGCCCATGTCGCTGATGGCGCCTTTCGATCGAGTCCGGTCTCCCTGGTCGATTTGTGCCGTGCCGCTGTCACTGTCGTCCTCGCACATTGGCTCGAGTCGACTGGAGAGGCACCGGACAAGATTCATTATCTTGACCTTGGCGCTTTGCTAAAGGCATTTGAAAAGCAGCAGGGTAATCCCGATGCCAATTCGCCCTCCGCGGCAGGTTCAGCCATTCGCTTGCTGCAACGTTTTCATTCGCGAGGAAAACCGAACGAGCAGAAGCGCTACAACACCCGGCCGCCGACCGAGGAAGATGCCCAACTGGTTCTGAGCGCCTTGGGATTTCTTCTGCGGGAAATCGCTTGGGCCCGATGAGCACTTGGCTCAGTCACCCTGCATCGAGCTTTGTCGCCCAGTCTGGCTTTGGAACGTTATGGAGCGCATAGAAAGCATCCAGCCGATGCCGGTGTTACCGAAGAACCTGTCGGAAAGCCCCGTGAGGCCTTGCTGGCGAATTGCTGGCCCGGCTTCCAGTTCATCAAACAGCCTGACAAAATCGTTGAGGTACCCCGAGATACCCCCTTCGGTAAGAGTCATTTCCCAGTCAGTTCCGTACATGAACCGACTGGCCAAGGGGGCACGTCCTGCTGGCACCGTATCCTCGTAGAGTTGCCGGAGGTTTGTCAGCAATGCCGGCTCCTTGCCCAAAACCTCAACAAAGTAACCAGCATCAGCGTAGGCATGGATGCCTGGCGCAGCATCTTTGGTACTCATCAAGGCTTTAAAGGCACGGGCGCGCTCTAGCCCATCCTCAACAGGAGATGTATCACCAAAGTGGCCAAAGCTGACGCGCAGCTTCGGGTAAGCCTTCAAGGCAATTTCCCAGTACTCCGCTCCCGCGAGATTTTCGAAGTCCCTGATGACGCCGTTCGAGATATTCGTATGTGCCATCACTGGAACATCATTCGCCTCGCACCAACCAAGCATTTTCGACATCGCATCGTCGAGCCGAGCCCCGAGGTCTGGACGACTGGTCCAGTCAGGTAGCCAGTCACGCTCCCAAAAAGGCGTACCGCTCTTCGTGTCCAAGCCGCGATTGCCGAGTGGCGCAAACCCCATTGGCGGGTAGAGTTTCACCCCGATACAGCCCATTTTATCAATCGCCTTTGTCACGAGCCCATAGGAATCATCCCTGGTTAGTTTCAAGTCGTAGGCGATCTGCCGCAGCGGGTCAAAAGGCACAAAGCCATGAACCCGACCGCCGGTGATGATGGTCATCTGCTGCATCAACTCGACTTGGGTGCGAAGGGGTGTCAGTGTCCCCCGCCCCTTGGCCAGCCAGAAATCATAGTCAACCATGCTGGGCAGCATGAGGTCGACAACCCGAACACCCTTCTGGTTATAGGTGCGCAAATAGTCATGAATGCTGACATAGCGGTATTGAAAATTCTGCAGAACGAAGTCGATCAGTCCCTGGATGGAGCGCCCGCTCAATGCCATCGTGCTTAGGCTTTTATTCGCCTTGGCCGCACGATACGTCTCGACATCGGGTGGCAACTCCTCAATGAAGCGAATCGCCTCAACCTTGGACATCGTCTCAGGGTCAAAATCGAGTTCGAGGGCGCCGAGTCGCCGTTTCTCCTGCAACGTCTGAAACTCGCTGGAACGTGCCACCGCCGCCTGAAGCTGTTCCCGACCACGGGTGTAACCGGCTTGGCGCAGGCTGGAAACGCGAGCAGTGTGCTCCCTCTCTGTACAGGTTCGCAGCGCAGCGGACAGATCCCTTAATTCTGCGATCTCGGTATCACCTGATGGGGCGAATGACCAAGCCAGATTTTGAAGTACCGAGCCAAGCACCTTTACACCAGCCCCCAAGGCTCCACTCTGGCGAGCAGCTACGCGTGAAAAGAATTCCTTGATCTGAAGATCGGTCCCATTGAAGACATGGCAATGTGCATCGATGGTTAGTGGGCCGTTAAGCAAACTGACATCCGGCGAGTTTGGGCAAACCGGTAATGGTTCGCGCCGAAAAAGTTTCGGGCACCCGGCAAGGAGCGCGCCAGCGGGAAGCGCGGCGAGTAAGCGGAGGATGTCACGGCGGTTGCTCTTGAAAAAATGCTCAGCGGACATCTCGAGATCTCCAAGATTCAAGATTTCTTATTGCAGCCCCTACGACACAGGGAACTGGCCACCTGCAAGCTTGGATACTGAGAAGCATTGCCGCCTCTTCGCTCCATGCATATTGCATTTATATCGTGTTTCCCCGAGAGCCACAACGCCCCAACTTGTCGTCCAGTAAATTCTTTTCCGAGCGGCAGCCAATCACCAAGTTCGGCATCTGATAATTTATGAAAGCCGCCAAAGAGGAACGCCCCTGTGGCGCACGAGGAGTTACCTAACCTTCAAACTGGCACTACATACCAGATTCAATAGGCAAATTGCCGAGGTGAGTTAAGCGAAGACGAAGCCGCTGACCGAGTAACCCGCTAACCAAAGACCCGGCGGGATTCTCGCTTTTCGGTCTTGCCATTTTCGAAGACATACGGATTGACGAAGGCGTCGACAACCACCCCACCCTTCCTTTTCAGTTCAAGAACGCAGAATCCCCTGGGCGAAGGGGAGATTCGCGTGGTCGGAATCTGCACCATCCATAAGGGCTCCTTGTCGAACGGCGGGTCATTCAGCGAGCGGGCGCTATATGCGTGGTAGTGTCCGTAGAGCCACAACTTGATCTTGTGCATCGAAAAACAGTCGCGCCCTACAGTTAACCAGTTATCCACCCCTTTTTCATTGGTTGTGCCGTTGGGGGGCAGACCATGGTGAGACACCGCAATGCTGAAGATGGAGTCCGGCATATCCTCGGCAAGACTTCGATTAATCGCCCGCGTATCGCGCTCGCTCAAGCGAGCACAACTCGGCGATTCCGCATCCAGTTCGGCGACGGTATTCAGGGCAAAAAAACGAATGCCGCAATGGACATAGCGTCGGTCAACCCAAGACATCGAATTTGAATCCTGCCATTCGCGCTGCCGCGTCAGGCGATGGGCAAAACGGCGAAAGGGTTCAAGTGCATATTCCCTGTGCGATGGATAGGCAACATTCTCATCGTTAACCAGAATTGGTTTATCAGCCGTGAATTCTTTAGTACTTGGGTTGAAACAACGATTATCTGCCGCAGAGAACCGCAGATTCACGTCGTGATTACCGGGCACGATGATTAACCGGTCGCGCATACGGTCAATATTGTTTTTTCCCCAAAGCGGTACCATTAGGTCGTGTACCAAACGCTCTTCGGCAAGCGCAAACTGATCGGGGCGGCCTGTATATGAGACATCGCCGGCCAGCACGATCAAATCAGGCACTGGATCACCACCGGGTTTCTGTGAATTTGTCTTCAGCGTCTTGGCAATCCAGTTCTCGGCAAATGTTGCTTTCGGATCGGTCTGCGGATCACCAAACTGGGGATCTGCGAGCAACAAGATCCGAATGGTGTCGTCAGGTGCAGGACGAAAACCACTACGCCCGTGCCACCGTGTGAGTTCCGAGAAGAGCTTCATCTGCAGGGCATCCAGCCTCGCCCCCGCCGACTTGTCGTCGCCACAAGCAGCTTCAAACTCGCTCCAGGCGAGATACTGGATCACCGAAGCCGAGGATTCGCCTGCTTGCTTGAGCACGTCCAAGATCCGGGGCTCCCCCCAGAGCTGACTGATGAGGAACACCGGCGCAGGGCGTGGGGCCGACTGGATCGCATCCCTCAACAGTTCGGCAGCATTGCTTCCATTCCAATCGCCAAGATCCAGGAAAACGTCCAGAAGATAGCCGTCCACCGGCGTTTCTTTGTGTTTTTCAAAATCGCTTCGCGTCCAGATGAAGATCGGATCGAATTTCTCTCGAGAGAGGACTCTTTCGTAAAACTCTTTCCTGGATTGCCGGTCATCAATGACCATCAGTTTGAATGTCACTTCGCCCTCTCCATTAAGTACTCAAGTATGCAGCGTAGGGGATGCTCACTCGCAAAGCCACCACATTTCGTTTGATCGACATGGTAGAAACCGTGCCACCAATTTCAACAATCTGAAACCAACGATGCGATTTGAGGTCCGCCCCAAGACAATTTACGTCAATGCCGGAAGCATTAGCCAGAGTCAACTCGACACATTTTTTGCGGTAATCGACCCGTATCCACATATCGGCCAACTCCTCCGACGCGGGGTCCCAAGGGTCCGCAATTTGCTCCGCGGCATAAACGGCATTGCGCATCAGATCAAGCAGGACGCCGGGGATGCCGTGGTACCAAGTAATCCATATTTCGCCGGCATTGCAATCGAAATCAAGGTCGCCAGCCGAGCTTAGCTGGATGACTCGACGATAATTTTCAATCGGATCTCCCGCTGATGACGACTTGCCCTCACTTGCCTTTGTCCAATCAACATCGGAAATGATTTTTCTCAGAACTACCGTCTCGAAAGTACGATTACGATAGTAATCAGGCGCCGAATGAATTTGATGGAAATAGGCGCTGGCGACGATTTTCACGGCAGCCAGGTAATTCTCGAGGGCCACAGAAACATTGCCCAAGCCCACAGACTCTTGAGCCTGCCGCCACTGACGCAACAACTCCATCGCATACCCGGAGTAGCTCTTCCAATCGTTCATCGAGGTCTCGTCTATGGAGCGCGCATCTTTGCGTACCAAGGATCGGTCGAGTCCAAGAATCAAGTCTTCAAGATGCCCTAGACTATCAAGGGCATTTTGTACGGACTCACTGTTCAGTTGGCCAGAACCCTTTAACTGTTCAAGCAGCGACGGGATCGCCTCTGAATGAGGATTCCCAAGCGGCGAAAGTGTTTCCAGGAAAAGGGCACTAAGCCTGGACGCCAAAGATAGCTGAGCAGTTGATAACAACCGAATACCAATCCTGTAGGACTCAGTCTGTTTATCCAGTAGCTCCGATTTGGCCAGATAGGCCAGCAAGACTCTGCTCGAATAGTTGTGGCGCGTCGTCCAAGCTGCATCCCCAACGGCCTTTACCGCCTGCGATTTCGCATCGCCGTTCAACATTGACAGCCCCAATACCGTCGCCAGCCCAGCCAGTTTGGCGTGGGCGCTGCCCTTATTGAGTCGGGCTAGTTCGCGAATCAGCACTTGAACAAGGCTAATGCGCACGTCCACATCGAATTCATTGCCAAACAACAAGAGTTGGCTCGCCGCCAGTTCCACTCGGACTTCTGGTTCATGGTGGTCACCAATTTTCTTCAGGAAATAGTCATCCCTTCCGGTCATCGCATGGAGTTCAGAAACATTGATGACGAGGCCGGTCGAACGAATCACATCGACAAGTGTGAGATATTCGCGTGCTCCACTGGAGGGATCCTCAGGCAATCTGCAACAATATTTCTTGCTCATTTCGGGTCTGGATAACGGCAGAGGTCGCAGCCCGCGGTTCCAATTGTCAATCGCGGACACATTTTCCCATTCTTGCATCCACAGCTTGACCTCGTTTTTTGCATCCTCAGATGCAAGCGCGCCGATAAACTCTTTGGCCAGATCAATTGCATGACAAAGGGGGCAGTTCCCATCTCGTCCTATTACCGGAACGTCCAGTCGCCAGTAGTATTGAAGACGCATGGAGCCGTCGCCATCAGAGGGCTGGCGCAGACGATTGGCAATGACCATCGTTGTAACCTCTCTGGCGCCAATCGTACTGAGCGCAGCTCGCAAATCATGCAAGGTGCGTCCAGTGATCGCGGCATCATCAAAAACCAGAACGGCACGCGGCTGCCCCTTCGGGTTAATGGCAGCCCGGATTTCTTGTCGCACAAGAGGCGGAATAAGCAAAGTGGAGCCGCTCCAGCGCATCCGGACCGGCAAGATGGGAAATATTCGCTGACTTGCCAGTTCCCGCCCTTCTTTCGTCAAGGTTTCCAGCAGGCGACGGATCACCGATTCCGTACTTGGGTGTGATCGATAGACCAACAGGCCATACTCGGCCGGAAGCAATTGATTGCATGATTCCGGTTGGTCAGGATCTAGCAGGCGGCGGCAATTTTCCTTCAGGTGCTCACTGTTTATCCCAATAAACGGCAGTATCCGCTGTACCAGAAAACGCGCCAGATCGTTTTTTTCAAGAAATGCCGCTTCGACAGCACCGGCAATGTTTATCGTCAGAAAATCATGGTGCCCCTGGTAGGACCAGTGACCTGCCTTGACGATGACAGGATTAGAACCCTGCCAGTCTTCGTAGGTTTCTCGGGGACCACGTCCGCCAATGAGTTCCTTATTCGCATCAAAGCGCGGCACCTCAAAACTCTTCCAGCCTTCCGGGGCAATCGTCGCCGTTTTGCCAATTCTCGCCAATCTCGGGGCTCCCGCCTTGATTTCGACAGGCGGCAGCCAGAAAAGGAGTGAGTTCTTCGTCCCTCGGAGTGGACTGCTACGATGAACAAAAAAATGCAAATCCAGACCTTGTGCGACTGAGGCATCCAGTGTGGCGCCGGACACCAGAATTGACCCCACCGCGAGCTGCGTCGGTGGCAGAGTCGAGGCTGGCTCATATATTTCCGTTGTATGTATATCCCGAAGCACCGTCATGGTAAGAAGATCAAGGGGGCACATTCTTACCTGGTTAGGGGGCAGTACCCCCAAGACCCTTGCCAGCGAAGCGCGGTAGATATCAGCACAGAGTGGATTGCTCGCTGTGCGGGGAAAGTCGAGGTAACCGGAAATGATGCGATTTTGGCCGTCCTCGCCTGTTCCCCAAGTAACATTTTCGGGAATGAACATCGATCCCCGTTTGCTTATTTCTTTCCAGAGCAAATTTGAATCGTGCCACTTCAACCAGCGCACGATGGCGAGTCTAAAATTCTTGGGTTTCGGGTCAATCTTGGGCGAGGCCCCCTTCCACTTGGAAAAGTTTTCACGGAGCTTTGAGAAGCCGTGGCGAGTGGACTTTGTCTCGTAATCCAAGGCAGCAAAACGCCACCGGTTGGTAGACAGAATGATGTGAGCAAATTTCCGTGGCCACGGGTTCTCGTGACCGGTCCTATATTCCGCCAAGGCCGCCGCGTAGGTTTCCGCTTCGTAGCTTGGAATATCTGCAATGATCAAAGTTGCCTGTTCTGGCGCGAGTGGGGCAACGATTCGCTCAAGATAGGCCAGAATATCCGCTTTCATCCGGTGTTGTCGGACCAGCCAGAGTATCCAGCCGCTCTTATTCGATGTAACGTTCTCGTCGCCAAAGCGCTCATCGATGACTGTCTGCTGCTCAAACCACGCAAATGAGGATGCTGACTCATCTTCGTGCAGCATCAATTCCGGCCACACTTCACTATCTTTGCCCTGACTGAACGTCGCCCACTTGTCGCCATAATCGGTTTCAGCTCTCCAGCCAAGCCGAAAGTGCATCGCCAGTCCGCGCATACGAACCTGGTTTGCCGTTAGGGTATGGGTTTGTTTACCGACCCGAATGATGGGGGCGGCGGAGGCAAACCACGTCCCCTCCTCCAATCCCCTAATGAAGTCAGTGGTGTCAGAAAGCAGGTTATGCAGCAGATGAAGGCCGCCATAAGCCGTATGCCGCTCCGATTTTCTGCTTCGACCATCCAAGAAGGTCTCTTTCATGACCTGGTTGAACTTGTAGGTCTCGGTAAGCGGCCTTTTACCTAGTTCAAAGCTTTTGACCATGCCCATTCCCCGGTCAAGCACGAAAACCTCCAGGCAACCTGGCCGTGTAGCCAACCATTCGGGGTCAAGCCCAGGGCATTGGGCTCGCTCTTCTTGCGCATGTTTGTCAAAAACTTTCCGGCCACCGGAATCCAAGCCAATACCACCGACCCGATAGCGGACATAAATGGCCAGGAGGCATGGCGAAGTGCCTGACTCATAGGCATGTTCCTGCGCATTGTGGAGCGCTTCCTGCAAAACAACGCGCAATTTGTAGGTTAGTCGCTCTCTCGTCTGGGGTGCGACTTTGGCATCAAGTTTCGTGTCGACGCCACGCAGCAATCTTTCGACCGAATCCTGAGCAAACGTACCGTCGTCGGATTCAACCGGCACATCGAATAGCGTGACCGGAATACAGCGGGCATCCTCATACGACGGCGTCACCCGTAATGTTCGATAGGCCTCCCGACCTGCCTTGGGCAGATAAACCAAACCGTCGTCGGCAAGGCTATCAAGACAATCCAGAAACCCCTCTTCATTGAGAAACCAGAGTAGGCGATTTGGCGACCCCTGGTATGGCCCGACCTCCGTTGGTTTTGGTCCACCATCCGGTTCTGGAAGACGGACTTCGACAGTGATGCCCAGATTCCGTGCATTGGCAATTTCCAGAAGCAAGGACATCAATGGCAGGGGATCGATCCAGCAACATTTGGTGAAATCGAAAATTACCCTCTTCTTTGGCAAGGCGTCGCTCTGCGCCACCTCGGAAATGGCGGCTTGAACGCTCCCCATTCCATTGGCCCAGACCTTATCCCGCAAATAGGGCGGCAATGCCACCACACAGTTGCCATTACTTCGCCGCATTGCGGTCAAGCCAAAAGCATCACCCTCTCGAACCACTATCTCTCCCCCAGAATTCCATTTAATAATTATTTGAAAGTCATCCCATCCGACGCTTGCCCTTACCCCATCAGTGAGGCGGTCGTCGGCAACAATCCCCCACCGATCACCGGAGAAAACTGGTAGCGCGAGCTGCCCGCTTGCCGCCGCCTCCTAACGTGGCCTTGTCGCACGGGTAACAAAACATCAATGACCTTGTACGTACTGATCAGATGCGTGCCACTGTAACAAATAAAACGAATACTCATTTTGGATTTCCCCATACAACACAATGCCTACTGCTGCGAAATCACCCAGAATTGCCGGGGATTGCGGGTGGCAAACAACAAGGGGCAAAAAAACTCGGGATAACTCACCCCAAACAACCCCAATACATCCAGAATGGTGAGTCACAATTTTGAAACTGCTGGCAATGTGCCCCCTCCTGCCCAAGCTCCGGACGGCCTTGTTGGATCACCAGATCAAAATGCATGACTTTTGACCTGGTGTGGCGTAAGCGAGGCCTTGTTATTCACTTCAAGGGAGTTGTTGATGGCAAAACCCTGCTGTCGGCGACTTATGCCGTACAGAGTGATAAGCGTTTTGACGAACTCCTCTACATGGTTGCCGACTATACCGATTGCTCTGAATTCTCTGCCTCGGGTATCGATCTTGATCAAACGATTGCCATGACCATTGCGTCGTCGTTGACCAATGCAAAATTCCGGCTTGCCCGCGTTTCCACGAATCCACAGGTCATCGCCGCGGCAGACGGCTACGCCGCAATGCCATTAAATGCATTTACGGTACATACATTTCCCACACTCGAAACCGCCTTTGAGTGGCTTGGCGTCGAGAACCTCTGATATGCGTCGGCCACTGCTCTGAACCCAATCGTCATCGAATCAAAAATCGCGACCGATTTGGCCGGACTGAAAAACGAGTAGCGGATAGGCCTTCAAATTCTCGCAAAACCAGCTGCGGATTCGCCAGATATGCGCCGACGATTTAGTCGCCTGCTTAGGCGCATGACAACCAAGATGTAGGCATCTCAGCATCTTGGCAGCGAGATGATGGTAGTTGCTGCGGTGCTACAATCAGCCAGTATGTTCTTCGAGGCGAGGCCCGTATGAAACCGCGACAAAGCAAGCAAGAAAGTCGGCCAGCAACCGCCCCGGTCAAGGGAGCTGAAACGACCATGACCTTTGGTTCAGTGACCGTAAAAGTGATCCGTCCATCTGCGGTTGTGGTCCAGCAAAACATCAAAGATGGCCAGGCTGCTTTGATGCGCGCCAAGACCGCCCTGGTCAAGCCGGGGGTCAAGATCACCCGGTCGAAAGGTAAGCCTCTCTATTTCGGCAGCTCTGAACGGCCGGACGTCATCATCAGGGAAGTCGATGGTATACGCACCGTCGGCAAGTTCGTTAGTGGTCGGTTTCGGGCCTTGAAGGATACAACGCAGCCGCAAGCGGTGAAAAAAGTGCTCAAGCCAACGGACAAGGCGGCGAAGCGCCCATGAAGGGAGCCACCCAACTGCAAAACGCAGTGGATGAGATCATCGACCGACAGAAGGCTTCGGGAAAACCGCTCGCAATTGTCCTTGCCGGTCACAACGGATCCGGCAAATCGACAATGTGGTACAGGCATCTCGCTGATAAGCTAAAAGTGCCGCTTATCAATGCCGATCGAATGATGCTATCGATCCTCCCTGAGGTACAGGAAGGCGAGTCGCTGCCGGGGTGGGCGACAAAACTCCGGGACAAGAACGATGCATGGATGGGGGTGGCGCAGAAAGGCGTGGAGTCCTTTGTCGCCCAGGCGATGGCGCATGGCGTTCCCTTTGCCACGGAAACCGTTTTCTCCTACTGGGAAGACCGCGGAGACGGCACCTTTGCAAGCAAGATTGACACTATTCTCAAGTTGCAGAGTAACGGTTACTTTGTCCTGCTTTTTTTCGTTGGCCTGGGCAACGTCAATCTCTCGATGGCGCGGGTAGCCTCACGTAAAGCTGACGGCGGTCATGATGTTGACCGAAAGAAGCTAAAGGATCGCTTCCCCAGAACCCAGAAAGCGATCCATTACGCCCTGCCAGTCGCCGACGCGGCAATCCTCGCAGATAATAGCCTGAGCCCCAGAGAGGCCTTCACGCCTGTTTGGGTTCAGCTTGGGGCTAACGTAATCTTCGACATTCGCACAGCCGGCGAGGTACCTGCGGTTACCGTCGAATGGATGGATGCTGTTTGTGACGGTAACCTACCGATCACGTAGAAAACCCCTAGGTAACGAACCGTTTGGCGGATTATTTAGAAGCGAAGGCACCGAGGAAGGTGCCTTTGCTGCTTTGTCGCGTAAAAAATGCAGCAAAACAAACATCGATTTAATTATTGAGGATTTGGCCAAGACTTTCAAACATAGGGACAATCAAACGATTTACATCGCAGGTAGGCTGATTCCAGTTGAGCCAGGGCGGCAAATCAACAGTCAAGTAAATTCGATTACGATAGCACTGCGCAGACAGCAAATCTCGGCATATCAAGAAAATACGATTGGATGTCCAGAGTTTCCAATTTGAATGGTCACTGTGCTTACTTGGTGCAAACAACTGGAATTTCGATCGACATGAAGACCTTGCTTATCGTTTATCACTCAATGACGGGCGGGGCGCTACAGATGGCCCGATCTGCCTGCGAGGGTGCCAGTACAGAGGACGCTATTCAGGTCAGGTTGTTGCACGCACAAGACGCCGGCCCAGACGATGTACTGACGGCCAATGGCTATATTTTTGTGACCCCGGAAAATCTTGCCGCCATCTCCGGCCTAATGAAGGATTTCTTTGATCGCACGTATTACCAGGTCCTCGAACAGATTAATGGCAACCCCTATGCGACAATGATCTGCGCCGGAAGTGACGGCCAGAATGCAGCACGGCAAATCGATCGCATCGCTACCGGATGGCGGCTGAAATCCATCGCTCCGCCGTTAATCATTTGCACCCATGCTCAGACCAAGGATCAAATCTTGAGTCCCAAGCACCTCTCGGCAACTGACGAAGAATTGTGCAAAAATCTCGGCGCCACAATGGCTGGCGGTCTTGCTATGGGAATTTTTTAGCATCAAGGGCAGATCAATTCGTAGGGCAAAACCATCCCTGCGGCAAACAACCATCAGTCCGCAAAACCGCACTCACTCGGCCGGAAACAGCGAGATCAAGAACCCGATCGAGACGCAGACCTCAGCCGCTCGGCATTGGCGACAATCTGCTCGAACAGTCTTATGCCGGATTGTATTTCGACATCACTGAGGCCTTCTAGCATCTCGTCGCGCATGCCGACGACCTCACCCTCAATCTCGGTGGCCAGCGCCAGGCCCTTCTCGGTAATCGTGATGTACTTCTGGCGCCGGTCGCGGTCACTGGCCTCTCGCCTCAGCAGGCCTAGTGTTTCCATTCGGTCAATGATGTGCACCAGGGTTGGCGTTTCGATTCCCAAGCGTGCCGCCAAGCTACTTTGGTTGTAGCGCTCTTCCGACATACGTAGCGCCCACAAAGTACGCCACGTTGCCTGGGTCATGTTCCATGGCCGAAGACGCTCATCCAACTGTGTCCGCCAGAGGGCTGCAGCACGATGCAAAAGAGTGGCGAACGTCTGTTGATTTTTCGGCATTGGACTTATTAGTATGCTAATGATTATATTGCTAATATATTGATCGCTCTCAACTGATCTGTCCACATGCCATCCCTGCCCCGCGCCCAAACGTTTGATAGCCTGTCCCTGCGCTATGGCGAGGGATTCAAATGGCTCGTCCTTCTCGTCGTCGGACTCGGAACAATCGCCGGGGTCCTGTCGACCACCAGCTTCAGCGTCGCCGTTCCTGCGCTGACCCGCCATTTCGGACTCGGACAGGATCAGGTGCAGTGGGCAATTACCGGCTTTATGGCCGCGATGACCGTCGCCATGCTGCCCACCCCGTGGCTACTTGACCGACTGGGTTTTCGTCGCCTCTTCCTGTTGGCGATTGCAGCATTGACGCTGACCAGTATTGCCGGAAGCTTTGCCGACAGTTTTGCGCTCGTCGTCGGCGCCCGCATCCTCCAGGGAGCCGCCGCCGGCATGCTCCAACCCTTGGGCACGCTGGCGGTAATGAGGCTGTTTCCTGCCGCCACCCAAGGCAGGGCGTCAGGCCTTCTCGGCTTCGGCATCGTTCTGGCGCCGGCCGTCGCACCTGCCTTGGGCGGCCTGTTGCTGGATCATTTCGGGTGGCAGGCAATCTTTCTCATCAATCTGCCATTCTGCATCGCTGCTGCCGTCCTCGGGCTCTATCTGCTGCCACTACCGAGGAAACAAGAGCACCGGCAATTCGACTGGCTGGGCTTGAGCCTGCTCAGCGTCGCCACACTGGCCCTGGTCGAGGGCGTTGCCAGCCTGCAGCACAGTGGCCCCGGGGCGCCATGGACGTGGTTCAGCTGCGCATTGGGCTTATCAACCATCGCTTACTTCATTCATCACGCGAGGAACACGAAGTCACCGATCATCAGCCTTGGGCTCTTCCGGCACCGAACCTTTACCATGGGAACGATCGTTTCCTTCTCCTACGGTTTTGGTCTCTACGCTTCGACCTATCTAATTCCCGTCTTCCTGCAGAATGCACTCGGGTTTACCGCCACCGCTGCCGGTCTGGCGCTGCTTCCTTCCGGCATCGCCCTTGCCATCACCATCCCCTTCGCCGGCCATCTGGCCGACCGGCATTCGCCACAATGGATCACCGCTGCCGGATTGGCGCTTTTCGGCCTCTCGTTCCTGCTTTTCGCCATTCTCGGGGGCGGCACCACCTACGCCGAACTGGTGGCCGTGACGATCATCGGCCGCCTTGGCTTGGGCCTTATCCTGCCCGCCCTGAGCCTGGCAACGTTGCGCCATCTCGAACCGCACCATTTAGGGCAATCCTCGATGGTGATCAGCTATATGCGGCAAATTGGTGGCGTTCTCGGCATCGCCATTGCTGCTGTCTTCGTGGAATGGCGAGAATCCGTCTATGGCACTTTGCCACCAGGCATTTTCACCGCCTACCAACAGAGCTTCTTGCTTATCGCAATCGTCTTCTTGGCGGCCTTGATCGCATCATTCAAGATGAAATCATCTTGAGCATCGCCGGCCTTTGGAAACTACCAGGCATTTTCCCCAGCATACCCTACGCTGATTTGTGCAGGCAGCGATCGACAAAATACAGCACGCCAAATCGGGCGTATCGCGATGGGATGGCGGTTGGAAGCCATCGCCCCGCCCTTGATCATTTGCCCCCATGCCCAGACAAAGGATCAAATTTTGGCGCCGACAACTATCGCCTCAATTGATCATGAATTGCGCAATGACCTTGGGGCAACAATGGCAGCCATCCTTACCCTGGGATTGTTCTAGGATCAATGTTTCATGCTCACCGGAGAACCCGTATGAGCTCCAAACACATTGATACGCCACGCAACCAAACAACCGGGATCCGCACCAGAACTGGCAATGGGCGGATTCGCATGACTTTTTGAAATTGCATTTTCATCACGGCAAAGACGATGCCGGAATTCCCAGATGAAAGCCTTGTGCATAGTCGACTCCCATTTCCCGCAGAGCTAGCAAGATATCCTCTGACTCGACGAATTCCGCAATCGTCAAAATGCCGAGCTCCTGGCAGAGGCGAGTCAAGTTGCGCACCAGCGTACTATCGATCTTGGATTTGACGATGTTCTTTACAAACGCACCATCGATCTTGACGTAATCGAAGGACAACTCGCGCAGATAGTGGAACGAGTTGTAGCCACTACCGAAGTCATCGAGCGCGAACAGGAATCCTTTTTTTCGCAAGTCGCCGAGAAATTTTCTCATGTGCGTCATGTCACTGATGGCATCACGTTCAAGTATCTCGAAAACGATAATGTTCGGTGGAATCTCGAGCTCCGTGCAGAGCTGCTCGGCATAGCCAAGAATACCCCGCCCCTGAATCTCCTGGGCAGAGAGATTGATGAACAG
>PHCF01000038.1:0-17236 GCA_002842145.1 Betaproteobacteria bacterium HGW-Betaproteobacteria-6 | reverse complement strand
TAGTACGGAATCACGCGCCCCTCCCGCAGCGATGCGCGGAGTGTTTCAGCGTAATCACGGTTCAACCTACCGGCGTGAAGCCGATCTTTCACCGACTCCAATGTGCCGATCGAATCCTTCCCTAACTCCTTGGCTCGATAGAGACCGAGGTCTACTCCAGCCATTAAGTCTGAAATGCTTTTGGCATCACCCGGATAGCTGACGGCGCCAATTGAAGTTGTTATGTGAAACTGCTTGCCTTGCTCGTCTTCGAAAGTCATTTGCCGCAATTCAGTTCGAAGTTTCTCAGCGACAATCATTGCCCCTTCGATACCAGTCTCGACCAAAATAATCGCAAACTCATCTCCACCGATGCGGGTTGCCAAATCGCCTTTGCGCATGACTGATCGCATGGTCTCAGCCACCTGCCGCAAGACGCTGTCGCCACACGGGTGGCCATAGGTGTCATTGACGTCCTTGAAGTCGTCCAGATCCAGCATGAGGATGGAAAACTCATGCTGATGCCGCTCCGAACGGCCTATTTCGTAATCAAGAATGTCATTGAAGTAACGCCGGTTATGTAGACCTGTTAGCGGGTCGTGCGTCGAATAATATTCAAGTTCCGACAGTGTTCGGCTGAGGGCCTTACTGGACCCCACCACCATTACCATCACCGCCAGAATCGAATGGATGACACTGCTTTCCTGAGCGGTCAGGCCGTCGGTTGACGCATAGGCGATACCGAGGAGACCAGCCAGATTTGAAGTATCAAGGTCGGGAACAGGTACCGTGATCATGTGGATATTCTCGATATCCCCATGCACCCTGCCCTTATTATGGATGACCTGAAACTCTTCAATATCCAATGGCACATCAGTCGGCAGGCTTAGGTGTCCGATCATGTCGCGCGCCAGATTTTCCCGTGCGCCCCTTTTTACCTCTTCCGGGTAATCGCCCATGTAGTAGATGTAGAGCGACAGGACGTTGTCTTCGGCAAAGGCAATAAAGAAAACATCGAATGGAAAGAAGGCATGAAATCCCAGCAATACTTCCTGGACAAAGGCTTTCCACTGGGTAACCTTTTCGTGGGAGAGGACGATGGTTTCGAGAACCCGGCTTTGCCGTTCGAGAAGGTCTTTCTCGATCAAGGTGCCAGCCAGATCCTTGGTCATCCGGTTGAACTCAAGCATGACCTGCTGCAGATCATTGGCATTGCGCAGCCACTGACGCCGCCGCTCCCCGACCAGAAGGTCCAGGGTTTTGTCGAGCCTGATACAGCGGGCAACGGCCTGATTAAGACTGGTCGTGATCTCGTCCCGCTCGACCTGATCGAGTTTTACAGAAGCGACCCGCGCGATAGACTCTTTAAGCCCGGCAAGCAGCTCCGCATGGGTGCTCTGGGTCAATTCGCTAACGCTTGCCGCAAAAAGCCGGGTCCTGGTCTGGTTCTCGAATAAGGCGGTAAACCGCTCAAGAACCTTTTGGCGCATTTCCGCCTGGCGTTCGGGATGAAGTCGCGCGATGCTCGTCATCCTCAAACCCCCTGCTGGAATCGACCTGCCCCCACCATCAGGTCGACGCCGCACTCCAGTTTTCTGAACCAGTCGAGGAACGCAGGAACAGCGGAGCCACGATAAACGGGGCCATGCTGCGGGGCAATGAAGTCAATGTCCAATTGGGACACTGCTTCGACCCAGAAACGAGCCGCACGGTTGGAACACATGTAACGACGATGAAAGCCCTCGATATAAGGCAAATGGGCAGTAAAATCATCAACGTAGGGATAGTCTTCACCGTCCGGCATCATGGCCGCACCGATATCGCCAGTAAATAAAACCTTGGCGATCGGATCATAGACATTGATCTGCCCTTCCGAATGCAGGAAATGGGCAGGCATCAATTTCAACTCGAAATCCGGCATCAACTGGCAGTTCATCCCTTCGTCCGGCACACCAACAAAACGTTGCATGGACGAAACCCCGTAATGGGGGAGAAAGCGCATCCAGATACTCGACACGTAAACAGGCGCATCGGTGATTTCGAGCCAGGTTGCAATCCCGCCGACGATATCCGGATCCTGATGCGAGAGCATGATCGCCTTCAGCTTGTCCGGACTGACATAGTTCAGCAACTCAGAGAGCACCCGTGGCATGACACCGAAGCCACCTGGATCGAGCAAGACCCCATTGTCCTCATGAACGATCAGATACTGGTTGGAGCGGACACCGTCTTCCTCACCTGGCTCGCTCTCGTTCAACAGAATGAATTTGTGCTTCTCAGAACTGAATATCGGAATGTTTCGCATGCTACTTTCTCTTGGTGTTTATTTAATAGGTGGTACCCCATGGTCAACCTGGGGTGAGCGATTGTTCGCCTCTTCACCTTTTGTGAATCTGGAATTCGCCGATCAAGGCTTTCAAGCTGCCCGACGTCTCGAGCAATTCATTGGAGGCCAGTTTGGCTTGCAGGGCAGCTTCCAGGTTGCCCTCGATCAGTTGCGTAATCCGCTCCATGTTCTGGGCGACTTCTTCGCTGGCCTGGGTTTGTTCGACGGTCGCCGCTGAGATGCTTTGCGCCATCTCAGCCACCTCGTCGGCGGCCTGCGTTACGCCATCCAGGCTCTCGGCACTGCTTTGCAGGGAGGTCGTGGTGGCCTCCACTTCCTTACGGGCCAAGGCCATGGCATCGACCGCCTCAAGCGTCACGCTCTGAATCTCGGCAATGGTAGCGGCGATATCGCGCGTACTCGTCGAGGTTCGCTCGGCCAGCGTCCGCACCTCGTCGGCGACGACGGCAAAGCCTCGCCCCTGCTCACCGGCGCGGGCTGCTTCAATGGCGGCATTGAGCGCCAGGAGATTGGTTTGCCCGGCAATGTCGGTAATCACCTGGGTAATGCTACCAATCTTGTGAATGGCAGCTGATAGGGTATTGATCGTCGAACTCGAGCGCTCCACGGCATCGACGACACGCGTGGTCATCTGCACCGTTTCCCTGATTCTGTCATTCCCCGATTTGATCAGTTGCTGAGCCCGCTGCGCTGCACCTGTCGTGTCGCCTGCGCTGTTGGCAACTTCCCGAACGGAGACGCTCAGTTCTTCGGTGGCGGCGGCCACACTCTTGGCACTATCAAATTGCAGGGTGGACTGTTCATTGACCTGCCCCATCTGCTGATTGAGATTCTGGCAGCGGGTCTCGATCGCAGACGCCGCGCTCGAGATATCGTCAAGCATGGCGAGGAGGTGCACCTGCATCCCGCCCAATTGGCAGAACAGAAATCCTGTTTCATCCCGGCTGGAGACATCAACATCGTTGGTCAGATTGCCTTCCGCTATCTGGTCAAAAAACTCTGCGACCGTGGAAAGCGGCCGATCGATCTTGATTGAAAGATAGACGCCGACCGAGATTGCGATCAAGGTGGAGATCAAGGCAGCCACCCCGACGAACAGAGTCCTTTCCGATGTCAGTTCGCTGGCAAATGACGCCACGGTGATACCGGCCGTCAACGTGGCCATGCCCCCCATGATGCTCCATAACCGAGTACTGAAAGAAAAGCGCCCCAACAACCCAGGATTGACCGTCGGCAGCTTGGCCTTTTTTTCGCGAACCAGACGGTACAAGCCTTCAGCCTCACTGACCATTTCCCGGGCAGGTTCGGTACGAACGGACATGTAACCGACTGTCTGACCGCTCTTGCGCACCGGAACGACAAAGGCCTTGACCCAATAGTAATCGCCATTTTTGCAGCGGTTTTTGACGACCCCGTGCCACGGCAAGCCGCTCTTGACCGTCCGCCAGAGATCCGCAAAAGCCTCTGGTGGCATGTCCGGGTGACGCACCATATTGTGCGAGTTACCGATCAACTCCTGGCGGCTATAGCCGCTGATCTCCACAAATGCGTCGTTGGCATGCGTGATGACGCCTTTGAGATCGGTCTTGGAAACGAGGTATCGACCTTTTGGATAAGCGACTTCGTTCTGCGTGACGGGCAGATTTATTTTCACGAGCTTCTCAGTTGGTGTGGTCGCCCATCCAGACATTGGATTGCTTGACCTTGCGGTTATCAAGTAGCGAGGTCTTGTAAACGCCTCGTCCCCCATAGCTAAAGAATCTCTAGCTTAAGGATTAAAGATAACCATCATTGATTTTGGTGTATGTCAGATTTTCCTGAATTTATTAGGGAAAATCCCAGCCAACGCAAACACAAGTTGGTCATGTGTTTGGCAAAGATTTACCCTAGGTCTGCCAATATTTGCTCTTCAGCAAATGCAGCCTCATATCAACCAGCAGCCAGGCCGTGACGAATGGCGTAGCGCATCAAATCAGTATTGTTGTCGATACTCAGCTTTTCCATCAGGCGCATCTTGTGAGTACTGA
Source organism: Betaproteobacteria bacterium HGW-Betaproteobacteria-6 (assembly GCA_002842145.1). GTDB lineage: Bacteria > Pseudomonadota > Gammaproteobacteria > Burkholderiales > Rhodocyclaceae > Azonexus. The sequence goes on along the minus strand of PHCF01000038.1, from coordinate 12,883 downwards.
CTGTTTTGGGACTCAGATGAAGTTCTTCGGCAATTTGCCCGAGCGACTGCCCAGCGCAAATACCCTCCAGGACCTGAAGTTCCCGCCCGGAAAGAGCTTGGCGTGGCTGAGCTATACCGCTAATGACGTCAAACAACATGACGTCGACCAAGGCAGGATCCATGAACTTCCCGCCTTCCGCAATTTTGCGAATCCCGGCTATCAAGACCTCCGGTTCACTATCTTTGGTTACGTAACCGCGAGCACCTGCTTTGAGCGCTAGGGCGACAATTTGGCCTTCGTTATGCATGGACAGGATAAGAATCGGTTGGGCTGGCCACCGAGCCTTAATACGCCGGATCAGGTCGACTCCCTGTGTATCTGGCATCGCTATATCAAGCAATACCAGGTCGACCTGTAACTCTCTCAAACGATCCAGAACCTCCTGACCCGTCGTCGCTTCGCCAACAACCACGATATCGATAGTCGTCGCAATGATCTGTTTCAGTCCGCCGCGCATGATGGCATGGTCGTCGGCAATGATGACCCTGATCACTCCTTAGCCTCCATTGGAAAGGGAAGCTCAATCGATACCGTTGTCCCTCGAGTCGGCGCACTATCAATTTGAAGCTTCCCGCCCAGGCCGAGAGTCCGTTCCCGCATACCGAACAGCCCAAATCCCCGCGGCTGGATCAAGGCGGCCGGGTCAAAGCCGCAGCCATCGTCTTGAATCTGCAGTTGGAGTTGACCGTTGCCATTTCTGAGCGTGATGACAACTTCGCTAGCCTTGGCGTGACGCGCCACATTGGTCAATGACTCCTGAACGACCCGGAATACAACAGTCGCTTGAGTATCCTTCATCGAGATTTCTTCATTTCCCAAATCCAGACGACAACAAATATCCGAATGCGACTCCAAGTCTTGGGCGAGCCACTCGATGGCGGGGACCAAGCCCAAATCCAGAGCAGACGGCCGGAGGTCACTGGCAACATGACGGACGACGCTGATGGTTCCCTCGGTAAGCGCCCGCATTTCCTCCAGCTTCTCCAGTAACAGCGGGTCATTCCCAAAACGCAGACGGAGCAGCGAAATATCCATTTTGAGTGCCGTCAGGCGCTGACCAAGCTCATCATGGATTTCACGGGCAATGTGTTTGCGCTCTTCCTCGATCAGCGTTTTTTGGTGTCTTGATAATTCTCTCAGCAACTGACGTGACTCGACCAATGCCAATTCCGTTTGCTTGCGTTCAGTAATGTCCTGCAATGTTCCACGGATTCGTTCCGGCTTTCCTGCACCATCAACAATGACTTCACCGCGGAGGCAAACAAAACGTTGGCTACCGTCCGTTGGATGGCCTATTCGAAAATCGATGGTGAACATTTTAAAATCATGCAATGCAACATAGATTGCATCTTCAACCAATGGGCGCTCGTCAGGGTATACCCATGCAAGCACCTCTTGGTAAGTCTTTGGGTTAAGAGAACGATCAATCCCAAAAAGGTGGCATATTTCATCCGACCACGCAACGGAATCGTCCCTGATATTCCATTCCCAGTCACCAATTCTGCTAATTCGCTGGGCATTGGCCAAACCAGCCTGGCTGATCCGCAAACTCTGTTCTACGCGCTTAAGGGTATCAATATCGAGCATCTGTCCAACGGTGTAAATGACTGATCCACTCTTGTCCAAGATCTGCGATACCACCATGACCGCCCATACCACCTGCCCATCCTTACGCACGTAACGCTTTTCCAGACGAAAAGTCGGCATTTCGCCAGCCAGCAAACGTTGGCGCCCCTGGACATTCGCCTCAAGATCGTCAGGAAAGGTGATGTCGTGGTAGGACATGCCGAGTAATTCCGATTCGGAGTAACCAACGAATTTGCACGCTTTGAAAAAACTCCGCACTGATTCGCATTTCGTCCTTGGCTCGACGAAACTTGCCTATTACCAATATGGCACCACCAATATTCGTAAGGGCCAGCACGATAACCAAAGAGATTAGAAGTGAAGATTCCATGTTTGAAATAGCGCTCATTTAAGAACAACCTACTGCACTTCGCCAATAATGCGGCACTCAGTTAGGATCATCTCACCGTTCAACGCATTTGAAATTTGCCAGCCAAACGCATGCCGTCTCTTCAGCAATATTTCATCGTTCAATTGGCATAGGCGCCACTTCCGCAGAAGCGCTTTTCCATTCGAATTGAGTGGAAGGAGAAAAAACGCAATCACCGCTTCAATAGCCAAGGCCATATATACATTCGCGACATTCGGCCAAGAAAACAAGTAGCGCCGACAAGCAGATTCGGTTGAAGAAACGCCCATGCTGGATAACTCCAGAAGCAAAGCTTCTGGATTACTGAAATAAAGAACTTACCGTAGGTCTACCTGGCGGCATGCGACGATGAACATCGATAAGCGCTACCAATGCATCCGGCGCCAGACCGGGTGCCACCAAAAAGCCCTGAAATTGGTCGCACCCTGCAGCCTGCAAAAATGCGCGATGCGCCTCGGTTTCCACACCCTCCGCCACGATTTCCAGATGCAGCGCCCGACCGAGGTTAATGATCGCCGTAACAATCGCGGTATCGCTGTCGTCATCGGGCAAGCCATCCACGAAAGAACGGTCGATCTTGAGCTTGTGAATGGGAAAGCGCTTGAGATACATGAGACTGGAGTAGCCAGTCCCAAAGTCATCGATCGACAACTGCACACCCAAATGGGCAAGCTCCCTCAATCGCTGCAAAGCCTCCTCGGCATCGTTGATCAATATCGATTCCGTCAGTTCCAACTCCAACGAACTTGGCGGCAATCCCGTTTCAGCCAGCGCATTGGCGACAATGCTGACAAAATCCTGATTCTGAAACTGCAATGCGGAGACGTTGATGGCAACGACGATGCTGACACCTGCTGTTCGCCACTCCGCGGCCTGCCTGATGGCCTCACGTAGGACCCACGCGCCCAAGGCTGAAATGAAACCACTGTCTTCGGCTACCGGAATGAAACGGCCTGGCGGGACTTCCCCGAGTTCCGGATCATGCCATCTGGCCAGAGCTTCAGCACCGATAATCTGATTACTAAACATATCGATGCGAGGCTGGTATTCCAGGCGAAATCGTTTCTTCTCAAGCGCCTCACGCATGGCCTGGTCCAGTTTCATACGCGCCAGAAAATCCACATTCATCTGCGACTGGTAGAAGCGGAATCCAGAACGACCGCGCTCCTTGACTCGATACATGGCGGTATCCGCATTCTTGATCAGGTCGTCAGCGGTAACGCCGTCAGTTGGATAGAGTGCAATGCCGATACTGGCGGTCAAGGTGAAGGTCATGCCGTCCAGGGCATAGCTGTCGGCCACGGCAGAAATGATGCGCCCCGCCGAATGTTCTGCACCATGCTCATCAACATCATGCAACAGAATCAGGAACTCATCTCCCCCCAGACGAGCAGCCGTATCGGTTTGCCGTAGACAACCTTGAATGCGATCAGCCACCTGGATGAGGACCCGGTCGCCAAAAGCGTGGCCCAGAGAGTCGTTGATCTGCTTGAAGCGATCCAGATCGAGAAACAACACGGCAAAGGACTTGCTTTCCCGACTGGACCAGTTGAGCGCGAATTCGATGCGTTCCCCAAGTAGGGCCCGGTTCGGTAGCCCGGTCAGGCTGTCGTTATAGGCCAGTTCCTCGATTCGCCTCTTGGCAGCAAGCTGTTCCGTCAAATCCTTAAAAAAGACTATATATTGCGGCGACTGACCCTCGTCATCGAGAACTCTTACAAACGAGGCGAGTCCTGGCAGGCTGCTTCCATCTTTCTTTCGTTGCCAGAGTTCGCCCTGCCAGTGACCCTCTTTGAGCAAATGACGCTGTATTCGCGGGGCCAACCCCGGTTCATCAGGATTTTCGAAGAAATCTGCCGTTGGTCGACCGACCAACTCGGCTTCGCTATAGCCGGTAAGCATCTCGGATTGCGGATTGGCAGCAACAATCCGGTGTGCTTCGTCGGTCAGCAGGATGGAATCCAGGCTGGATGCAAAGACCTTTGCCGCCAGACGCAGGCGCGACTCGTCAGCGAGACGAACACTGATGTCACGGAAGGAAAAGACCCGACCAATCGGTCGGCCTCGCGCATACTGAGGCATCGAAACCCGCTCGAGGATGCGTCCTGTACGCAGCATGATAACCTCGGAAGACTCCAGCAACGGCGAATCCGCCAGACATCGCAGTCGAGTGGTATAGTGTTCCGGCTCGAGGACTTGGTCGAGAAGCCAACCAAACACCCACTGGTCATCCTGTTGTGACCTCAATTCCCGCGGCAGGTCCCATAGATCGGCGAAGCGCTGGTTATAGCTCCGGATATTGTTCTGCAGATCGACGACCAAAATACCGTCGGCTGAAGACTCAAGCGTCGCTCGTAACTCGGCCACAAGCTTTTCCAACTCGTCCTCCACCCGCAACTGGTCGCTTTGATCAATGATGCCGACCACGTAATACGCTCGATCCATATCGAGTACAACTCGGCTGACCTTGCGATCAACCTTCACCGGGCTGCCATCACCGCGGAGAAAAATTGTCTCTGAGAGGATGCCACCGGAGAATCCAACAGCTATATCTTCCCAATAAAATTGATCTTCCGGGGTTGCCGCCAGATCGACCACATATCGATTTACGAGGTCATCAACATCCATCCGAAGGAGGCGACAAGCCGCAGTATTGACATACCGAATCCGCAGATCGCTGCCATCCACAATCAGGACCGATTCGAGCAAGCTGTCAAGAATAAGCGTCCATCCCTTTGGAATATTCATAACACTAATCCTTTCTCGTCAGTGCACTCGGCATCTTCAAAGAAGTAACTGACTCGTTGGCGCGGCGACAAATAATCGACGCTTGCTCTAGGTAACTGCAGTGGTTTTAAGCTGCGCCGTATGCCGAGCGTAGGCTCGCGCTCGAGATCGATGACCAAGGCATCTTCGGGCAAAATACCGGCATCGTGGACCATGATCCGAGGCTTTAGCGGGCGCGAAGAATTGACTGAAACTACCAGGGCATATCGCTCGTCATCGAGTTGCACGAAGGACCCCGGTGGATAGACGCCCATCATCCGGACAAAGGCATTCAGAACGCCAACATCGAACTTGGCTTTGGCCTGTGCAAAAAGTTGCGCCAGCGCCTCATGAGGCGTCATCGCCAAGGTCGGATTACTCGGGTTGCAAAGATTATCAAATCGATTAACCAGTCCGACAATGCGGGAACCTGGCAACAGACTGTCATTTTTGATGTGCGCCGGGTATCCGGTGCCATCGGCACATTCATGATGCTGACCGATAATCAGCATCGCTCCAGGTGAAACCCCCATACGCCGTGCCAAGGAAACACCATACTTAACATGCTCCTCAAACAATCGCTGCTCAGACGAAGACTGGAACTGCTGCTGGTGGCGCAAGCGGTCGGGTAAGTCGAACTTGCCGCAGTCATGCAGCAACGCAGCAACGCAAATTTCCTTCATGACAAATTGATCACAACCACAGAATTTGCCTAGCAGCAGCGATAAAATGGCGACGTTGATTGCGTGAAGTGATGGGCGCTCCCCAACCTTCTCGGAGAGCAAGCGGATACAGGTTTCCTGATCACCACTTAACTGCCCGACCAAATATTCCGCCAGACTCTCTGCCGCCTCACGAGCAGATGAAGGAGATGTGCGCATCGATTGGACTAGTTGGCGATAGGCATTGACGGCATTTCCAAACTGCCTTTCGCACAATTGCAGACTAGCCCGCTGCTGAGCGAGTAATTGTCGTCGTTGAACAGTCGCCGGATCGGGGGCTGAGCCCGAGTCGATCGTTGAAGACTGTAACGACGCGGCCGACAATATGACATTTCGGCTCCTCAGATCACTGCGCTCTGGATCAAAGCGTATCCGCTTGATCCCCAGCGAGCGGATAGTCGCGATCTGCTCAGGAGAATTTATCTTGAAGCTATTCAAGGGAAAGGGATGTTTGGTCCAGCCAAGGTCAATGGAGACGAAATGACCGACCTGCAGGCAGTCGACATCCAGGTATTGGCTAGTGGCCACGGTCATACGGATCGACGGGCCAAAACATTAAAATTTGTTGCCGCTTTATTTTGAATTACCTCAATTGCTTATCTGTAAAGCCAAGCCAATCAATGGTACCGAATTCACACAAACTGGTTTACCAGCGCTCGCAAAATCAGTGTTCCAAGATCGCACCACATCTTCTCCTTTATATGGCGCCGCAAAAAAACAGCACGCCAAACCTCCGAAGACATTTTCTGCGCACCGCCGGAGAATAGAACGCGCCTCAGCAAAATCGCCAGAAATTGCCGGCCCTTGCGTGTGGCAAATGAGCGTCAAAGAAGAGGCAAATGGCCTTCAGATCACGGTTTACGTCGATATCGAATGCCGATGGCTTGAGCAGCGGCGCCGAAAAACCCCGGATTCAGCCTGATTTATCTACTCGCCAGGCATCAGGAATGGGCTTATGGGATTTCACATAAAAAAATGTTGCACAGCAGCAATTTCATTGGCACCATTAAGGCGTCTCCTCCTTTCCTCCACTGGATTGGACTTTAGCCGGTCTTCGGGCCGGCTTTTTTTTGCTCTATCGGTATTAGATGGAACCGCCTCCTCCAATGGAGGCACTTTCACGTATTCCGTTCTCTAAATCTACTTGCAGATTGGCGTATCGGTTACTTGAATCGGAGAACACAGACGAATGGATAAGCCAAAATATTCAGTGACCACGGTAAACTAGATGTCATTGCCGCAGTTTGAATTACTCCATATCAGCCATTGCTTGAATGGATGGTCTCCACCGTAGCGGGAGATCAAAACACTGGCATTCCACGACAACAATTCCAGACCACAATGCATTGCCCCCGCGAACTGCGTTGCTTACGGGTGGCAAGCCCAAACAAATACTTGAATCTCGGACCAGTGGCGCGCAATACTATCCATGCTTTCTGTGGACATCGTGTCCACACAGCCTTCACCGGCGGCCTCGGTTGCCCTGAAGTCCAGCCTCGCTGGCGTCGCAGTCGTTACCTGCCTTTCGAGTACCCGACTCTGGTCGGATCGGCCATTTCATGGCTGAGTGATTTTTCCCGACGCTCGGCCTTCTGAGCATCGGCATCAAACGCAGGCCCGTTGGCAAGAACCGTGGGCCTTCATCCCGCATTTGCCCGCCGGCAAATGCTGAGTCGCTCAGCCTTGCGGCCGAGCATCCCGAACGGGGAACCCCAAGTTCCCTGCCAGGGACGGGTGTTCCCTTTCATTTCTGAAGGAGAGCACCATGTTCGCAATTCCTGTAATCAGACAGCTGCGCCCGGTCGCCGTGCTGCTGGGCGGTTCCGGACATGTCCGGCCCGCACCGCGCATTTTGGCCGTGCCGGCATTGTTGAAGCCGCTGCCCATCGTCTCCGGACGTGCCGGCAGCGCTTCCGAGCCTCAGACGCTGGGGGCCTGATCATGCCGATCAGCCTCTACCGCCGGCGCATTGCCGCCACTGTGATCCAACTGGCCAAGGACGATCCACACTTGGTCAAGGAAGTAATCGCCCGCTTGCGAGAGTCGGGCCAGATCGCAGTCGACGACCTGGTCTATCTGGACCAGATCGCCGACCGCTGGATCGGGATTGCCGAGGAGAACAGCAAGGCCGTATCAGCGTACCCGCGTCAAGCATGCGGGTAGCGGGATGCCTTTGGCCTTTGCCAGTTCCGCGGTGATCTTTTCCAGTAGATCGGGTCGTTCTTCGTTCAAGGTATTGGTCCATTGAGCCAATACCTGTTCGATATCGTCCGGTGTTCGCGTCCCGTCGAAGTCGAGTCCGAGTTTTCGGAAGTCCTCGATTTCGCCGGGCGTGAACCGTAGGGTATTGCCTGCACGCAGCATGTGTGGGCACCTTTCATGGGTGAGCGTTCAGCTTAGCAGCGCCGCACATCCGTGCAACCCCGGGGAGTCCACCGCCTCCCCGACCGGGGACAGGTCTTCCCTCCGTTCGTCTTTGGAGAAAATACCATGTCCATAGAGAAATCCCGTTCTCGCCCCCGGCGCACCAGCCTCGAGTCCGAGGAAGAGCGTGCCTGGGTCGGCTTCTACCAGCGCGTTGGCCGAAATCCGGCCATCGCCGGCGAAATCCTGGTCCAGTTGGAGTCCGATCCGGAAATGAAGCGCAGCCATCTGGCGCTCTACTTGTGCTGCAAGGAATCCTTGCGCCAGCACAAGGCCCGCCAGGCGCGCAACAAGCGGATCGGTCAATTCGTCCGCTGGCTGTGCATCGAGCTGTTCCTCCGGCCGTTGCATAGCCTGCAGAAGATGTGCTCCCAGAGTAGCGACCTGGCCGTTGAATGCCTGCCCGAGGTTGGCAAGAATCCCGCGACAAACCAGGGTCACCGCCTGATTCGGAAAACTCCGTTCGCGACGGCGCAGACGCCCTCGCCGGCGCCCGATGCGTCACCTGTTTCCACCGAAACCCAGACCTCAGCCGGCGCCAAGGCGTCGCGCATGGCCGCCTGACCCCAAAAGTAGCCGACTCACACCGTTCCGGTTTGCATTGCGATGGCTCCGCCGTCGCATCCGGATTGCCGATCGCCCACGCCCGCGCTGCAGTGCGCGGTGCGTGCAGCACTCGCTCGCCACCCGTGCGTGCCGATCCGCCGCCAAGGCGCTCTCGCACGTCCCGGATTCCGCATTGCCGCCCCGTTTTCGCTGCCATCGTCCGGCGGTAAGTATCGGCATGTCCATCCCCGTTTCTAGCCATGAAAGGAAGCCATCGATGATCACCATCACCGCCATCCTGAATGCCCTCGAAGACCACGCCAACCGCGCCATCGTCCAAGAGCTTCGCCTAATCAGACAAGAGGTCAAGAAACTGCGTCCGTCGCTACCCCCGGATAACCAGGAGCACGCGGACGCCCTGATGCTGAAGCTGGATCGCCTGATCTCCGACCAGATCGTCGTCGCCGTTGACCTGGTCCTTGAGGAAATCTTCCAGCCGCTAGCTGCGCAAACCGCCTGAATTGCCGCGCAACAGCACGCCAGCGGTATCCGGCCCGGCAAGCCATCCCCCCGTGGGGACGGGTTGCACGCCATTTCGAAAGGAACCAGAGATGAACAAGATCAGCATCAATGCCGTACAGCAGCTCTATGTCATCGATTGCGGCGAGGGCTACACCTGCTTCGGCTTTGCCAACGCCCGCGACCATGCCAACTTGATCGCCCACAAACTGGACCGCGCCGACCTCGCCTTCGCGGATGAGGACTATGCCACCCTCGCCGGCTACGACAAGTACCGCAATGCCGTCGCCGCCTGGAGCCAATCGCCACTGACGCGCACGACCTACTTCGATCCCGGTACCGATGCCGAGGCCGCCAAGGTCCTGGAGTTCTGCCGCAGCGGCGAAAGAAAGGTCCGCCTGATCCTGGGCGACACGAACAGCGGCGAACCCTGGCTGGAAGAGCACGATGTGGTCGGCCAGATCGGCCGCTCGCTCGGCCCCTTGAGAGTTCCCCTCCTGATCGAACCGGGAGCACATGGCGGCTCCGCCATTCTGTGCGCCCACCTTCTCGCCATCGTGGACTGGACCTCCGGCGACTTCCTGTACCGCCATGGCGCTTACCGTGAAGCCGACTTGAGCATCAAGCCATCAGCCAATGCCGAAAGTCCCTGGGACGTACTTCGGCGCGAAGAAGTCGTCGCCTGTTTCCGGGACATCGGCCAAGCCGGTGCCTACCTGGCCTTCATGTGCGGCGCAACGATCGAGCCGCGCGTCTTCCGCTGATACAGAAGAAGGGAATTCATGGGGGAAGCTCTCTCCGATTGATCGCCAGGGAGCCCCCCGAGGAAAATCGGCCTCGCCATGTTTGTTGGCCGATTGAATTGCCGCCGGTGGCGAATTGGCGACAACGGAAAGAGCACCACGGCCTTAATGCCACGCGCAAGCCAGCCGCAAGCCGACCGCTTGCGCATGGCGCCACCGCCCCCCCATTGCAGCCCTCCCCCTCGATGGCAGACACTGTTTTGCCTACATGCACGCCATCGTGGAATGGTGCCCGGCGTCCGGCCGGCGTCGCAGTCGATACCTGTCCCATTCGTCGTTTCGGCGGGTTTTCTTACCGTCGTCAGCACCCTCATCCCAAGCGGGAACCTCGTTCCCGTTGGGATCGGCGTTCCCGCTTTTCCTATTTTATAGAGGAGAACGCCATGAATATGTCCGTCCTGTCCCGCGCCGATCTCGTCAGCGAATTGCTCGCGCCCACGGTTTGCGCATCGAATGCCAGCCCCTTGCAAGTCAGCGAGGCCGTCGCCGCCTTGGATATGAGTAACAGCGCCGATACCGTGCTGGCCCATCGCCTGGATGTGGCGCGCGAACTACTGCTGCGTGACTTGTGCGAGCAGATGCGTCATGGTCCGTTGATGAATTCGCCGCAGGTTCTGCGCGACTGGCTACGCCTGCATTGCGCGGGCCTGCACCACGAGGTCTTTCTGGTGCTCTACCTGAACACCCAGCATCGCCTGATCGAAGTTGAAGAACTGTTCCGGGGAACACTGACCCAGACATCGGTCTATCCCCGGGAAGTGGTCAAGGGCGCGTTAACCCGAAACGCCGCGGCACTTGCCGTCGCCCACAACCACCCGTCGGGCGAAGCCGAGCCCTCGCGGGCTGATGAGTTGCTGACACAGACCTTGAAAGCAGCCCTGAATCTGGTGGACGTGCGGCTCATCGATCATTTCATCGTCGCCGGCGACCAAGTTCTATCATTCGCCGAACGCGGCCTGGTCTAGCGTCGTGCCACCGATCCTTGCCATGTCCGACCTCGTACAGCATTGTCAATGCAACCAGGCGGACCAGCTTTTTTTTCGTGCAAAAGGGTGATCGACTATGTCTGCTGCACCATCTTCCCACTGCCCATTCTGCACCGGTGACGGCTTGCCCCTGAGTACGCTCGGACAACTGCGCTGGTTCCGTTGCAGCAACTGCGGAATGATGTATCGCGACCAGACTGGCCCGCGCTTGAAAACCACGCCGACGCCCCATCAAATGGAAGGAGATCGGATGGAAACACCCGCCGTAGCTGCCCTGAAAGCGCATATCGAACCCCTGGCCGCGTTGTCGCTCTCGCACCTGAGTTCGAGTACCCGTCTGAAACTGGCCAATGACGAGTTGTCGGTCAACGCCTATCCGACTGACTGCGGCGGCATCCTCTATGTCGGCGCACCGCGTTACCGGATCCCGGCCGAATCCGATTTGGCCGGGATCTTCGAGATCGCCGAGCAAGCCGGAATCGTCTGGCTCAAGTTCGACAGCGATGCAGGCGTGATCGACGGCCTGCCGATTTTCGAGCTGCCGGACGGCGCATCATGAGCCAGCCCTTGACTGGACGGTCACTGTTACGGTAACCGAAAAACAAATGCGTTTGCCATCTGCGCGCCGGGAAAACGGTTGAAGCGTTGTAACTGGCTTAGCGTTTCAACGCGGGCAAAATCGCGGTTCGGCACCATGCCGACACGCCGCCAACAATACGGTAGGCCAAAAATTAATGGTTCTCGATATACCTCGGGGCGTTGTACCAACCGGCCAACGCCCCGCATTCTTTCAAGCAACTTGTGAACACCTCGGCCAGAATAAAATCTCCTGAAACAAGAATGAAGAATGCAAAGCGTTTCAAATCTGTGGTGTCCGGCGCATAAACAAGAACATTTGTCTGCATCAACGCCTCGCAATACTTTTCCTGGAATGCCCACGTCCCCGATTTACCCACTGCTTGCAACTGACCGGCACAGCTAGACAGGCTTCCTGCACAATGAGCGGGCATAGCGAAGCGCGCCTCATTTGATCTCGGTGCGGAACGCCGTCCGCACTTGGATCGCCTTTTCGTAATCGCTAACGATGACCTCACCATGCTCGCTATGCGCCCCCGAAACGATCTCCATCGCACCGGCCACCGGGGATTCTCGACAGCAAACGAATCGCGTTCACCGAGTGGGAGTTCGCATGACCTGCCTTTTCAGCAATGCGCCTTGGCTGCGGATCGGCGCACCTGGACCTCGGCGGGAACAAGCATGTCATGGGTTCGTCGCGGCCGCAGGCGACGCGGGCGCAACCTGTCCAGGGTCTCACTGTCGGCCACCAGCAGATCGTAGAAGTCCTCGGCACGTACGTTTGCCGTGTCGTCGGCGCGAATGCGGAGCAACGGAATCGCAGCCAGTGAGAACAACTCGTCCTTCAGTTGATCCCGCTCGCGGACCTCATCGTCATCATGCAGCACCGAATCCAGTTCGAATCCCGCCACCGGGTCCTCATCCTCGGTGCACAGCAGAACGTCGACTTGCGCCGCCCTCGAATAGCGACGGTGTCGCTCTGACAGACGAAGCACGAAGCTATCGACATCCATGAAATTGCGGAGCGGCACATTAGGGTAGGCACGCAAGCTGGGAAAGAACTGACGCACCGCCTGGAGGAATTCCCGCTCCTGGGAGCTGGCGCATACACACTTACGGAATGTCATCAGATCGCTCAAATGCACCGGCCCCAGAGTAAACGCACTGGCCATCACGATGCGGCGCATAGGCACCACATCACCATCGCTGGTCGCGGCCGCAGCTGGCCTCGCTGAACGCCGGCCCGGTATCGACTCCGCTGCCTCGCGATAGGTCACCAACTTTGTCGGAAGCGGTGCATCCGGCCCTTCGACCTCGCGCCATGCGACATCAAGCAATGCATTGATGCCTACGAGCAAGTCGTTGTCGACCACCAGCAGCCTGCCGCAACGAACAAGACGCCAAAGGCGGACAACATCTGCGGCAAGCAAGGCTCGACTCGCCAGCATATCGCGGAGCACCGTCGGAAAGATTCGCTGCGTGATGCCGGTCAACTGGCCGGTT
>PHCF01000192.1 GCA_002842145.1 Betaproteobacteria bacterium HGW-Betaproteobacteria-6 | reverse complement strand
AAAATGATCAAAATTCAGGAGCTATTAAATGGCAGCTAAAGAAGTCAAATTCGGTGATTCCGCCCGCGCCCGCATGGTCGAAGGCATCAATGTCCTGGCCGATGCAGTCAAGGTTACCCTCGGTCCCAAGGGCCGCAATGTCGTGCTCGAGCGTTCGTACGGCGGCCCGACGGTCACCAAGGACGGCGTTTCCGTCGCCAAGGAAATCGAACTGAAGGACAAGTTCGCCAACATGGGCGCCCAGATGGTCAAGGAAGTTGCTTCCAAGACCTCCGACATCGCCGGTGACGGCACCACCACCGCCACCGTGCTGGCTCAGTCCATCGTTCGCGAAGGCATGAAGTTCGTTGCCGCCGGCATGAACCCGATGGACCTGAAGCGCGGTATCGACAAGGCTGTTGCCGCCACCCTCGAAGAACTGAAGGGTTTCTCCAAGCCGTGCACGACGACCAAGGAAATCGCCCAGGTCGGTTCCATCTCCGCCAACTCCGATGCTGACATCGGCGAAATCATCGCCAATGCCATGGAAAAGGTCGGCAAGGAAGGCGTCATCACCGTTGAAGATGGCAAGTCCCTGGCCAACGAACTCGACGTCGTCGAAGGCATGCAGTTCGACCGCGGCTACCTGTCGCCGTACTTCATCAACAACAGCGACAAGCAACAAGCGCTGATGGAAAACCCGTTTGTCCTGCTCTACGACAAGAAGATTTCCAACATCCGCGACCTGCTGCCGATCCTCGAACAAGTCGCCAAGGCCGGTCGTCCGCTGCTGATCATCGCTGAAGACGTCGATGGCGAAGCGCTCGCTACCCTGGTCGTCAATAACATCCGTGGCATCCTCAAGACCGTTGCCGTCAAGGCCCCGGGCTTCGGCGATCGCCGCAAGGCCATGCTGGAAGATATCGCCATCCTGACCGGCGGTACCGTCATCGCCGAAGAAACCGGCCTGTCGCTGGAAAAGGCTGTCCTGAAGGACCTCGGCCAGGCCAAGCGCATCGAAGTCGCCAAGGAAAACACCATCATCATCGACGGTGCCGGCGAAGCCGCTTCGATCGAAGCCCGCGTCAAGCAGATCCGCATCCAGATCGAAGAAGCCACTTCCGATTACGACAAGGAAAAGCTGCAGGAACGTGTTGCCAAGCTGGCTGGCGGCGTTGCCGTCATCAAGGTTGGCGCCGCGACCGAAGTCGAAATGAAGGAAAAGAAGGCCCGCGTTGAAGATGCCCTGCACGCCACCCGCGCTGCCGTTGAAGAAGGCATCGTCGCCGGCGGCGGCGTTGCCCTGATCCGTGCCCGCGCTGCCATCGGCAAGCTCAAGGGTGACAACCACGACCAGGACGCCGGCATCAAGATCGTGCTGCGCGCCATGGAACAGCCGCTGCGCGAAATCGTTGCCAATGCCGGCGACGAGCCGTCTGTCGTGGTCGACAAGGTTCAGCGTGGCAAGGGTAACTACGGTTACAACGCTTCTACCGGCGAGTACGGCGACATGGTCGAAATGGGCGTTCTCGACCCGACCAAGGTGACCCGCACCGCGCTGCAGAATGCTGCTTCCGTTGCCGGCCTGATGCTGACCACCGAGTGCATGGTTGCCGAACTGGCTGAAGACAAGCCGGCCGGCGGCATGCCCGACATGAGCGGCATGGGCGGCATGGGTGGCATGGGCGGTATGGGGATGTAATTTCCCGTCAAGCTTTGTCGCTTTGAAGAGCCCCGCCTTGCGCGGGGCTTTTTTCTTTAAAATCAAAGCGATCGAGTACTTGTTATTTGTCGTTGTCTGTAAGTTGCCAGTAAGTAGTGGGCACTAAATTACGCTCCGCAGCAATACACCTCTATAACCAAAATTCTGAGGAGCAAGTCAATGCAAAACGTTCTGGATCGGATTACTGCCAATCCGAAATTTCTGGAGTTTGTTGCCATGCGCAGCAAGTACTCCATCATCATGGCCATTATCAGTGCCGCCGCTTACTACGGCTTCATTCTTCTGGTCGCCTTCGATAAAGAGTTCCTGGCCAAAAAGATCGGCGAGGGTTACACCATGAGCATCGGTGTGCCTATCGGCGTTGGCGTTATCGCCTTCACCATTCTGCTGACCTGGATCTACGTCCGTCGCGCCAATGGCGAATTCGACGCGATCAACGAGGCGCTCATCAAGGAGGCACGGAAATAAGATGACCAAATTCGCCCAAATTCTGGCCGGCCTTTTGGCTCTGGCCCTTGCCGGTGGCGCCATTGCCGCCGGTGCCGACCTCGGCAATACCACCAAGCAGGCAACCAACTGGACGGCTATCGTCATGTTCGCCATCTTCGTCGGCGCCACGCTCTTCATTACCAAGTGGGCTGCCGCCAAGACCAAGTCGGCGGCTGACTTCTACACCGGCGGTGGCGGCATCACCGGCTTCCAGAATGGCCTGGCCATCGCTGGCGACTACATGTCCGCCGCATCCTTCCTCGGTATTTCGGGACTCGTTTTTGCCAACGGCTTCGATGGCCTGATCTTCTCCATCGGCTGGCTGGTCGGCTGGCCGGTCATCACCTTCCTGATGGCCGAACGTCTGCGCAACCTGGGCAAATTCACCTTTGCCGACGTCGCCTCCTACCGTTTCGCCCAGACCCCGGTGCGCATCTTCGCCGCTTCCGCTTCCCTGGTCATCGTCGCCTTCTACATGATTGCGCAGATGGTCGGTGCCGGTCAGCTGATCAAGGTGCTCTTCGGCATGGAGTACATCTACGCCGAAGTCATGGTCGGTATCGTCATGATGATGTACGTGCTGTTCGGCGGCATGACCGCGACGACCTGGGTGCAGATCATCAAGGCCTGCATGCTGCTGGCCGGTGCCACCTTCATGGCGGTTTCGGTTCTGCTGCAATTCGGTTTCTCGCCGGAAGCGCTGTTTACCAAGGCGGTTGAAGTCCACGCCAAGGGCGATGCCCTGATGTCGCCGGGCGCCCTGATCAAGGATCCGATCTCGGCCATTTCCGTCGGTATGGCCCTGATGTTCGGTACCGCTGGTCTGCCCCACATCCTGATGCGCTTCTTCACCGTGCCGAACGCCAAGGAAGCCCGCAAGTCGGTTGCCTGGGCAACCACCTGGATCGGTTAC
>PHCF01000037.1 GCA_002842145.1 Betaproteobacteria bacterium HGW-Betaproteobacteria-6 | reverse complement strand
ACCTGCGGTGCGGCCGTGCAGATGAAAAGGGCTGCGGCAACAGCGCTGATGTGTCGGAACGGATGTTTCACAATGTCTCCTTGTTTGATTGCGGGGTACGGTCTTTGTGACAAGGCTTCTGCAAGCCCTGTGCCAGCTCTTCGATCAAAATGAGAAATCGCCGTATTACGGCCCATTGCAGGAGATGGCAAAAAACCGCTGGTTTGAGGGAGACTTGGCACGGCACTTGCTCAAAGGTGTAGCGCACTGCTCGCTACATTGCTAATAAAAAGGGCAGGTGTTACGTTATGAAGCAATACAACAATAAATAGCTCTAAACACAGAGATAGAGACGTCGCCGGAGGAGAGATGGGACAGATACAACTATTGGCCGAGATACATGGCCAACGCCTGCAACAGGCTCGACAGCTCTTTTTTGCTGAGGGCGCCCTGCCCGACGGTTTGATCGATCCGGTCATCATTCGTTCCTGGGAACGTTGCCGGCGCTTCGGTCTGGGTGAAAGCAATTACACCCAGACCGCCGAGGCCATGGACCGCATTGCCCTGAAGACAGAGCAGGACCGCAACCGCATCCTGCTTGCCCAGGGTCGGCCGATCATGGAGCACGTCTATGAGCAAATTCGCGAGTCCGGCAGCATGGTCATCCTGGCCGACGCCAACGGCCTGCTCCTCGAAACGGTCGGCGATGCCGATTTCGTCAGCCGCGCCGACCGCGTCGCGCTGGCTGCCGGAGCCTCCTGGGACGAGAACCAGCGCGGCACCAACGCCATCGGTACCGCGCTGTCCGAAGAAAGCCCGGTTTCCATTCTCGGCGGCGAGCACTTTCTCGAGCACAACGGCTTCCTGACCTGTTGCGCCAGCCCGATTTTCGGGCCGGACGGCCGGCTCATCGGCGTCCTCGACATCTCCGGCGACTACCGCAGCCACCAGCGCCACACCCTGGGCCTGGTCCGCATGTCGTCGGCTATCGTCGAACGCCGCCTGTTCGAATCAATGCACGCTCGCGACATCCTCGTCTGCTTCCACACCCGCGCCGACTACCTGGGCAGCCCGAAGGAAGGCATTGCCGCCGTTTCGCCGGACGGCCAGGTGCTGGCCATGAACCGCAACGGCACCGAACTGCTCGGCATTCGCCAGGTTGATGCCGTGCGCCGTGACTTCTCGATGGTTTTCGAAAGCAACCTGTCGGCCCTCATCGACCGCCTGCGCCACATGCCGCAAGGCAGTTATGAGATCAACGTCAATGGCAAATCGCTGCATGTCCAGTTGCGCGGTCAGTTGCCACCACTATCGATAGCCGGCCGCGTCTACGACGAACCGGCCTCCCTGCGCCCGCCGCGCCGCGCCGAAGCCGCCGCCCAGTCCGGCCCGACGCTGGATACCCTGAACACCGGCGACGCCCGCCTGCAGGCGGCCATCGAACGCGCCCGGCGCATTCTCGGCAAGGACATCCCCATCCTTATCCAGGGCGAATCGGGCGCCGGCAAGGAAATGTTCGCCAAGGGCTTCCACAACAGCGGCCCGCGCAGCACCGGCCCCTTCGTTGCACTGAACTGCGCGTCGATCCCGGAAACCCTGATCGAATCCGAACTGTTCGGCTACCAGGGCGGCGCCTTCACCGGCGCCCGCAAGGAAGGCGCTCCGGGGAAGATTCAGCAGGCGCATGGCGGTACCCTGTTCCTCGATGAAATCGGCGACATGCCACTCAACCTGCAAGCCCGCCTGCTGCGCGTGCTGCAGGAGCGTTGCGTCACGCCGCTGGGCAGCACGCGGGCCATCCAGGTCGATATTTCGCTGGTCTGCGCCACCCACCGCAAATTGCGTGAAGAGGTCGCCCGCGGCGCTTTCCGCGAAGACCTCTATTACCGGCTCAACGGAATGAGCGTGACCATGCCGGCCCTGCGCGAACGGACCGACATCCGCGCCCTGGTCGCCAAGATCGCTGCCTCGGAAACGACCACCCGCAGCCTGCAGGTGCGTTTCTCAGACAAAGCCCAGCACGCCATCGAGAACTACACCTGGCCGGGCAACATTCGCCAGCTGTTCAACGTTATCCGGGTGGCCATCGCCCTGCTCGACGACGATGAATCGCTGATTACCGAAGCTCACCTGCCGGAAGAGCTTTTCGAAACCATCATCGCCGCCCCCCCCGGTGCGCCGCAAGGTTTTGACCCGTGGGCCGCAGCCCCGTTGGAAGGCGCCAACAGCATGGATGCGATCAGCCGCCAGGCCGCCATGCGCGCCCTCGATGCCGCCGGCGGCAACATCTCCTCTGCCGCCCGCCAACTCGGCATCAGCCGCAATACCCTGTATCGCAAGCTGGGCAGGATGTAAGGCGAGTGTCGTTCTGCACTAGAACCCCAACAACGGGCTCCGCGTCAGCGCCACGCTGACGATGTAGGCGTAGGCCAGCACGGCCAGCCAGAAGTAGCGTTGCCGGATCGCCATGGTCCGGCCGCGCTTGAGCGCCATCGCGCCGAACAGGATGTAGGCGAGCAGGCCAAACAGCTTGGCGGTCAGCCAGCCGTTCACAAAGGGATACTGGCCGCTCAGCCAGGCCATGGTCAGGGCACTGCCGAGCAGCAGGGTATCGACGATATGCGGAAGAATGCGCGTCAGCCGGTGCAGACGCAGCGGCGATTCGTGCCACATCCACCAGCCGCGCAGGCAGAAGCCAAGGCCGCTGAGGACGACGCAGGTGACGTGCAGGTGTTTGAGGGCGAGATAGCTCACAATGCCGCCAGCTTGGCCTCGATGTCAGCCAGATGCCCGCGATAGCGCCGGATGGCGCAGGCCAGATTCCACCACAGCCAGCCGTTGGCGACGGCGAAGGCCAGGCCGGCTGGCCGGGCCAGCCAGCCCGGGAGGAATATGGCGACCAGCAACAGGGCCAGGGCGGCAGCATAGGCGAGCATCTGCCGGTGCATTTCGGGTTCGGAGAGGATCTTGTTCATGGCCGGGGCAGCCACCTTGGCCTGGCCGCAATTTTGCAGGTGCATCCAGGACAGGAAGGGAACGATCTTGTACAGCATGCCGATGATGAAGGGCAGGAAGCCACCGGCCACGAGCAGTATGCCGAAAGCCAGGGTCCAGCCGTCGATGTCGGCTGCCGCCGGCCAGACTGCTACGGTCGACAGCAAAAAAAGAGCAAAAATGGAAGCCATCAGGCCAAGTTGCCAGTAACGGTAAGTCGCATCCGGCCGGGCCCTCCGGCGCAAGCCCTGCAGGCGCAGGGTCAGCCCGGCGAAGGCGATGCCGGCCAATGCCGCACCTAGCTGCGCGAGACGCGTCAGCAGCGGCCAGTCGGCGAGCATGGCCAGACTCCACAACAGCAGCATGAGCAGCATGAAAACCGGGAAAAGCCAGCTGGCCCGCGCCGGGTAGCCCGGAGTCAGCTGGAACATCGGCACCACGACGTAGGCCATCGCGGCAAGCAGAACGCCGGCCCAGCCGCCCAGCCCCCAGCCGGCATGCAGGTCGGCCAGCGCCATGAGGGGCAAGGGCCAGCCGTAGGCCAGTGCCAGCGCCAACACGACGCCCAGTCCAACGACGCCGGTCAGGCTGAACAGCGCAAACTTGATGCCGCGAATGGTCGGACTGGTCGTCGGTACGCCAACCAGCGCCATGACTGTCACGAGGAGAAAGAGCAGCACGGTCAGGGTCAGGATCAAGGCGGCGCTGCCCAGCAGGGTGGGCGTACCCGACAGGAAGCCGGCGGCCAGCAGCAGTGCCCCGACCGAAAGGCCTGTATTGACGCTGCGGGCGACGGCCAGCGGTCGCTTGAGACTGGCGCCGGCGACCACGGGCAGAATCTGGACAAGTGCGCCGAGCATGACCTGGAGCATGAAGCCGATGGTGATCAGATGCGTGGCGGCCAGCGCCCCCGGGGTCCAGCGCGAGGCGAAAATGTCCGGCCCTTCGAAGGCGACAAGCAAACCGGCGAGTACGGCAAAGAGTGGCGCCGTCAGGAAAAACCGCAACGGCGCGGCGAAGGGCGGCGCGTTTTCGAAGGCCAGCATTACTTGCATGGAGCCTGAATTGTCGAGCGAAGCAGCCGACTCAGCGCGAGATCAGGATTTCGAAGGTGCCGTCGGGCAGCAATTCGGTTTCATAATCGTGGCCGTTCTGGCGCAACACCTTGTAGAGCGGATGCGGCTCGCGAAAGAGCAGCAGCAACATTTTCTCCCCGTCCTTGAGCCTGTCGAGCATTTCCATCGTGGCGACGAAGGGTTCGGGCGGCTCCATGTAGCGGGCGTCGACAACATGCGGGGTCTTGGGGTGGCTCATTCTTCGCAGAGTTCCGTTTCCAGCCGTTCAAGAACGGCCGGCAGTTCAGCCGTCAGGTGCTGGTCGCACATCGGATAGAGCATGTTCTCTTCCTTCATGTTGTGCTGTTGCATCATGATGACCAAGGTATCGGCCTGGCCTAGGTATTCCTCGGCATTGGCCGTCTTCAAGGCATTTATCGCATCATCCATGAGGCCGCGCAGTTGCTCGTGCTCCATGCGCATGACCTGGGTTGGCCCCTGGCTCATCCCGGTCTTGGCTTCGAAGGTCGGGAAAAGCGTTTTTTCTTCGCTGTCGAAATGGGCCAGCATGGCCGAGCGAAAATGCCCGAAGGCAACCAGGGCCAGCTCAAGATTTCCTTTGCTGACAGCCTGTTCGGCTTCGGCGAACAGGTCGTCGCAACGACGATGGTCTTCGGTCATGAAACTGCGAATGGTGGTCATGGGCGGCTCAGTAGCTAAGGATGAGCCATTCTCGGGGTAGCGGCCCAAACGGCTCCTTGACCGCCATCAAATCCACCTCAATCAGCTGCCGCAGATACCGACCTGCAAGCCGTCGAACCAGTTGATGAAACGCTGCACATCGGCGCCCTGATAGATGGCTCCGTGTTGCGGGCAGAGCATGTCGATTTCCATTTGTGAAACGCGCTCGCACCAGCGCCGCTTGGCTTCGTTGGACCCCATCCAGCGCCGGTGAAAACCTTCAGCATGGCGGATGTGGGCATCGAAATTTTCGACGAACAGGCCATCGTCACCAGGCGGTAGCAAGGCTGCGCCAACGTCGCCGGAAAACAGGACCTTGGCAATCTTGTCGTAAAGATGGAGATTGCCCGACGAATGCAGGTAATGCGCCGGAATGGCCTGCAGATGCAGGCCATCGAGCGAGATGTCGAGACCTTCGTCGGGCATCGCGATAAAGGTTTCCGCCGTACCGCCAAAATGCGGAATGAAGCTGCTCCACAGCCAGCTGACATAGCAGCGCATCTTCGGGTTGAATTCCAGCCATAGGGCCAGCGACGAACAGATATCCGGGTCCTGGTGCGAGGCAAAAATGGCCGACAAGGCCGAGGGGTCGAATTCGGAAGACAAGGCCGAGAACACTGCCGGAAAGACCTCGGCACCGCCCGGGTCGAGCAACAGCCCCTGGCCGCCATGGGTGACCAGGTATTCGTTGGTATCGATCAGATAATTCGGCTTGTCCGGATCGCGCACGATGGCGATCCATTTGTGATTGCCATCCTGAAAGATCGTCTTGGTTGTTTTCACGCATCCGCTCCCGTATTCTCAGTTGCCGGTAAAAAAGGCCGACCGGCGCAGCGATTCCAGCGAGGCACGAATTTCTTCGACGACGCCGTCGAACTCCCCGGACACCTGGGCCAGCGGCACGGCGAAGGATTGTCCGTAGGCCGCCTCGATCTTGGCCGACTTGGCCAGCACGCCACCCAGTTCAACCATCCGGAAGGCATCGTCGAGCGCCGCTCTCAGTTGCTTGCGCAAGCGAGCCAGACGCTCGGCATGACGATCGTTTTCGACTTCCCGCGCGGCCAGCACGGCGCGCCCGCAGGCCGCCGAGGATTGCTCGACCGCCTGGCGCAGCAGCGCGGTATGGCGAATATCCTGCAGCACGACCGAAACTTCAGTGACGCAAGCGTGAATATGGGCGGTCAGCACCGACATGCCGTCGCGCAAGTCCTGCGAAAAGACCCTCAACTCGTTGGACAGGACGCCGAACCCCCGCGCCGCCGTTCCCGCCCGCTTGGCGAGGAAAATGGCGTTGAGTGCCATGATGTTGATCTTGAAGGCAACGCCGACAACCGCCTTGATCTCCTCATTGATACGAACGATACGCAAGAGGTCGACGCCAGCCTGCTGCGCCTTGCTCGGTCGGGTGGTCAATGCAGTCGTCATGGTCATTGCGCAGCCTGTCGTTCAGTCAGATGGCAATGTATCAATTTCAGCAAGGAACAACTAGCGAATTGTTGGTTTTGCCACTTATTTTTCGAGTACATAGCTGCCCGGCGCATCGGCCAGGGCCGGAAATTTGCGGTTGGCCGCCGGGTAGGCGTCCACCAGTTGGCCCGTCCGTTCGCCAAGCCAGCGGGTCCAGTCGTCCCACCAGGTACCGGGCTTTTTCTCGGCCCGGTCGAACCAGTGTTCCCAATGCTCGTTGCGCTCGGGTTCGCCGATCCAGTAAGCACGCTTGGGCGGGTTGGCCGGCGGATTGACGATGCCCAGGATGTGCCCCGAGGTCGACAGCACGAAGCGCACCGGAGCCTTGACGTTGATCTGCTTGCGGATGCGGTAGCACTGCTTCCACGGCGCAATGTGGTCGTCTTCGGCAGTCACGACATAGAGCGGCTGCTCGATGAGGTCGAGGTCAATCGACTCGCCGGCGATGGTCAGCTTGTCGCGTTTGATCAGGTTGTTGTTGAGGTAGAACTCGCGCAGGTAGTAGGAATGCATGGCCTGCGGCATGCGCGTCGTGTCCATGTTCCAGAACAGCACATCGAAGGGCGGTAGCGGCTGGCCGAGCAGATAGCTGTTGACCCAGTAGTTCCAGATCAGCGGGTTGGAGCGCAGCAGACGGAAGGAGCTGGCCATTTCGCTGCCGTCGAGATAGCCCTTCTTGGCCATCGATTCCTCGAGCGCGTTTATGCAGGCTTCGTCGATGAAAACGTCAATGTCGCCAGGGTGAGCAAAATCGGTCAGGGTCGTGAACAGCGTCCAGTGGGCGACCGGTACCTTGTCCGCCCCCAAACGCTTGTTGGCCCAGGCCATGTAGGTGCTGACCAGCGTCCCGCCGATGCAGTAGCCGACCAGATGGACCTTGGGTACCTTGCAGAACTCGGTGGCGACGTGCACGACTTCATTGACTCCCTCGAGCAGGTAATCGTCGAAACGGACATCGGCCAGGTCTTCGCCCGGATTCTTCCAGCTTGTGATGAACACCGAGAAGCCCTGGTCGGTCAGGTGCTTGACCATGCTCTTTCTGGCCGTCAGATCAAGGATGTAGAACTTGTTGATCCACGGCGTGATGATGACGATGGGCATAGCCCGCACCTTTTCGGTGGTCGGCGTGTAGTGAATCAACTCGACCAGCCGGTTGCGGAAGACCACCTTTCCGGGCGTCGTGGCCAGATCCTCGCCGACCTTGAAGGCGTCCGGCTCGACCATCAGGATGTTCTTGGCCTTGAGGTCGCGCTGGAAGTTTTCCCAGCCCTGCTTGAGGCTGCCGCCATTGGTTTCGACAAAGCGCTTCATGGCCACCGGGTTGAGCCAGAAGAAATTGGTCGGCGCCACCATGTTGAGCCAGTTCCGCAGCCAGAAGGCGGAGCGGCGACGCTCCTTATCGGACAGTCCCGGCGTTTCGAACAGCATGTCCTCGAAGCGGTGCTCGAAGGCGACGTACCATTCCTTGACGATGTCCCAGCTGGCCGACTCGGTCCAGATCGGATCGGCGAAACGGGCATCGTCGGTACTCGGCCGGACGACATCGCCGGAGGGAACCCCCAGCGCCCGGCGCATGACGTGCGACTGGAGGGCAACCAGATCACCCGACAGCGCGCTCATGGCGCGGGTCAGCTCCTGCGGGTGCATCAGCCAGGCCATTTGGGCATTGAGTAGAGAGGTCGTCACACCGTAGGGATCGATGGCATTGCTGACGGCCTTGCCGAGCGATTCGACCGGGCTCAGGGTATTGATATCGACGCCGTTGCGGCGACCAGTTCCGTTACCAGACATGGGATTACCTCTTACTGATTCATTGTGAATACGACGAATTGATGTTACGCCGATATGAACTCGCCGGGGAGCGGCAGGCGGACATTGGACCAACCGAGCGTCTCTTCGATGGCTCGCTTGAAATTGGCCGAGGCACCGGCTTCGCCGTGCACAACGAAGGTATTGGCCGGCGGCTTGTGAAAACCGCCCAGCCACTTGAGCAAGGCAGCCTGATCGGCATGTGCCGACAGCCCGCCGACGGTATAAATACGCGCCCGAACCGGCACGATCTGGCCGAAGATACGGACCAGCCTGGCTCCGTCGACGAGACGGCGGCCGAGCGTCCCGGCCGCCTGAAAACCGGCGATCAGGATGGTGCACTCGCTGCGCGGCAAGTTCTCGCGCAGGTGGTACTTGATCCGCCCGGCTTCGCACATGCCGCTGGCCGAGATGATCACAGCGCCGCTGCGGATGTCGTTGAGCTGGATGGAGCGCTCGACATCGGCGACCAGTTCGAGGCTCATCTGCTTGGGGTGGGCCTTGAGCCAGGCGATCAGTTCGCGCGTTTCCGGATCGAGCAGATGCTGGTTGGCCAGGGTAATGCGCGTTGCCGCGTTGGCCATCGGCGAATCGACATAAACCTTGAGTGGCGACAGGCGCTTGCGGCGCACGAGGTCAGCCAGCATGTACACGATTTCCTGCGTCCGCCCGACAGCGAAAGCGGGGATGATCAGGTTGCCCTTGGCTGCCCGCGTGCGCTCGAAGGCAGCGACAATTTCATCTTCGGTTTCCGGCAGCGAACGGTGCAGGCGGTCGCCGTAGGTCGATTCGACAAGCAGCACATCGGCTTCGGCAGGCGATGGCGCCGGGTCGCACAACACCGGCCGGTCAGGCATTCCGAGATCGCCGGAAAAGACCAACCGGCGTGGACGGCCCTCGCCACTGACGGTGACCTCCAGTGAGGCCGAGCCGAGAATGTGGCCGGCATCGCGGAAAATGACGCTTACGTTTTCGGCCGTTTTTTCCGGTTGACCGTAGCGAACCGGTCGCAGCAACTTGAGCGAGGCCAGCGCCTGCGCGACCGTGTACAAGGGGGCCGGAATGCCCCGCTCCACCTTGCCGCCACGCCGCCGATGGCGCAATTGCCACTCGGCTTCCTTTTCCTGGATGTGGGCGCTGTCCGGCAAGAGGACCTCGAGGAGGTCTATGGTCGCCTGCGTGGCATAAACCGGGCCGCGATAACCGAGCATGGAAAGCCTCGGCAACAGCCCGGAATGGTCGATGTGGGCATGGGTGAGCAGAACGAAATCGATTTGCCGGACATCGAAACCGAAATTGAGCGCGTTCTGGTTTTTTTGCCGCGCTTCGGGACCGCCCTGAAACATGCCGCAATCGACCAGAAAACGGACACCGCCCGCCTCCACCAAGGTACAGGAACCGGTCACTTCCCCGGCCGCTCCGAGAAACCCGAGACGCATGTTTTCAATCCTCCCGACTTGGCGTAGCATGAACCTCAACAAGGCGGAAAGCAACGCCGACAGACCATTTCAGGAGGTTACGCATGTTCCAGCACATCTTCGTCCCGACCGACGGCTCCGAACTCTCCCGCGCCACAGCACAACGCGCAGTCTCCTTCGCCAAGGAAGCCGGCGCCCGGATCACCGTGTTTTTCGCCAAGCCGGAATATCCAATTGCCTACTTCGGCGAAGGCGCCCTGATCGATCCGACGACGCCGGAAAAATTCGCCGAGCTGGCCGACCAGCAAGCCCGCGAGTACCTTGGTGAAATCGAGAAAATGTGTGCCGAAGCCGGCGTTCAGTGCAGCACGGCGGCCGCCACCAGCGACGTCCCCTACGAAGCGATCATCGACGCCGCCGAAAAGTCCGGCTGCGACCTGATTTTCATGGCCTCGCACGGTCGCCGCGGGATTAGCGGCTTCCTGCTCGGCAGCGAGACCAACAAGGTGCTGACCCACTCCAAGGTGCCGGTACTGGTTTATCGCTAAAGCCGCCGCCATCGGGACTCAACGGCCGGTGCAGCGCCCCTGCCCAGGCTCGATACGGCACAATACTTCGCCGCTGGCGGTATCGATGAACGCCACTTCTTCCAGCGTGGCGACGAGATAACGTTTTTTCAGGGTGAAATCGGTTGGTTTGCCATAGGTGGCCTTCCAGAAGGTCGTGCTCTCGCTGATCACCGGTTGAATCAGCCGCGCCCTGGCCCGCATGCCGACGTGCCCGGCCAGCGCGGCCGGCAGATTGGCGGAAAAGCCGGCATTGTCATCGGTGCTGCGCGGATAAAAATCGTAGAGATTGGCGAAGGCCAGGAAATAGTCGTAACGCCACACCACCTTCATCTGCTGCGGCGAGCCGATCTTGTCCTCATGCAGGTATTCGCCGCGCTCGACGGCGACCGACTGGAGCGGCAGGAACTTGAACCGGTAATAGTCGTCGACCGCCGGATCGGCCAGGGGGTGCCAGTTCCAGCCTTCGGCGATCTGGTTGAAGGCCATCCGGTAGAGGACATCCATCCGCTCGCCGACGAGCTTGACATCAAGGCTGCCGCCGGCGGCCAGATCGATATCGACTTCGATGGTCTGCCCGACGCTGGTGCCGAGCTTGTCGGCTGGTAACCGGGCAATGGCAGCGAACTGCTGCTCGGCAGTTTCCGTCGCCTGAGCCGCACCAAAAAAGGCGGCGACCAAAGTCGCCGCGAATGTGTGTCGGAGGAAAAACATGGAGACTTGGAACATTTCCCATGGAGGAACAAGTCAGTCGAATCTTCCGCTCCGGCACGGAGGCTGCCCATGATGCATATCAACAAATGCCGATAGTTCTCACACCTGCGTTTGCGTCACCGCCTTGCGGAAGCGGATCAGGGCGATGGTGAAGAAGCAGGCGCCGACGGCCGTCATCCCGAGCAGGTCGGGCCAGATGACATCGAGCCCGGCACCGCGATAAAGGATGCCCTGGGCGAGCCGGACGAAATAGGTGGTCGGCGTTGCGGCCATGATGTTCTGGATCGCCGCCGGCATGCTTTCCTGCGGCGTGACCCCGCCAGAGAGTAGTTGCAGCGGGACGATGGTGATGATGATGAGCAGGCCGAGTTGCGGCATCGAGCGGGCCAGGGTGCCGAGGAAGATGCCAATCGATGCGGCCGAGAACAGGTAGAACACCGCCGCCGCGAGAAATAGCCCGACCGATCCGGCAATCGGCACCTGCAGAACCTGCTTGACCATGACGAGCAGCGCGAAGGCGACGCCGATCAGCACGGCCAGCCCATTGGCCCAGATCTTCGCCATCATGATCTCGAACGGCCGCAGCGGCATGACCAGCAGGTGCTCGATGGTGCCGTGCTCGCGTTCGCGGATGAAGGCGGCGCCGACCAGGATGATGGTCAGCATGGTGACGTTGTTGATCGCCTCCATTACGCCGCCGAACCACAGGCCGGTCAGGTTGGGATTGAAGCGGGCGCGGGCCGTCAGGCGGATCGGCGTATCTTCCTCAGCGCGGCGTCCGGTCAGGAATTCGCCGACCTCACCGCTGGCGATGTTGTTGATGTAACTGGCGCCGATGAAGGCCTGGCTGATCACCGTGGCGTCGATGTTGAGCTGGATTTCCGGACGTCGGCCGGCGCTCACGTCGTGCTGAAAATGGCTGGGGATAACCAGCACGAAGGAGTACAGGTTGCGGTTCATCGCATCGTCGACCTGCTCCAGGCCGATCAACTCCGGGCGACGGAAGTACGGCGGATAGAGCGCGCCAGCCAGGCGGGCCGAGAGCGGTGAATTGTCCTCGTCCACGATGGCGACCGGGGCGTTGTTGAGCTGCTGCGAGCTCCCCGTCGCCGCCTCGTAGATGGCGCCCGAGAAGGCCCAGACGATCAGCCCGAGCAGCACCTTGTCGGCGGCCAGGCTGCGCAGCTCCTTGAGGCCGAGGCGAAAGATGTTGCTCAGGGAGAAGCCGCCCATGCTAGCTCTCCTGCTTCTTGAGCAAGGCCACGCTGGCCACCGTGAGCAGCGGAATGAAGGCGGCCAGGGCGAGCAGCGACTGCCAGAGGTCGGCGAAGCCAAGCCCCTTGGTGAAGGCACCGCGGCAGATCAGGATGAAATAGGTCGCCGGATAGCCTTGGCCGATCCAGTAGCCCGCCCCCTCCAGCGCTTCGACCGGCGTCGTCAGGCCGGAGAACTGGATGGTCGGCAGCATGGTCACGATGGCCGTGCCGAACAGCGCCGCGATCTGCGTCTTGGTGAAGGTGGACATGAGCAGGCCAAGGCCGGTGGTCGCCGTGACGTAGAGCAAGGCGCCGAGCGTCATTGCGGCAAAGCTGCCCTTGACCGGCACGCCGAAGACGAACACCGCCTCACCCATCATCAGCAGGTAACTCGCCATGCAGACGGCGATGTAGGGCAACTGCTTGCCGATCAGGAATTCGAGCCGCGTCACCGGCGTGACGTAGAGGTTGGTAATCGAACCGAGTTCCTTTTCGCGGACCACGCCGAGCGCCATCAGGATGGCCGGAATGAGCAGCAGGAGCAGCGGGATGACCGCCGGCACCATGGCGTAGACGCTCTTGAAATCCTGGTTGTAGCGATAGCGCGATTCGATCTCCAGCACCTTGGCCGGGGTGTTGCCGGTCGCTTCGCGCAGCATCTGGCGCACGTAATCGCGATGCAGGCCATCCATGTAGCCGCGTATCGTCTCGCCGCGATAGGGCATGGCGCCATCGACCCAGACGCCGACTTCCGGCTTGCGCCCCCGCCGCAGGTCACGGCCGTAACCTTCGGGGATATCGATGGCCAGCGATACCTCGCCGCTCTTCATCCGGCGGTCGAGATCGGCATCGTCGGCCAGAGCCGGGCGCTCGACGAAATACCGCGAGCCGGCGACGTTGGCGATGTAGTCGCGGCTTTCCGGGGTCTGATCGCGATCGAGCGCGGCGAAGCGCAGCCCTTCGACATCGAAGGACAGGCCATGGCCGAGCACGAACATCATGACCACCGAGCCGAGCAGCGCGAAAGCCAGGCGGATGCCGTCGCGCCGCAGTTCAAGCGCCTCGCGGTAGGCGTAGCCGAGGAGGCGGCGCAGGCTGAAGGCGGCTGGCCGGGCGACCGGCAGCGGTGGCCCCTCGGCCGATTTCATTTTTGGCTCATTTTCCCAGTTGACCGTAGCAAGCTGCCCGCTGACGCCAGTCGCCTCCTCGAGATAGCTGATGAAGGCCGCTTCCAGCGTCGCCTCGCCGCGCGCCGCGCACAGCCCGGCCGGCGTGTCGCTGGCCAGCACCTTGCCGGCGTGCATCAGCGAGATGCGGTCGCAACGCTCGGCCTCGTTCATGAAATGGGTCGAAATGAAGATGGTGACGCCCTGCTCCCGCGACAGTTCGACGAGCAGGGCCCAGAATTCGTCGCGCGCCACCGGATCGACGCCGGAAGTCGGCTCGTCGAGAATCAGCAGCTTCGGCTCATGGACCACGGCCACGGCCAGCGACAGACGCTGGCGGATGCCGAGCGGCAGATCCGCAGCCGCCTTGTCGGCATAGGGTTCCAGCCCAAAACGCTCCATCAGCTCGGCAATGCGCGGGCCGCGCCGGGCGTCCGGCAGGTGGAACAGGCGGGCGTGCAGATCGAGATTGGCTGCCACGCTCAGTTCGCCATACAGCGAGAACGATTGCGACATGTAGCCGACCTGTTTGCGCGTTTCGAGGTCGCGGGCATCGACCGTCTTGCCGAATAGTTTGGCCGTGCCTTCGGTCGGCGGCAGCAGGCCGGTCAGCATTTTCATCGTCGTCGTCTTGCCGCAGCCGTTCGAGCCAAGAAAACCGAAAATCTCGCCTTCGTCGATCTGGAAGCTGACGCCATCGACGGCGACGAAATCGCCGAAACGCTGGGTCAGCCGGTCGGCCTCGATGGCGTAACCGGGACTGCTATCGACCCGGGGCGGAATGATCAATTCCTGGTGCGCACGCTGCTGCTCCTCCGGCAGCAACTGGATGAAGGCGCCGTCGAGGGTCGGCTGCCCGGTCCGTTCGCGCAATTCTGCCGGCGTGCCGGTGCCGATCACCTTGCCGTCGACCATCGCCACCAGCCAGTCGAAACGCTCGGCCTCTTCCATGTAGGCCGTCGCCACCAGCACGCTCATGCCCGGCCGGCGGGCGCGGATGGAATCGATCAACTCCCAGAACTGGCGCCGGGAGAGCGGATCGACGCCGGTTGTCGGCTCGTCGAGGATGAGCAGGTCGGGGTCGTGGATCAGGGCGCAGCACAGGCCAAGCTTCTGTTTCATGCCGCCCGACAGTTTGGCCGCCGGGCGGTCCTTGAACGGCAGCAGGCCGGTACTGGTCAGCAGCTCATCGATGCGCCGCTCGCGCTCGCGCTTGCCCTGCCCGAACAGGCGGCCAAAGAAATCGACGTTCTCGAACACCGACAGCGTCGGGTAGAGGTTCTTGCCCAGCCCTTGCGGCATGTAGGCGATGCGCGGCTGCGCCGTGGCGCGGAAATGACGGTCGCCGATGTCGCCGCCGAGCACCTCGACCTGGCCCACCTGAATCTGCCGCGCCCCGGAAACCAGCGCCAGCAGCGACGACTTGCCGACGCCATCCGGCCCTATCAGGCCGACCATGCAGCCGGCCGGCAGCGCAATATCGACCGCATCCAACGCCACGACAGCGCCGTAGCGGTGGCTGACTCCGGACAATCGGGCGACCGGCGGGCGGTCCATGATGAATTATTTCCCGTCGATTTGCAGATTGGCCGGCCAGGCCGCATGGGCATCGACCCGAACGTAGGCGACGCCCGGCATGCCACCCTTGGCCAGATCGCGGTGGGCCGCCAGCCAGGCCGCATCGGGCTTGACCTTGAGGCGGAACATGAGCTTTTCCCGCTCGGTACGCGTCTCGACTTCACGCGGCGTGAATTGCGCCTTCGGCGCGACGAAACTGACCGTTGCCGGAATCACCTGCCCCGGCAGGGCATCGAGCACGATGCGCGCCTCGCTGTTGAGCGCCACCAGTCCGGCCTTGTCGGTCGGCAGATAGATGGCCATGAACATGTCGGAAAGATTGACCAGGGTCAGCGCCTTGCCACCCGCCGCCAGCACCTCACCCGGCTCGGCCAAGCGGTAGAGGACACGACCGGCAATCGGCGCTTTCAGGGACGTATCGGCCAGCGTCACGCGCAGGCTCTCCGCCTTCGCCTCGGCCGCCGCGACACCGGCATCGGCCTCGCCGACCTTGCCTTGGGCCTGCGCCATGCCGGCGACTGCACCCGCCATGCCGGTCTGATCGGCATCCAGTTTGTTGCGGGATATGAAACCCCGGCCGACCAGTTCTTCCGAGCGCTTCAGGGTCTTGCCGGCCAGCGACACTTCGGATTGCGACTTGCGCACCCCGGCCCGAGACTGGTCAACCGCCCGCTGAGCCTGCCGAATCTGCGCTTCGGCCGCCTGCAACTGGGCCCGCAGGTCATCGGCATCAAGCCGGGCGACGACTGCCCCGGCCTCGACATAATCCCCCTCGTGCGGGCCAAGCTCGGCGAGGCGCCCGGCGATCTTGGTCGCCACATCCACCTCGGTGGCCTCCAGCCGCCCGTTGCCGGAGGCGAAGCCGGCTGGCAAACCGGCCGGACGCTGCAGATAAAGGTAAAAA
The DNA here is from genome assembly GCA_002842145.1 of Betaproteobacteria bacterium HGW-Betaproteobacteria-6. Taxonomy (GTDB): domain Bacteria; phylum Pseudomonadota; class Gammaproteobacteria; order Burkholderiales; family Rhodocyclaceae; genus Azonexus. The sequence continues at coordinate 6,583 of PHCF01000037.1, read as the reverse complement.
CCGATTGCTGCGGTCAACCCGAAAAAAAGGGTAAAAAGCAAAATCTTGCCGAGGCTGGAACGGCTCATGGTGCCCCCTATCAACTACTGACTTAACAGTCATTATGTAGATTTGATTATAGGCCTCCAGGTTGAATTCTCCCAGCGCGAAACGGGCGGGGATTCACACCAGCGCTGGAAAAGCCGCCTTTCGACGCGGCCCTAGCGAATGACCAGATGTTCCCCTTCGCGCCGCACCGGCATGGCGAAAGCAAAAAGGTCGGGCTGGGCGGCAATATCGAGGTCGGCCAACAGCAGATTGGGCCAGGTGCCAGCAACAAAGCGCTGCCCGAAATCGGACTGCCGGATGCGCCGGACGAACTCGTCTGGCGCGACATCGTCGCCAAGCAGCAGGGCTTCGATGTAGTCGGCGCAGGCAATGTCCTCATCGCCATCGCGATCCACCCACTCGCCGGTGATGACGAAGCAGACCTCATCGGCGCCCTTCGCGCGGATAGCCTCGGCCGTTGCCCGGGCGCAGACCAGACTGGCCGCGTAGAGCTGGCGCGCCTGGCGAAAACGCTGCAAGCCGCGAACACCCGCCGCCGTGGTCATCACCACCTGGCGGCCGGCCAGATCGGCCTGCATCAGCTGTGACGGAGAGTTGCCGAAATCGAAGCCGGGCACCGGATCGCCGCCGGCCACGGCGCCAACCGAAAGCGGCTGCGGGATTTCTGCCAGCAGGGCCGTGGCCGCCGCAATGCGCTCGACCGGATAAATCGCCCGCGCCCCCCGCGCCAGCATGACTGCCGCCGATGTAAACGAGCGCAGCACGTCAATGACGACCACCGTATCAGTGACGACAGGTTGGTTCTGCAGGCGGTTCAGGAATAGGCGTGAGAACTTCATGGCAATAATTGAAGTGGGGCTTGGAGACGCCAGCATAACGCCTGGCTGGACGTCATCGCAAAACGGACCTGATCGGCAGCTTTGCTTTCAGGCGCGGACAGGTGTTGCCGTCAGTTCCCAGGCGGCCAGCGAGGGTTGCCGGCAGAGCTTGTTGAGCAGGCGAAAGGCCGCGTCAAGGTGACTTCTCGCTGCAGCCGACAGCCCTTCGCCGAGCTCGAAAGTCTCTCCGCGAATGCACAGCACGAAGGCCGGTGGCGGTTCTTCGCCTTCGGTCTGGAGATAAACCTGCAACACCGCTTCAGGCGGCAGTTCGTGCGTTGTATAGGCGGCGCCGGTGGCCGGGGCGATGCGCTGGAAGGTGTAGGGCCCCGGGGTGCTGGCACCGGCGTCGATGAAGAGGGCGAGCTGCCGCCCCTGCAGGTCGAGGGCGTGTTCGATCTGGAGCTGGAAGTCTTCGATCAGTTCGAACTGCTCGGCCAGCATTTCATTTTCGAGCCATTTTTCCAGTTGACCGTGGCATTCCGGCCCGAGCGCGTCGTCGCCGCGGCTCGGGTTGCCGACGGCGAAGATGACGACGGGTGCGCTCACGAACGGCTCAGCGAATGCACGATGCGCCCTTCCGGGTCGACCAGCTCGACTTCCAGCGGCATTTTGCCCAGCGCGTGCGTGGCGCAGGACAGGCAGGGGTCGAAGGCGCGGATGGCAACTTCGATGTGATTGAGCAGGCCCTCGGTCACTTCGTGGCCGTGCAGGTAGCGGCGGGCGACGTGGCGGATGGCTTCGTTCATTGCCTGGTTGTTGTTGGTGGTCGACACGATCAGGTTGGCCATGGTGACCAGATCGTTTTCATCGACACGGTAGTGATGGAACAGCGTCCCGCGTGGCGCCTCGATGACACCGACGCCTTCCATCTGGCGCTCGCCCTGGACCATCAGGTCGCTACCGAGCAGATCGTCGTCATGCAGCAACTCCTTGATCACCTCGGCGGCGTGCAGCATCTCGATCATCCGCGTCCAGTGGTAGGCGAGCGGCGCGTGCATCGGCGAACCGCCGGCGTAATCGACGAATTCCTTGCGTTCGTGTTCGGCGAAGGGGGTCGATATCTGGTTGCAGTTCTGCACGCGGGCCAGCGGGCCGACCTTGTACCAGCCGTGTTCCTTGCCGATAGACTTGAAGAACGGAAACTTCATGTAGCTCCACGGCCGCACTTCTTCTTCGATGTACTGGTTGTATTGCTGGTAATCGACGTGGTCGAAGATGATCTTGCCGTTGTCGTCGCGGGCGCGCAGGGTGCCGTGGTAGAAGTCGAGATCGCCGTTGTTGCCGACGATGGACATGAAATTGGAGCGGAAGATGCCGAAGCTGTTGTACAGCCCGGGGTCCTGCGTATGCACCTTCTGGATCAGTTGCACGGCGTCGCGCGACCACTGGACGATGTGGTAGATGTCCTTGAGCAGTTCGTCCCGCTCGGCCACCGTCAGCGCCTTGTTGACGCCTCCCGGGATGGCCCCGGTGCCATGGACGCGCTTGCCGGCGGTCACCCGGATGACCTCTTGACCGAACCGGCGCAGCAGCACGCCGCGCTTGGCTGTTTCCGGATGCGCCATGGCGACGCCGACGATGTTGCGCTTGGTCACGTCACTGTCGAAACCAAAGAGCAGATCAGGCGAACAGAGGTGGAAGAAGTGCAGCGCGTGCGATTGCAGCATCTGGCCGTAGTGCATCAGCCGGCGCATCTTCTCGGCCGTTGCCGTGAGTTTTTTCGCCCCAACGATGACATCCAGCGCCTTGGATGCCGCCAGATGGTGCGACACCGGGCAGATGCCGCACAGACGCTGGACCATGACCGGCACTTCCCAGTAGGGCCGGCCCTGGATGAATTTTTCAAAGCCACGGAATTCGACGATATGCAGGCGAACTTGATGCACCTTGTTCTGGTCGTCTAGCAGGATGGTCACCTTGCCGTGGCCCTCGACCCGTGAAACAGGGTCGATCGCGACGCGGCGCAGGGTTTCGGGGTGAGCGGCAGTTTCTAGTTGGTAGGTCATTTTCTACCTCAATTAATCGTAATGCATCAGGCCGTGGCCCAATTCCGGTTCTTTGCCGGCGAGAAGATCAGTCAGCACCTTCCAGATCGCGTCAGCCGAAGGCGGACAGCCCGGCATGAAGTAATCGATCTTTACCACCTCATGGATCGGATGCACCTGGTTGAGCGGCAGCGGCAGCTCTGGGTCGTTCGGGACCATGCCGTTGGCCAGCCCCGGGCTGGTGTGATAGACCTCTTCGAGGATGGTCGTCAGCGGCAGATGATTGCGCTGCGCCGGCAGGCCGCCGTTGATGGCGCAAGCGCCCATGGCGATGAGGATCTTGCAGTTCTTGCGGAATTCGCGCAGGACATGGACGTTCTCGGCGTTGCACAGGCCGCCCTCGATGATGCCGATGTCGCAGTCCGGGCTGCAGGTCTTGATATCGGTCAGCGGCGAGCGGTCGAACTCAATGTGTTCGAGCAGCGTGAACAGCCGTTCGTCGATGTCGAGAAAGGACATGTGGCAGCCAAAACAGCCGGCCAGCGAGGTCGTGGCAACCTTGAGCTTTTTCTTGGCGGTCATCTCAGCGGCCCTCCGTCGTTTCGGCGGTTTCCGAAATCGGCGCCTTGTCATATTTGCGCTCGCCAATCGGCACGGCGAAGCCCTGGCGCTTCTTCAAAATGACGCCGACCGGGCAAACCTGCGCCGCTTTGTCGGCCAGCGTGAAATCGGTGTCGGCCAGCCGGCCGGATTTGGCGTTGACGATCAGGTGCGTCTTGATACCGCGCCCGGACAGTCCGAAAACGTTCTTGCCATCAACATCGCGGCTGGCCCGCACGCACAGGGAGCAGAGAATGCAGCGGTTGAAGTCGAGCAGCGCCTCGGGGTGCGAAGCGTCGACGGCGCGATTCGGAAAGAAATGGTCGTAGTGCGCCGACATCATGCCGAGATGGTAGGCGGTGGCCTGCAACTGGCAGTTGCCGCTCTTCTCGCACGACGGGCAGAAGTGGTTGCCCTCGACAAACAGCATCTGGGTCAGCGCCCGACGTTCGGCGTTGATCTCCTCGGTCTCGCTCTCGACGACCATGCCGGGCGCCGCGCGCATCGTGCACGATGCCGTGTGCCGGCCATTGACCTTGACCGTGCACAGCTTGCACGAGCCATGCGGCTTGAATTCCGGGTGGTAGCACAGGTGCGGGATGAAGATGCCGGCCGCGCTGGCAGCCTGGATGATGGTCTGCCCATCGACGAAGGGAACGACCTTGCCGTCGAGCGTAAAGGTATAACTCATGATTGACCTCCGTGTTCCGTCTCCAGATGCGCGCCGGCATCGTCGCGCCCGGTCATCTGCCGGGCCGACGACAGTTCGCGGTCGAGATCGAAGGCTGGGGTGAAATCCTGCTGCATCATTCGTTTGTCGTAAGCCGGCCGGAACTTGGCGATGGTGTCGAGCACGGGATTGCAGGCGGTATGGCCGAGACCGCAATGGCTCATCGACTGCAGGAGCTGGTTGAGCTTCTCGATTTCGGCGAAGTCGTAGGGCGAACCGCTACCATAATGCAGCTTGTCCATGAGGTTCTTGAGCAGCGAGGTGCCGACCCGGCACGGCGTGCAGAATCCGCAGCTTTCGTGCTGGAAGAAATGCACATAGTTGCGCGCCACTTCGAACATGTCGCGGGACTTGTTGAAGATGGTGAAAGCGCCAGCCGTCGGGATGTCCTCGAAGCCGATGATGCGGTCGAATTCGTTCTCGGCGACGCAGATGCCCGACGGTCCGCTGACCTGAACGGCCTGCGTATCAGTGGCGCCGCAGTCTGCGAGCACCTGGCGGATGCTGACGCCGAAAGGATATTCGTAGATGCCCGGCCGCTCGCAATCGCCGGATACGGACAGAATTTTCGTCCCAGCCGACTGCTTGGTGCCGATGCCGGCGTACCACTCGCCGCCTCTCAGGGCGATCAAGGCCGCCGCGGCGAAGGTTTCGACGTTGTTGACGATGGTCGGCTGGTCGAGATAACCGTTGGTCACCGGGAAAGGCGGCCGGTTGCGCGGCGTGCCACGCTTGCCTTCGAGCGACTCGATGAGCGCCGATTCCTCGCCGCACACGTACGCGCCAGCCCCGACATGGATCTCAATGTCGAAATCTGCCCCGGGCAGGCCGCAGATGTCCTTACCCAACAGATTTTGGCGACGGCGGTGGGCCAGTACGGCGTTGAGATGATCGAGCAGGTAACGGTACTCGCCGCGCAGATAGACGAAGCCGCGGGTTGCGCCGATGGCGTAGGCGGCCACCGTCATGCCCTCGAAAACGAGGTCGGGACATTTCGAAAGCAGCACGCGATCCTTGAAGGTACCCGGTTCGCCTTCGTCGGCATTGCAGACGACGATGCGCTGATGGCCGGCCTTGAGCTGCGCGTTGCGGCAGGCTTCCCACTTGAGGCCGGTGGTAAAACCAGCACCGCCCCGACCGCGCAGGCCGGAACGCTTGATTTCGTCGAGCGTCGCCCCCGGACCGCCGATGCCGCTGGGCAGGCCTTCGCGCCAGGACCGCATGTTCGAGGCATTGAGGCCATCGCTCGGCGCCCGCGCCCGAGCGGCAAGCAATGCTTCGCCGGGTGTGAAGTCGGCGTTGAGCAGGATGTCGGCGCGCCGGATGTTGTCCTCGATCCTGAAATAGGCCGGCGGCCAGTCGGCCAGCGGCACCTTGTTGCGAATCAGCTCGGCGATTTCGTCGATACGCTCCAGGTTCAAGCCGGCAATCGCGTAGTTATTGACCAGCATGCCCGGCCCCTGATCGCACAGGCCGGTGCAGGCCGTCTTGCCGACGCTGACCAGGCCGTCTTCGGAAACCTTGCCGCGCTCGACCCACAGGTTGCTGCACAGGCGCTCCATAAGCGCCCGGTTGCCCTGCATCCGGTCGGTGATGTTGTCGGAAAACAACACCCGGTATTTGCCGCGCGGCTCGGTGTAAATGAAGGAATAGAAGCCGGCAACGCCCTCGATCTTGGTGCGCGGCACGCCCAGCATGGCCTGCATGCGGTCGATGGCTTCCGGCGGGACCCAGTCGCAGGCCTCCTGAACTTCGCGCAGGATCTGCAACATGCAGGTCGGATCGCGTCGATATCGGTTGATCACCCGGTCGACAACACCGGCGACCGCTTCGGCATGCATTTCATTGAGTCCCACGACAATCTCCTGAAAATTGCCCATGACATGAAAAGACTAGCACCCAAACATTTCGATTTGTTGTCCGAGGTCAACATCCGGGTATTTGTCACACAGCCAAAAAGCGGAATGTGCAACAATGGTGCTGCGTCGCAACATACACAAAGCACCACCAATCGGTAAGTTCCGCCCTTGCTTGGTGCAGCGCAATAAGCATAGACCCAACCAGGAAGGACGAACAGCATGAACACCATAAACGAACAATCCCCCCTCGCCTACGGCAATGTGCAGCTACCGCTGGCCGGCAAGAAGGGCCTGATCACCGGCGTCGCCAACGACAAGTCGATCGCCTATGCGGTGGCCAAGGCCATTCGCGCCCTGGGCGGTGAAATTGCCCTGACCTATCAGAACGACAAGACCGCCAAATACACCCAGCCGTTGGCCGAAGCGCTGGGCGCCAAGCTCTTCCTCAAGCTCGACGTCACCGAGGAAGGCAGCCTGGAA
>PHCF01000191.1 GCA_002842145.1 Betaproteobacteria bacterium HGW-Betaproteobacteria-6 | reverse complement strand
GAAGGATGCACTTTCATGTTTAACTCCTCGTCTGCGAGGGCTTGGAAGCAGCCGTGATTCCTTGCCCTGCGGTTTATTGCGTAGAGAACTCTTTTACTTAACCCGGAAAACGATCCGGGCCTTGCTTAAATCATACGGCGTCAATTGCACAGTCACTTTGTCACCAGGAAGAATGCGTATGTAATGCATTCGCATCTTTCCGGAAATGAATCCGAGCACAATATGGCCATTTTCCAACTTGACCTTGAAGGTCGCATTTGGGAGATTTTCAACAACCTCCCCTTGCATTTCTATGTAATCCTCTTTTGCCATAAAGCGATTACTTGATCATCGGCGCGCCTTTGAAATTTGCCTTCTTCAGCAAGCTTTCATATTGGTGCGACATCACGTAGGCCTGAACTTGAGACATGAAGTCCATTGTTACGACTACGATAATCAGCAGAGAGGTACCCCCGAAGTAGAACGGCACATTCCACTTCAGGATCAAAAATTCAGGTAACAGACAAACCACGGTAATGTAGGCCGCACCAATCAGGGTCAGGCGCATCAGAATCTTGTCGATATACCGAGCAGTCTGCTCGCCAGGGCGAATACCAGGCACGAAAGCACCGCTCTTTTTCAGGTTGTCCGCAGTTTCCTTGGAGTTAAACACAAGGGCGGTGTAGAAAAAGCAGAAGAACACGATTGCCGAAGCATAAAGCATGACGTATATCGGCTGCCCGGGAGATAAGGTGCCTGCTACGTCTTTTAACCAATGCATTGACTCGCTGGAGCCGAACCAATTAGCAACAGTCGCGGGAAACAGAATAATCGAAGAAGCAAAGATCGGCGGAATAACTCCGGACATATTCAACTTCAGCGGCAGATGCGAACTCTGACCACCATAAATTTTGTTGCCAACTTGGCGCTTCGCATAATTAACCAATATTTTGCGTTGACCGCGCTCGACAAACACCACAAAGCCTGTCACGACAACAACCAGCACACAGATAATCAGCGCCGTAAGCGGGTGCATGGCACCGGTTCGCACCAGTTCGAGCAAACCACCAATAGCGTTCGGCAAGCCAGCCGCGATACCCGCAAAAATGATGATCGAGATGCCATTGCCCAAGCCTCGTTCGGTAATCTGCTCACCAAGCCACATCAGGAACATTGTCCCGGTCAGCAAGGTAGATACTGTCGTCAGACGGAACATGAAGCCGGGGTCATTTACCAACCCAGCCTGAGCTTCCAGCGCCACAGCAATCCCAAGCCCTTGAAACAAGGCGAGAACTACCGTTCCGTAGCGGGTATATTGCGTAATCTTGCGGCGCCCAGCTTCGCCCTCTTTTTTCAGAGCCTCAAGCTGCGGACTGGCGACGCTCATCAATTGCATGATGATCGACGCCGAAATGTACGGCATGATCCCCAATGCAAAAATAGTGAATCGCGACAAGGCGCCACCCGAGAACATGTTGAACATGCCCAAGATGCCGCCCTGCTGCGAATTAAAGAGATCGGCCAGCGCGTTGGGGTCTATCCCAGGAACCGGAATATGGGCGCCAATGCGATATACGACCAGCGCGCCAAGCAGGAACCATAGCCGGCGCTTAAGATCGCCGAACTTGCCACCCTTGCCAACGGTATTGGGATTTGCTGCCAACGTTCTAACCTTTCCCTGTTTTACTCGCCGACCGAGCCGCCAGCTGCCTCAATCGCAGCTTTTGCACCCTTGGTAGCGCCAACACCCTTCAAGACGACCTTGCGGGCGATAGCGCCGGACAGGATAACCTTGGCAGAGAGAGCATCACCCGGAACAATACCGGCGACCTGCAGGGCAAGGAGATCGATCTCCTCAACCGGGAGACGCTCGAGATCGGTCAGGCGAACTTCGTAGTTGCGAGCACGGGTCAGCGAGTTGAAGCCACGCTTCGGGAGGCGACGCTGCAAAGGCATTTGACCGCCTTCGAAACCAACCTTGTGGAAGCCGCCCGAACGGGATTTTTGACCCTTGTGGCCGCGGCCACAGGTCTTGCCGAGACCGGAACCGATGCCCCGACCGACGCGCTTGGCGGCCTTCTTCGAGCCTTCACCCGGCTTGATGGTATTCAGACGCATGGCTTAACCCTCAACCTTAACGAGATACTGAACCTTCTGGATCATGCCGCGGACTGCCGGCGTATCTTCCAGTTCAGACGTGCTGTTCAGCTTGCGCAGTCCCAAGCCACGCACTGTGGCGCGGTGGTCCTGCTTGGTGCCGATGATGCTCTTGACGAGCTTCACAGTAATCTTCTTGTCAGCCATGACTTACCCCAGAACCCGTTCAACCGGAAGGCCACGCTTGGCGGCAATTTCGGACGGCGTATTGACCTTCGACAGACCGTCGATGGTGGCACGCACGATGTTGTAAGGATTGGTCGAGCCATGAGCCTTGGCAACCACGTTGGTCACGCCGACAACCTCGAAGACAGCACGCATTGCGCCGCCGGCGATGATGCCTGTGCCTTCCGGAGCCGGCTGGATCATCACTGTCGTGGCGCCGTGACGACCCATGACGGTGTGATGAACGGTACCGTTCTTCAGGCTGACCTTGGCCATCTTGCGACGCGCCTCTTCCATTGCCTTCTGAGCTGCAACCGGCACTTCGCGGGACTTGCCCTTGCCCATACCGATGCCACCGTCGCCGTCGCCAACCACGGTCAGTGCAGCGAAGCCGAGGATACGGCCGCCCTTCACCACCTTGGTGACGCGGTTAACCGCAACCATCTTTTCGCGCATGCCGTCATCACGCTCTTCAGCTTGCTGCGGCTTCTTGTTTCTTTCAGGTTTAGCCATTTTCTAACCTTATCCTTTCGCGGCGATCAGAACTTCAGACCGGCTTCACGCGCGGCTTCCGCCAGCGCCTGAATACGACCGTGATACTGAAGGCCGGAACGATCAAAAGCCACTTGCTCAATGCCGGCGGCCTTGGCGCGCTCGGCGATCAGCCTCCCCACCGTAGTGGCAGCAGCTTTGTTACCGCCGTTCGGAACGTCCTTGCGAACATCCGTATCCAGCGTGGAAGCCGAAGCCAGAACCTTTCCGCCACAGGGCGAAATGATCTGGGCGTAAATATGGCAGTTCGAGCGATTGACGCACAAACGCACTGCCTTAGCGGGAACGGCGCAGACGCGCTTGTTTCTTATTAAACATATGCCACCCTTACTTCTTCTTGGTTTCCTTGATAACCACCACTTCGTCCGAGTACCGAACACCCTTGCCCTTGTAGGGCTCAGGCTTACGGTATGCACGAACTTCGGCAGCGACCTGGCCAACCTGTTGCTTGTTGGCCCCCTTGATCAGGATTTCGGTCTGGGTCGGGCATTCCACCTTTACACCAGCCGGCATCTTGTGCGCGACGGGATGAGAGAAACCCAACGACAGATTCAGGACATCGCCGGCCGCCTGAGCGCGGTAACCAACGCCGACGAGCTGCAACTTGCGCTCAAAACCCTTGGAAACACCAGTCACCATGTTGTTCAGGTTGGCACGCATGGTGCCCCACATAGCGGCCGCGTTAGCAGCACCTTCAACCTTGGAAACCTGGACGTTCTGACCTTCGACGGAAATCGTCACGGACGGATGTGTGATTGCCTTCAAAGTACCCAACGGGCCCTTGACGGTAATCTGATCACCAACTGAGATTTCGACGCCAGCCGGCAGAACGATGGGATTTTTACCAATACGAGACATCGATATCCCCTTATGCCACGATGCAGAGAACTTCGCCGCCGACCTTGCTGGCGCGAGCCTTGCGATCAG
>PHCF01000036.1 GCA_002842145.1 Betaproteobacteria bacterium HGW-Betaproteobacteria-6 | reverse complement strand
CCATTTTTATCTCCTTCTACTCTCAGGCATTCCAGCGCAGGGTGAAGCTGTCTTCGTCCTCGTCGACATTGCCGGAGAGGGTGATCAGGTTGATCTGCAGTTCCTGCAGGTCGTAGGCGCGGCCGATGTGTTCTTCGATGGTTTCGCGCTTGATGGTCATCGATCCGGGAACGTCGATCTTGACCATGGCCGGTTGGCGATCGACGATGGCCGCCGGGTTGTCTTGGACGATGGCGTCGATGATCGGACGGGTGTCTTCGTTGGCTTGCAGGGCAATGAATACGGTCGACATGGTTACTCCTCAGATTTCCACGCCGACTTTTTTCAGGCGTGCCTTGAAGGCGGCGACTTCTTCGCCGACGACTTCTTCGGCATCCGCCCCCAACGCTTTGCGGACAACCGGCGACATGGCGGCAGCGGCCCGGGTGCTCCACTTTTCCGTCCACTCCTGCAGGATGGCGCGGTTGTGCTCCGACTCGGCGGCGGCCACTTTCATGACGGCATCAACCCATTTGCGGGTTTCATCGAACCAGTCGTTCATGAACTGGCAGAGCATGGCCACGGCCGAGGCCCCCTTGGCCGACAGATAACCGTCGACGATGCGCTCATAGACCAGCGGATAGAGCAGGCCGTCGAGGGCCACGTTCTGGGCGACGAACAGTTCGAACGGATCGCGGACGACGAGGCAATCCTCGATGTAGCGGCGCATCGGCTGCCAGGCCTCATCGTCCAGCCAGGCCGTCTTGCCGGCGTCCAGTGCTTCCTGATCGCCGAGCAGCAAACCGAGGCGCGACAGGTACTGGGCGATCCCCAGGTTATCCATGGCGTGGAACATGCACGCCTGGGTAAAGATGGCGGCGTAGCCATAGCCCGAGATGAAGGAATTGTTCATGTTGGCGCCCCAGGCGGCATGGCGCAGCGGAACCAGCACATCCAGCGCAACCTGCTTCAACTCATCGGGCAACATGTCGGCCAGACCACGGCTTTCGACGAAGCTGAAATTCGCTTCGGCCGTTTCCTGCTGGCGGGCGCGGGCCAGCGTGTAGTTGTTGTAGAAATACTGGCGCGGGTCCTTCAGCGCATACCAGTCGGCCATGACGATTTTTGTAATCGAGGCATCGTAGATCAGTTGATCGGGGTCCCAGGTCGGCCGGTAGTGCAGGTTCTCGGTGGCCTGGATGTCGTAGCTGCCCTCCTGGTAGCGCGAGGCGGGCTTGTCGCCGAAGCGGCGCGCCAGATGGTCGAAGGTGTTGCGCTGCTGCTTGATGCTGACAGTGCGAAGATCAATTTGCATGGTTTTTCCTTACCGGATAGTCGAAGCGAGGTGGGACTGGCACCACCTCCGCATTACGCCGGGGTGGCGAATTGAAGCGACAGCTTCAGGTCACGACGCTCAGGAAAGTTTCATGCAGCTTGCGTTGCGGATAATCAAGCCCGCCGCCGCTACCCAGCCCATCAAAGCTCCACGTGGTCATTTCGTAATCCGGATACGGCTGGTAGCCACCCATGAAGGTTTCAAAACGATTGCCGGACGGGTCCCAGGCGTAAATGGTGCAGCCGCGGGTGATGCCGTGGCGGGTCGGACCGATATCGATCGGCACGTTGTTCATGGACATGATGTCGGCCGCACGCAGCACTTCATCCCAGCTTTCCAGCAGGAAGGAAAGATGATGCAGCTTGCCCGGCTCGGCATGCTCGACGAAAGCGATGTCGTGCACCTTGTGCGAACAGGACAGCCAGATGGCGGCGTTGCCGGCGCCATCCGGGGTCAGGACGCGCTCGACCAGATAGAAGCCAAGCACTTCGGTGAACAACTTCTGGACGGCTGCAATGTTCGGACCGTAGAGCAGGCAGTGATCGAGACGAACCGGCGCAATGCCGTTTTCGGAAGCCTTGGTCCAAGGCGCCGGATTCAGTACCTGCAACCCGTTACCCACCGCCTTTTTCTCGGCATACAGTTCAATCTGGTGGCCGGACGGAATTTCGAAGCGGACCCGTTCGCCGGTCTCCAGCAACTCACCGGCCGGAATGCGTTCGGTACTCACGCCGTAAGCCTGCAGGTCAGCTTCGAGCTTATCGAGCGTCGCCTTGTCGAGCACCTTGAAGGCGAAGAAATCGATCCCCGCGCGATCGGCCTGGCGCAGGATGACGCTGCTGTGATCGCGCTCATCCCAGCACTTCAGATAGACCCGCCCCTGCGCATCGCGGCCGGTTTCGACCAGCCCCAGCACGTCACGGTAGTGACGGACACCTTCCTCAAGATCCAGCACACGAATCTGCGCGTGTCCCGGACGCAAAACACCAGTCATAGCCATAGTCTTGTCTCCTCTTTCTCGTTAATGACTTGAAAAAACGGCTTTCAACGACATTCATTTTTTGCCGAATGTCTTTCGTCCAGAGACTAATCGCAGGATGCATGCCAAATTGGCAACGCCTTGTTTTCATTAACCAATATGAAATTCATTCATTGACACGAAACCGTATTGCACATTTTCAAGCAAACGATTTTCAGGATTTGAATAAATTTATTAACCGGCCAGGCCCGCGATTGCCTCGTCGCTGAGTGCAGATTAGAAAGCCTCCGCTATACTGTCCAATACCGGTTTTGGCGCCACGCCATACCTTTTTTGACAAGACCAAGCCGCACATTGCGACGGTCGACACCGTGTCTGGAGCAAAAATGGACCTTCGTCATCTCAAATATTTCATCGCCGTCGCCGAAGAGCTGAACATCGGCCGCGCCGCCCTGCGCCTGTGCATCTCGCAGCCACCGCTGACCCGGCAGATTCAGCAACTCGAGGAGGAACTCGGGGTGCAACTGTTCATCCGCACGCCGCGCGGCGTCGAGCTGACCCAGGCCGGCGAGATGTTCTACGAGGAAGCGACCAATATCCGAGGCCTCGTCGAGCAGGCCGTTGAGCGCACCAAGCGGGCCGGGCAAGGCAAGCTCGGGCGACTCGACATCGGCATCTTCGGCTCCGGGATCCTGGGCACCATCCCCCGGCTGCTGCAGCTATTCAAGGACACCAACCCGGACGTCGTCGTCTCGCTGCACACCATGTCCAAGTCGGAACAGATCGAAGCCCTGCGCCAGCGCCGCATCACCATCGGCTTCAACCGCATGCTGGCGCCGCTGCCCGACATCACGACCGAACTGATCATGCGCGAGCCGCTCTACCTCGTGATCAACGAAGAACACCCGCTGGCCCAACACGAGTCGGTGCCGTTCATGGAAGTATCCCGGTATCCGCTGGTCCTCTTCCCGTCCGGTGCGCGGCCCAATTTCGTCGACCGCATCATTCAGCTGTGCGGGAACATGGGCGTCACGCCGCAGATATCCCAGGTGGTCGGCGACGCCGTGACCGGCATGGCGCTGGTTGCCGGCGGCTTCGGCATCACCATCGTGCCCAAGTCGGCCACCACCATCAGCCTGCCCGGCGTCGTCTGCCGCCCGTTCCGCGACGCGATCTCGGCCACCGTGGACCTCAGCTGCATCTACCGCACCGACGACCACTCGCCCATCCTGCAGGCTTTCCTGGCCAGCGTGCAGAAATTCCGGGAAGCCCCGAGCGACTAGCGGCCAGCACGCCCTCGGTTTGCGGAATCCCACGGTCAACCGGGAAAAACGCCCAAAACTGAAATCCCCGATGCAAGCCGGTCAAGCAACCTTGAAACGTCCGGCCAAACCGGCCATTTCTTCGGACAACACGGCCAGTTGCCTGGCGGCATCGGCCGTCTGGGTAATCGAACGGGAGTTTTCCTCGATGCCCCGCGCAATCATCTCGACCTTCTGCGCGGCATCCCGCGAAGACTTGTTCTGGGCAATGATCACCTGCGTAATCTCGGCCACAACACTGGCCGCCCGTTGCGCCGAATCGCGAATTTCAATGATCGAATCGCCAGCGCTATTCGCCAGCAACACGCCATTGCTTACGCGAACCACCCCGTTATCCATTTCCCGAACCGCACCTTCCGTTCCTTGCTGGGTACGAATGATCATTTGACCGATTTCATGCGTCGATGCCGTCGTCCGCTCGGCCAATTTGCGTACTTCATCGGCCACCACCGCAAAGCCTCGCCCCTGCTCACCGGCCCGGGCCGCTTCGATCGCCGCATTCAGCGCCAGCAGATTGGTCTGATCGGCAATGTCCTTGATCACCTGAACGATGCTGGAAATATGTCGGGACAATCCTTCGAGATCGCGAATCGTTCCGGCCACTACATTGACCGCCTCGGCGATCCCCTGCATCTCGTTGGCCGTCCGCTGGATGATTTGCCCTCCCTTGTCGGCATACTCGCTCGACATTTCGCTGATCTGATGCGCTTCCTTTGCATTGACGCCGATACATTCCATGGAGCGGGACAAGTCGACGATCGATGACGACATGGCCGAAGCGGCGCTACTTTGTGTTTCAACCGTCTGCGCGCTGCGTTCAGCCGCCAATGACAGATTGCGTGCGTTCTGATTCAGGCCATCGGCGTTCTGGCGAATGGCGGCAATCAACTCGAGCAGATTGCCGCGCATGACCGAGAGCTTGTCGGACAGCTCGCCAATTTCGTCATTCCGGACAATTGAAATCTCGCCGGTCAGGTCGCCACCGGCAATCGCCGATGCGGTTTTACCGGCCTCCTTCAAACCGTTGCTGATATGGCGAATGGTCAGAATCGCCGGCCCTCCGACGAATATCGCGCCAAGCACGAGAAAAGCCAGAAGCAAGGTCTGGCTCAGGCGATAACGCGATTCAGCAACCTCGTACTCATCCTTGGCCACCCTCGCCTGATATGCGATCAATTCGCGCAAGGCTTCCAGGGCCGCCTGCCGCTCTTCCTTGACGGCATAGAGAAACTCGCCGAGCACCCCGGCATCGTTGAGTTTGCGGTCATCGATTTCGTTGACGGTGCGCAATATCTTGTCCATCCAGGCCTTGTGCTTTTCAGTAAATGCCGCCACCAGCACGTTTTCTTCTTCGGTATGCCGGGTCTCTTCGTAACGCTTCCACTGGGCTTCAAAATTCTGCACATTGGCGCGCACCGCGGTGGTCAGCGAACTGGCGGTCTCATCCATCAAGCCGGAAGCCGGCCGGCCCGGAGCACCTTCAAAAGCGAACAGCAGCTTCAGGGCATCCTCGCGAATATCGGCATCAATGGTCGACAACAACTGCATCGGAATGGCCCGGTCTTCGTAGACCGACTTCAGGGATTTACTGGCTGCATCCAGGCCCCACCAGCCGATGCCAGCAGCAACGACATAGAGGGCGATGGACATGAAAGTGATGTAAATCAATCGATGGGATATGCGTACCCGATTCGCCATGCCGCGCATAAACGATCTCATTGTTTGTGTCTCCTTAAATTGCGTTACGAGCAGGTCAACCAACAGCAGCAGTTGCTGCCTACTCTTCTTTTTCTTGATGATTTATTTCTGCAGCCAACGCCCTGCTCAGCCTGGCAATGATCAGCAATCGCTCGTCAATCAAATCGGCCAGATGACTGAGTGAACGCATTGGCGAACCACTCAGTGCGATCGTCTGATCTATCGTCCGCTGCATGTCGGCCAGCAATTCCGTTGAGCCGTCCGTGCCCCGCATGAAATCGCCCAACAAGCGGCGACGTTCATGGACGAAGCCCGCCGGGTCACGCACGGCCAGTTGCTCCAATTCGCCCTCAGCCAGCATCCCGCTCACACCGGCAGACAGGTGGGCAAAGCCTCGATGACGCGACAGCCCGTTCGCGAGCAATTTCGCCCCCGACGCCATCGCCGGGAATGACACATAGCTTCATCACAAAACACCCATTCAAAAAAATGGGAGGCCCAAAGGCCCCCCAAAAGAGGGAGAGACAGGCTGCCCAAAGGGAAGCCCCCGCCCGCAGAGACAGTGAAAGATCTACAGCGCTATTAATCCCCGCCGCGCAGGTTCTGAACCTGGAAGAGACGCGGAGGCGCCTTCTTCGGATCGACCTGGCCCTTGAACTGGGCCGTCGTGCAGTGCTTGGCCTGAACGTCGACCATGATCACGCCGTCGTCGATACCGATACCCGAGCCCTTGTTCACCGGCAGGTGATGATCGGGATGCGACTTGCCGACACTGAACGCCTTCCACAGTTCGCCCTTGCGGTCGTAAATGTCGATGGCGCCGTTCAGGTTCTGCAATTGGGCATCCATGTAGAAAGTCCGTTTGCTGATCGGGTGGTTCGGATTGACCGGCACGGCCTCCAGGACATAGACCTTGCGCAACTGCCAGGTACCGTCCGGGAAGCAGCCGCCCTGGCCGCTATAGTTCACAAACTTGTAGCCATCGGCTTCCTTGAACTCGTCGGAAAGCTTGAGTTCGTTGTGGTTCCACATCGGCAACAGCATGTTCTTGGTGCCCTTGTAGGTCCACTTCATGTCGGAGACGCGGCCGTTGTAGCCTTCGAAGTCCTCGATCATGAGATCGGAGCCGAGGAAGGAGTCAGTCACCTGCCCCTGGGCCAGACGACGCACGCGACGCTGGAAGCCGAGATACAGATAGGCGTCGTCAAGCTTGCTGTCGTCTTCGAAACGCTGGATCAACAACTGGGTGTTTTTCAGATCCTGCGGCTCGTTGGCCTTGACGTAGATGGCGCGATACAGACCGGACGGATTCGGCGTGAATTCCGGAATCGGTGCATCCTTGGTCCGGTGCATGAAGTTCAGGAAGTGGAAGTCATACTTGATGGTCTTCTCGATCTGCCCTGACGTCATGTTGCGGTAACGCCAGTAGAACGGCGAAATGACCGCACCGTCGCCCCAGTTAACGCCGTACTTGTAGTTCCAGGCCAGCTTCTCGCCAGCCCGCGGATCCTTGGCGTCCGGTTCTTCCGGGAAGGGGCGGCCAGCCACGTAGCCGGTCAGATTCTCGCCGGCCTTCGCGCCCAGCTTGGTCTTGTTCAGATTGGCTTTGGTGGCGTTGATGTAGCTGCTGTTGATCATGAACTGGGTGGTCGGCCCGACCTTCATTTCGAGTCCTTGGTGATCACCGTGCCGGGCGTCACGCCCGGTGCGCTGGGCATGCCGGCCTTGTACGGGTTGAAGGAGTTTTCGACGTCGGCTTCCGTGGCAGCGAATGCCGAGCCAACCAGACCTGCCGCCACGAGGGGCAGCAGGGAAATCATGGTTTTTTTCATGCTTATGTCTCCGTGTTGGAATTAGAACTTGTAGTTAAGCTTCACAAAAATGTCGTTTTCCTTGAACGCGGCACCGATCGGGCCGGCGCGGAAGCGTCCGAGGGGTTCCATGCCACCGAGGCCGGACGACACACCGACAGTTGCTTCAGTGCCGGTAAAGGGCGGATAAGGATTACAGGAGCGGCAGTCGTCGAACTTCCAGCGCGAACGTCCTTCAGCCAGCTTGTAGTTGGCGCCGAAAGTCACCTTCAGGTCGTTCGTCACATTCCACTCGACCTGCGGCGCCATGGCCGTTGCCTGAGCCTGGAAGTCATGGGCGAAGATGATCTGCGGGCTGAGCGTGCCATTACGCAGGAAGCCCTTGATCAACAAAGTGCCGATGAAGTTGTCTTCCCAGTCAGGCATGCCGACCGGACCGAGGGCAGCCTGGTGGTACTCATGATCGAAGATGTGCTGGTAGAACAACTGGCCGGAAATCAGTGTGGCCGAGGTTTCGCTGATGAAAGGAATGAAGGTCGGACGGTCGATGCCGATGACAGCACGGAATACATCGTTCTTCGAATACAACTCGGTACGCGACGTATTGGCGAATTCCTCGCCATTCGTATAGGCACCTTCCATGCGCACAGCAGCACCGACTGACGGAAGCTGGAAGTCCATCGATCCGCCGATCAGGTTGACGCGCGGGAAGTGCATGTCAAATGCAATAAGGCTCTTGACTGGAATTGCCGGGTTCAGGTTGCCGTTCGTTCCAGTGAAGGGATTGATTGTCCCCTCGCCGTTGATCGAATGCAGGGAAGGTAGTTGCGAGCGGTAGGTCAGCGCATTGACCGAGAAAGACAAGCCGTCTGCGGTTACGCCTTCAAACTTCGCACCCAGTTGGGTATTGGACAAGGACCATGCCGGAAGATAGACGTTGCGGATACCGATCTGATGGGGTCCGAAATCAGTCGCCGTATTTCCCCCCGCAAAGTTCGAAACGGTTCCGCCGTTATCCCAAAGGTTGGCCATGCCACGGAAGAAACAACCAGCGTCGAGAATCACGTTTGGCGTGCCGCACTGACCCAGGTTGTTGGCGCGGAACTGGTCGAAGTTCCAGACGATCTGGAAGTTCCGGTCCTGCATGGTCTCGCTCGCCCCCATGCGGTATTCAGCCTGGGCAATCCACATCGGAATACGGATATCCGACAATTCGTCGTAAATGTTGTTGCGCGAATAGTCGACCGGATTGATCACGTCGAGAACACGGAAGAGGTCGGTACGTCCCCAGACTACCTGCTGCTTACCGAGCTTCAGGAACAGGTCCTTGCCGTCGCCGAGGCTGAAGGTCTTCTTGACATACAACTCGCGTACAAAATCCAGTCGATTGTTGAACTCGGGCGCTTCGAGTTCCGACAGGGACTTGTCGCCGTAACCGCCGAAGTCGCGGCAACCGCGGCTGTCAACGTCGCAAGGACGGACGGGCACGCCAAAGGTAACGCCACCATCCGCCGCATGCCAACGATCACCCAACACTCTCATACCATCGTTAGGATTGCTGGCCAGGAAATTCGAATTGGCGAGCTGCACAACACTGCCACCATGCGGAACAGCAAAGCTGCCTCCCGCCCCGGAGGTGTTCTCGAGCATGATCGGACCACCTGCATCCTTGCCGTACTCGTCGCTATTCAGGCGATAAACGCCGTCCCAGCTACCGCGCAAGATGCTGTGCAGTTTCCAGCCACTCCCGAATTTCTTGTCGACTTCAGCCTGCAAGGTATTGCGGAACTTGGCCAGACCGACATGCTCACGATGTGCCGTATGGTTCTCGTAGGTCACATCGACCTGCCAAGGCGAATAGTCTTCGCCCATTGACGGAAGCTCATCACCCCACGCCTGTGTCGCGAACGAAGCGGAGAGCGCAGCCGCGATGAGCGTCAGGCGCCTTCCAGTGTTCAGTTTTGTCTCCATGGATCAAACCCCCAATGGTTTTGTTGAAAGAATGTTTTGCTGTTCCCCCGGTCTTCCGGAGTGTTGTTAGTCGTTTTCCAGAACACCGTCTTCGTCGTAATGCACTGCCGTCACAAACTTGGGTTTGAAGACGACGCACCATGACGGCACGATCAGCACGGCGGCGATCGCATTGACGATGAGCATGAAAGAAAGAAGGATCGCGGCGTCGGACTGGAAGCGCAGATCGGACATGAAGATCCACATGACGACGCCGGCGATCAGCGTCACCGCCGTGAAGCTCACGGCGTAGCCGGTCGTGGCAACGGCGGTGATGACGGCCTTCTTCATGTCGCGCATCACGGCATACTCCTCGCGGATGCGGTCCATGAAATACACGGCGTAGTCGATACCGACGCCGACACCGACGGCAATGACCGGCACGGTATTGACGCTGATCCCGATGTTGAGCGCGCCCATGTAGGCATAGGTCATCAGGGTCGAGAACAGCATCGGCAGAACCATCAGCCAGCCGGCGTGCAGCGAGCTGTAATAGACCATCACGATGAAGAAGGCGAGCAGCATGACGGCCGGGATGATGATCATGTGGTCGGTATGCAGCGCCTGGTTGCCGGCCGCCGTCACGCCGATGATGCCGCCGCCCAGTTCGATGTGCAGCCCGGGCACTTCGGCCTCGATCTTCTTGATGCCTTCCTCGGCCAGCGCGACGATGCGGTTGATCGTCTCTGCCTGGTGGTCCTTGTAGTAGAAGACCATGTTGGCTTCGTCTTCGTCTGAGGTGACAAACTCCTTCAAGGCGCCGGGAATCGGGCTGGAGGCCATGTAGGCAAACATCAGGCCACCGATATCACCGGCGTTGTCGGGCAGTTGCATCCAGCGCGGATCATCGTTGTGGGTCAGCTTGTTGACCACCCGCAAAACCCCCGGCATGGCCTTGGTGCCGCCCAGTGACGGATCGGACAGCATGTGTGCCTGGAAGCGCTCGATGGCCGCCATGACCTCGGGACGCTTGATGCCGCCCTTCTCGTCCGTTCGTGCAGCGACATGCAGCTCCTCGGAACCCGGGAAGCGCGTATTGATGGCCTTGGTCGACACGTTGTAGTCGTGGCTCAGGTGGAGCAGCGGCGAGCCCGGCTCCGATTCGCCGAGCTGCACCTTGCTCACGAAATAGGTGCCGCCGATGGCGCCGATCAGGGTCAGGATCAGGATCGAGCGGGCACCGCCGTCGGTACCGCCAGTCATCGCCATGGCCTTGCCGAGGAAGGCGCGAATGCCTTCGTTGCCATTCTTGTGGTTCTTCGGAGCGGGCAGGATGGTCAGGGCCAGCGGGACCATGAAGTGCACCGTGAAGATCACCGAGAAACCCCAGAAGCCTGCAGCCAGACCGAGCTTGTGGTTGAACGGCGCAGCGCCCAGCATGAGCACGGCAATACCCACCGCGTCGACGATGATGGCCAGCGAACCAGGACGGAACAAGGCATCGAGCGCGTTGCGGGCCGCCTTCTTGCCATCATGAACGACAGCCAGTTCCTCGTAATAGCGCACGACGAGCTGCACCCCGTGCGACGTGGCCCGGGCTGCGATCAGGAAAGGAATCGGCAGCGACAGTGGCTCGAGATTGATCCCCATCGCCGCCATGAAACCCAAGCCCCATATGGAGGACAGGGCAATGCCGAGCAACGGCAGGGCAACGCCATAGAAGCGACGGAAGTAGAAAATCAGCAGCGCGGACAGCAGGAGCAGCGTCCACACCATGATCTCGACGATCTGGTTGAGATAGGTATAGACCCAGCCGGTCAGCACCGGGTTGCCCGTCACATAAATTTCATGGCCGGGCCGGGCCAGGCTTTCACGGACCTTTTGCAGTGCCGCGAAAGTCGTCGGGTAATCGATGTCGCCCTCGTTCATCTGGGCCTTGATCAGCGCCGCCTTCATGTCCGGCGAGACAAGCAGGCCGTAGATGGTCGGGTTGGCGATGACATCGTTGCGCAACTGCTCGAGTTCAGCCACGGTGCGTTTCGGCTTGAGCGGATCGTAGTAGGACTCGGAAGCAAATCCGCCCTGGTCGTCGAGGAAAACCTTGCGCGCCGTGCGGTGCGTCAGGCTGCTGACCAGGTTGTGGTTGACGCTCGGCAGATTGTCGACGCCTTGTGTGGCCTCGTGAATGAGTTTGAGGGTTTCATCGTTGAAGATGGTGCCCTTGTCGACTTCTACCGACATCACAATCATGTTGGCGCCGCCGAAGTTCTCCTTCAGGCGGTTGTAAACCTTGATGTAGCTGTGGTTTTGCGGCAGCAGGTCAGCGAAGTCGGTGAAGACGCGCAGGCTGGGCAGTGCCATGCTGAAGAGGATGGTGACGGCCAGGACCAGCGACAGCACGATCTTCGGATTGCGGAAAATCCATTCCTCTCCCTGATGCAGGGCGTGGGTAATGGCGTGGCGTGCTTTTGCAACCATGTTGTTGAATCTCCCTGTCTTATTGTTTGGCGTGCGTGCTGACAGCACGGAGCAGCCCGCCGGGGCCACCGATCACGATGGCCGATTGACCCTGCAGGGAAGCACCGCCGCCCAGGAAGACCGGCACGGGGTCGGTATACGGCACGGCGCGCCAGCTATCACCTTCGAGGCGAGCGATGACGCCACTGGCGCCGACGCCGAAAGGCTGGCCTTCGTGCATGAACAGACGATTGAGCGAGGCCTCCGTGGTATTGACCTGCTTGGTCCAGGACTTGCCGCCGTCAGTGGTGTGTAGCATCTGCCCGGCCACGCCGCTGACCCAGCCCTCGCCATCATTGGCGAACAACGCGGCGTAGGCGTAAAACTCGCCCGGCATCGGCGGGCCTTTTTTCCAGGTCGCGCCGCCGTCTTCGGTCATCACCGTGAGGCCGAACTCACCAAGCGCGATGCCTTTTTTCTCGTCGAGAAACTGAATGGTGGTGATCTGCGTGTCTTCGCCCAGATCGGTCACTTTCCACGTCTTGCCCTGATCGGCGCTGCCGGCAATGACCGCATTGACGCCAACAACCCACCAACCGCCCTGCTTGTCGCAGGTAACGGCAAGGGGTGTGCGCGGCATGTCGAGGGCAACCGATTTCCAGTTCTTGCCCTGGGCATCCGCCGACCACACCTTGTGGTAATGGTCGATGGCAACGAAGCCCAGGTCACCGCAAACAGTCATGTCGACAAGGGAGGTATTGCCGAGCGTCGTCCGCTTCCAGCTCTTGCCCTGATCGTCCGAGCTCAGGACGACACCGCTTTGCGTACCGACCACGACCACCTTGCCATTGCTGGCCACAGCCTGGCTGATGTCATAGCGATGCACCGAACGCGTACGCTCGGCCGCAATCCCGGACATGTCCGGGCCTTGCGAGCATGCAGAGAGCACACCACAGGCAATGGTGGCGCCGAATGGCAGCCACGAAATTTTCTTCACCCAGCCCATCAACTCCTCCAGTTATCCGTACCTTTTGGTGGCACTTTTTTCATTCGTCTTTCGTTGAAACAACCATCAAAATTCCGGCTCATTCGGACTATGCATCGCCCTAACCAATACCGTCCAATACCAATTTACACGACGTTAAATACCGTTAAGGTATTGATGATTTCGTATGGGAATAGCGGCTGGCAATAATCGAATTCGCTGTGTTTTCGGGCGCGGCGACGACGTCTCCGCGCCCGACGTGCGGCGCCTACCGACCTAAATCCTTGGCCGTCTTGCCGCCGATACCCCATTGCGCCTTGGGTACGTCGTGAATCCAGACGCGAACGTTTTCAATCGGAGCCCCGAGTGCCTCGACCAGGGCGGCGCTGACCTTTTCGATGACCGCCCTCTTCTGCTCTTCGGTTCGGCCTTCGATCAAATAGATTTGTGCGAATGGCATGGCTTCTCCTTAAACAAAACGGCAGCTGACGCCACCCAGGGACTGGATGCGCAAATTGACGTGATCGCCAGCCTTGACCGCTACGGCCTCGGTGACGCCACCGGACAGGATCATCGTGCCGGCCGGAATTTCCTCGCCGCGCGCGCCCAGGTGATTGGCCAGCATGGCGATGGCGGCGGCCGGGTGGCCGAGCACGGCAGCGCCGGCACCAATGGCGACCGGTTCACCGTTTTTCTCCATGACCACACCCAGCGTGCGCAGGTCGAGGCCGGCTACCGGCGTCATCTGGCCACCGAGCACAAAGCGCGACGACGAACAGTTGTCGGCGATGACGCTCTTCAGATCAAACTTGAAGTCGCGGTAGCGCGAATCGATGATCTCTATGCCCGGCATGATGAAATCGGTTGCGGCCAACACGGCACCGATGTGGCAACCAGGCCCTTTCAGCGCCTTCTTCAGAACGAAGACGATTTCCGGCTCGACTTTCGGGTGTATCAATTGATCGATCTTGATCTCACCACCGTCCGGCACGCTGAAGTAATCGACCAGGAAGCCGAAGCACGGGGTTTCGACGCCCATCTGCTTCATCTTGGCATGCGAGGTCAGACCGGCTTTCAGGCCGACGACGCGGTTGCCGCGGGCCAGCTTGCGGCGGAGGATTTCGTTCTGGATGGCGTAGGCATCGTCCCAATCCATTTCCGGATGGGCATCGGTGATCTTGACGACGTCGTGCGCCTGCAGTTCGGCGTTTTCGAGCAGTTCGGCCAGTTGGCCAATCGTTTGCTGGTTCAGTTTCATGCCATCAGTCCCCGTTCGCGTGCCATGCTCATGGCAGTATCTTCAATCATGTCTTCCTGTCCGCCGACCATGCCGCGCCGGCCCAGCTCGACCAGAATGTCGCGCGCCGGCACGCCGTATTTGACCGAGGCGCGCTTGGCAAAGAGCAGGAAGGAACCGTAGACGCCGGCATAACCCAGGGTCAGTGCATCGCGGTCGATGCGGATAGGGAAATCCATCATCGGGACAACCAGGTCTTCAGCGACGTCCGTGATCTTGGCGACATCGACGCCGGTCTCGATACCCATCAGGCTGCACACGGCGATGAGCACTTCCATCGGCGTATTGCCAGCCCCGGCGCCCAGTCCGGCAGCGGCGGCATCGACGCGGTTGGCGCCAACTTCGATGGCGGCGATGGAGTTGGCGACACCCATGGCCAGGTTGTGGTGGCCGTGGAAGCCGAGTTCGGTTTCCGGCTTCAATGCAGCGCGCACGGCAGACAGGCGTTCCTTGACACCATCCGGCAACAGATGGCCGGCCGAATCGGTGACGTAGATGCAGTTGGCGCCGTAGCCTTCCATGAGCTTGGCTTGCTTGACCAGGCCTTCGGCACTGTTCATGTGGGCCATCATGAGGAAGCCGACAGTATCCATCTCCAGCTTGCGGGCCATGGTGATGTGCTGTTCCGAGACGTCCGCTTCGGTGCAATGGGTGGCGACACGGATGGTATTGACGCCGAGGTCACGGGCCATCTTGAGGTGGTCGACGGTGCCGATGCCGGGCAACAGCAGGGCCGAGACCTTGGCGTTTTTCATCCTGGGGATGACGGCGCCGAGGTATTCCTCGTCGGTGTGGGCCGGGAAGCCGTAGTTGACCGAGGAACCACCGAGGCCATCGCCGTGGGTGGGTGGCGATGCTGATCATCTGGTCGAGGGTCATCAGGTGACGCTTGGGATGCATGCCATCCCGCAGGGTCATGTCGTGGACGGTGACTTTTTTGCCGCGCAAACTCATTTTCTTTTCTCCAGTTCCTTAGGCAACGACGGGCTCAAGCTTGAGCGTGCCCTTGATCATTTCTTCGGCGAACATCTCGGCGGTACGGGCGCCGGCTGCGGTCATGATGTCGAGGTTGCCGGCGTAGGTCGGCAGGAAGTCGCCGAGGCCGGTGACTTCCATGTAGACCGAGACGCGCTTGCCGTCGAAGACCGGGCCGTTAACCAGGCGATAGCCCGGCACGTACTTCTGGACTTCCTTGATCATGGCGTGGATGGATTCGGTGATCTTGACCTGGTCCGGTTCGGTTTCGGTCAGGCAATGCACGGTGTCGCGCATGACGAGCGGCGGTTCGGCCGGGTTGATGATGATGATGGCCTTGCCCTTCTTGGCGCCGCCGACCTTTTCGACGGCACCGGCGGTGGTGCGGGTGAATTCGTCGATGTTCTTGCGGGTGCCGGGGCCGGCGGACTTGGAAGACACCGTGGCAACGATTTCGCCGTAGGCGACTGGTTGGACGCGGGAGACGGCGGCAACCATGGGAATGGTAGCCTGGCCACCGCAGGTGACCATGTTGACGTTCATTTCGCGGCGACCGACGTGTTCCTTGAGATTGACCGGCGGCACGCAGTAGGGGCCGATGGCCGCCGGCGTCAGGTCGATCATGAGGACGCCCAGCGCGTTGAGCTTGCGCGAGTTCTCGGCATGCACGTAGGCGCTAGTCGCGTCGAAAGCGATCTGGACGTTATCTTCGAGGACGTGGGGGAGGAAGCCGTCCACACCGGTCGAACAGATCTTGAGGCCCATCTCGGCAGCCCGTTTCAAGCCTTCGGATTCGGGGTCGATACCGATCATCCAGACGGGGTCGAGGTAGGGGCTGCGCTTCAACTTGTAGAGCAGGTCGGTGCCGATGTTGCCCGGCCCGATCAGGGCGCATTTGATTTTTTGGGTCATCAATATTTCCTTATTGATCGTGGTTCAGCAAATGGTGGAAACGATCCCGCCTTCGACGCGCAGCGCGGCACCGGTCGTCGCAGCCGCTCTTGCGCTGCACACGTAGGCGACCAGCGCAGCCACTTCGGCCGGATCGATCATGCGTTTGATAATTGAGGTCGGACGCCCTTCGGCGAAGAAGCGGCGCTCCATTTCTTCGAGGCTGATGCCGGACTCGGCAGCCAGCTTGCCGAAGAACTCGCCGACACCTTCGGAGCGCGTCGGACCGGGCAGCACGGCATTGACCGTGACGCCCGTGCCGGCGCAGCTCTGGGCCAGACCGCGCGAGACTGCCAGCTGGGCCGACTTGGTCATGCCGTAATGCACCATCTCGCCCGGCGTGTTGATGCCGGATTCGCTCGAGATGAAAACGATGCGTCCCCAGTTGGCCGCCTTCATGGCCGGCAGGTAGTGGCGGGCCAGACGAACACCGCTCATCACATTGACGTCGAAAAAGCGTTGCCATTCGGAATCGGGAATGGCATCGAACGGCACCGGATCGAAGATGCCGAGGTTGTTCACCAAAATGTCAGCCTGCGGGCAGGCATCGAACAGGAACTGACATCCCTCCGCCGAGGACAGATCGGCCGCCACGCCCTGCACGTCAGCCCCGGCGACCAGCGAACGCAACCGGGAAACCGCCGCATCGACGCTGTTCTGGCTGCGACCGTTGATCACCACCCGGGCGCCTTCGCGGGCCAGTTCGGTGGCGATGGCAAAACCGATTCCTACGGTCGACCCGGAAATTACGGCAATTTTGGAAGCTATCTGGAGGTCCATCTCGGGCTGCCGGCTTAAACGAAGCGCACCGAACAACCGCCAAGGCCGCCGATGGTCATGCGCAGGTTGTCGCCCTTGACCACCGGGACCATGGCGCCCATCGCGCCGGACAGCACAATGTCGCCGGCCTTCAGGGTGATGCCGAGCTTGCCCAGCGTGTTGGCCAGCCAGACCATGGCGTTGACCGGATGGCCCATGGTCGCGGCACCGGCACCGGTGACAACGATCTCGCCATTCTTCTCGAGGACCATGCCGCACAGGCCGAGGTCGATGTTGCTGATATCGACGAGTTGGTCGCCGAGCACGAAAACGCCGCAGGAGGCATTGTCGGCGACGGTGTCCTGGATCTTGATCTTCCAGTCGGTGATGCGTGAATCGACGATCTCGAAGCAGGCCATGACGCCTTCAGTGGCGGCCAGCACATCGGCCGCGGTAACGCCCGGGCCTTGCAGATCCTTCTTGAGCAGGAAGGCGATTTCACCTTCGGCCTTGGGCTGGATGAGCGTGCTCATCTCGATCGATTCGCCTTCGTTGTAGACCATGCCGTCGAGCAGGTAGCCGAAGTCGGGCTGATGCACGCCAAGCAGGTTCATGACCGGCTTGCTGGTCACGCCGATCTTCTTGCCGATGACCTTTTCGCCGTTTTCCAGACGGCGCGACAGCATGCGTTGCTGGATGTAGTAGGCATCCTCGATGGTGATATCGAAGCCGCGCGAGGTCAGCGGACTGACCGTCTTGCCGGCTACCAGGGCATCGTACAGTTCGTCGCCGAGGTCGTTGATTTGCGATTGATCCATGATGTTTTCTCTTTATTCGGCCAGAAAATTGCTGACCAGCTGGTTGAAGGCGCGGTTGTGTTCGATCTGGACCCAATGCCCGCAACGGCCGAAAACATGCAGCTGCGAGTCGTCGATCCAGCGGTTCAGGGTCAGGGAATTGCTCAGCGGGATCACCCGGTCGTCACGGCCATGAATGACCAGCGTCTTGTGCCTGATCGCCCGGATGTCCGCCTCGGCACTGGCCATCGCGTCGACCCAGCGCTGGCGCGGGGCCGGGAACATGGCCGAAAAGGACTCCTGAAAACCGGGCCGGATGCTGGCCTGATAGCGCAACTCGGCCAGTTCGTCGGTGACCAGGCTGCGGTCGTGGGCGAAGATATCGAGCAGGCCGCGCATGGCCGCCAGCGAAGGCTCGTAACCCCACACCGCATCCAGTTCCGGGGTGATCTCGAAGGTCACGCCGACGCTGCCCATGAGCACCAGCCGACGCACGCGCTGCGGATGGCGGATGGCCAGGGCCAGCGCGATGGCGCCGCCGAAGGAGTTGCCGATCAGGTCGGTCTGCTCGATACCCAGTGCGTCGAGCAGGCCGATGGCGTGATCGACCCAGCCAGCGGTACTGTACTGAATGCTGGCCGGCCGCTCGGTATAGCCGAAGCCGACCATGTCCGGCGCAATCGCCCGGCAGGTCTTGCCCAGTTCCGGCAGCACCAGACGCCAGTTGGCCCATGCCGTCACCCCCGGCCCGGAGCCGTGGATGAGCAGCACCGGCGCCCCGCTACCGACATCGTGGTAGTTGGTGTCGATGCCACCCGCCCGGATGCGGCGGCCGATTTCGGGAGAGGTTTCAGGCAAATGCGCGGACATCGTCAACTCGCCTTACAGCTTGATGCAGACGTTCTTGAGTTCGGTGTAGAACTCAAGCGAATGGACGCCGCCTTCGCGGCCGATACCGGACTGCTTGGCACCGCCGAACGGCGTGCGCAAGTCGCGCAGGAACCAGCTGTTGACCCAGACCAGGCCGACTTCCATCTGCGCCGCGACACGGTGGGCGCGGTTGATGTTCTGCGTGAACACCGAGGCGGCCAGACCATAGTTCGTGTTGTTGGCGCGCTGGATGACTTCGTCTTCGCTGTCGAAGGGCATGACCGTCGTGCACGGCCCGAAGATTTCCTCGCGGACCACCGTCGCGTTGTCATCGAGACCGGTCCAGATGGTCGGCTGGACCCAGGCGCCGTTGGCCAGTTCGCCCGGCATGTCGGGGATGCCGCCGCCGGTCACCACCGTCGCGCCTTCGTCGACGGCCTTCTTGTAATACGACAACACCTTGTCGCGATGCTCCTGGCTGACCAGCGGCCCCATGTTGGTGGCCGGATCGCTCGGCACGCCGAGCTTGAGCTTCTCGGCACCGGCCTTCAGGCGGGCAACGAACTCGTCGAAGATCGGGCGTTCGACATAGAGGCGCTCGGTACCCAGACAAACCTGGCCGCAGTTGGCGAAGCAGGAACGAATCGTCGCTTCAATGGCGACATCGAGGTCGGCGTCGGCAAAGACAATGCCCGGATTCTTGCCGCCCATCTCCAGCGACACCGGGCGTGAGCCGTGTGCCGCAGCCTTGTTGATGATCTCGCCAGTCCGCGTTTCGCCGGTGAAGGTGATGGCGTTGACGCCCTGGTTGGTGGTCAGGAATTCGCCGGCCGAATTCGGGCCGAAACCATGGACGACGTTATAGACGCCCTTCGGCACGCCGCAGGCATTCATGACTTCGCCGAGCAACGTTGCGGTGGACGGCGTTTCTTCGGATGGCTTGACGACAACGGTGTTGCCGCAGGCCAATGCCGGGCCGACCTTCCAGGTCATGAGCAGCAGCGGCAAATTCCACGGGCAGACGACGCCGACCACACCCACCGGGCGGCGAATCGCGTAGTTGAGCGCGCCCTTGCCGTCCGGCGTGGCCATTTCGAAAAATTCGGTCGGTGCATTCTTGATGACGTCGGCGAAGATCTTGAAATTGGCGGCACCGCGCGGGATATCGATGTGCGAAGCGAGGCTCTTCGGCTTGCCGGTATCGGCGCATTCGGCTTCGAGGAACTCGTCGAAGCGACGGGTGATTTCGTCGGCCACCTTGTTCAGGATGTCGGTGCGCTCGACCACAGTCATCTTGCCCCATGGGCCGCTCAGGGCATCGTGGGCCGCCTGGACGGCAGCATCGACTTCGGCCTTGCCGGCTTCGTGCACCATGCCGATCAGTGAATTATCGAGCGGCGTCCGCTTCTCGAACTGTTTCCCTGTCGAGACAAATTCACCGTTGATGAAATTCAGGATTTGCTTCATTCCCTTGTTTTCCTATTTTTTGTTTGCTGTTCTTAAGCCAGTCCGATGGCCGCCAGTCCGGCCCGCGCACATTCCTCGTCCTGGGCTTCAGAGGCACCGGAAACACCGATGCCGCCGAGCCAGTCGCCAGAACCCACCGGCAAGCCGCCGCCAAAAACGATGAGCCGCGGCTGGGCCGAAAAGCCCAGCTTCATCCCTTCGTCGTGACCGATCGCGCCCATCCAGGCCTTGGTCGGAAAGCCGAAGCTGGCCGAGGTGTAGGCCTTGTCGATGGCGATATCGATGGAGTGGATGAAGGCGCCGGGCATGCGCAGGAAGGCCATCAGATTGCCGCCGCGATCGACCACGGCGACATTGATCTTCCAGCCGTTAGCCGTGGCGTGGGCCACGGCTGCCGCACAGGCGGCCGCAGCCGCCTCGGCCGAAATCCCCGGGATCGTGGCGGCAACTTGCATCAGGTCACCACGGTCAGGAAGCGGTCGTTGAGCTTGCGGTCGTGATAGAACACGGCAGCACCGACTTCATCCATGGTCCACTTCGTCGCCTTCTGATCCGGGTAGGCATAGTTGCCGCCGCAGAAGGTTTCGAAACGATTGCCGTTGGGGTCGAAAGCGTAGATCGTGGTACCACGGGTCACGCCGTGACGCGTCGGGCCGATGTCGATGGAGACGCGGTTCATCGACATCAGGTCGGCGGCGCGCAGCACCTGTTCCCAGGTTTCGAGCAGGAAGGAAACGTGGTGCAGCTTGCCCGGCTCCGGATGACGGACGAAGGCGATGTCATGGGCCTTGGTCGAGCACGACAGCCAAATGGCGAGATCCTGGTTGTCATCGAGCGCGATGTGTTCGACCAGGTAGAAGCCGAGCACGTCCTGGAAGATGGCCTGGGCCTTTTCGATGTCCGGACCGTAAAGCAGGCAGTGGTCGAGGCGGATCGGGGCGATGCCCTTTTCGGCACCGGCACACCAGGCTTCCGGATTGAGCTCGCCCATTTCGTTGCCGATGGCGGTCTTTTGCGAATACAGCTCGATGTCGTGGCCGGTCGGCAACGTGAAGCGCACGCGCTCGCCGGTTTCCAGCAACTCGCCGGCCGGGATGCGCTTGGTGGCGACGCCGTAGGCGTTCAAGTCCTTCTCGAACTTGGCCAGGGTGGCATCGCTATCGACCTTGAAGGCGAAGAAGTCGATGCCGGCCGAGTCGGCCTGACGCAGGATCACGCTGTTGTGATCGCGCTCTTCCCAGGTCTTGAAATAAACACGGCCCTGGGCATCACGACCGGTTTCGACCAGGCCCAGCACATTCGAATAGAAATCAACACTTTCTTCAATGTCGAGCACCCGCATCTGAGCGTGTCCGGGACGTAAAACACCAGTCATTGCCATTTGTCTTCTCCTGTTATTTGAGTATTTCAATCACACGAAAATCTGCGCAATCGATTCACCATTACGATATTTACAACGAATCTCGATGTCAACGTTTTTTCTCGAGATTTTTAAAAACCCTGCAAATTATTCCTGTCAGGGTAGAATTTCGCCACCTGGTCAAACCAATGAACCGAGCCCAAAAACATGGCTAACAAAACCGCTTCCGGCGACAGCCTCACGGCCGAGCCCAAAACACTTGTCGAAACCGCCTACCGAGCCCTGCGCCGCGACATCATTGAAGGCAACCTCGCCCCCGGCGAAAAGCTCCGGGTCGAGCACCTCAAGGACGACTACGGCGTGGGCGCCGGCACGCTGCGCGAAGCACTCTCGCTACTCATCTCCGATGCCCTCGTCGTCAGCCAGGGGCAACGCGGCTTTCGCGTCGCCCCGGTGTCGCTCGAAGACTTCGAGGACATCACCAAAACCCGCGTCATGCTCGAGTGCGATGCCCTGCGCCAGTCGATCGCCATGGGCGACGATGCCTGGGAAGGCGACTTGCTCGCCGCTTTCCACCGCCTCACCAAAGCCGAGGAAAAGCGCATCGGCACCGACGACCGCGAGGAATGGGAAGAACGCAACCGGATCTTCCACGAGGTGCTGATTTCGGCCTGTCCGTCGCGCTGGCTCAAGCATTTCCTCTCTATCCTCTATCAGCAGGCCGAACGCTATCGCCGCCTGTCGCTTTACCTGCAGCCGATCCCGCGCGACATCCACGCCGAACACGAAGCCCTGATGCAGGCGGCGATGGCCCGCGACGCCGACAAGGCGACCGCGATCCTCGGCGAACACATCCTGCTCACCTTCCGTTCCATCGAGCAGATCCCGAAAGACCAGCTGAACGAAAAGCTGGTCGCCTGAACGCCGCCGGCCAGTTTTCAAAATTGGCCATTTTTCCCGGTTGACCGTAGCAATCCCGGTCAACCGCGAAACCTTCCGGGCGCCTAGGCCGCGAGCGTCGCCGAAGCCACCACGGGCGTCCGGCAAACGTTCTTGGCCATCTTGCCGAGCACCTTCAAGGTAATGTCGCTGGTCGGCCTGACCCGGCAAGCCAGCACACGGTCCGCCGCCTCGTCTTCGACACTGACGTACTCACGGCTCATAACCCGCTTGAGGTAAGTACCGCCCGTGATCTCGACCTTGCAGACGCCACAACCGCCGCCCCGACAACCAACCGGAATGCCCTTCTTGCCAAGGCGCTCCATCCCGACCAACAGCGATTCGTTCGGAGAGCAACGAAAGCGCTCGCCGGTTTCCTCGATCAGCACGGTGAAATAGATCATTGACCGCTCCCGGCCCCGTTCAAATGTTCTTGAACAAGGGACTTTTCAGTTGCTGGGAGGCATCCGCCGCGGAGAAGAACTTCTCCATGTAGATGTCGCGCTCGAACAGCCGGCCCTGCATCAAGGTGCTGATACAGGCTTCAATCATCGCCGGCGGACCGCACAGGTAAGCCTTGTGGCCACGGAAATCGTTATTGAAGTGGGCCTTGGCCGCCTCATGCACGAAGCCGCGGGCGCCGGTCCAGTCGGAACCTTCGGGCTCGCTGGACAGGGCCGGGACATAAGTGAAGTTGGCATGCTTTTCGGCCAACGCCCGGAACTCGGCGTCGTAGTAGAGCTCTTCACGACTGCGCTGGCCGTACACCAGCGTCATCGGCAGATCGAAGCCTTCGGCCAGCAAGTCCTCGATCATCGATTTCGGGCTGGACAGACCGGAGCCGCCGGCCATGAAAATCAGCGGCAAATTGGCTGACTTCTTGACGAAGAAGCGGCCGTAGGGGCCACTCAGCTTGAGCTTTTCGCCGACTTCGAGGTTTTCGTGCAGCCAGGTCGTGACCTGACCACCCGGCACGATGCGCACGTTCAACTCGACGACATCGTCGTTCTGCGGCGAACTGGCCAGCGAAAACGCCCGGGATTGCCCTTCAATACCCGGCACCTCAAGATTGATGTACTGCCCGGCCTGAAAGTCCATGGGCCGGTCCAGCTTGAGCCAGATGCCGCGAATGGTCGGCGTCAACGCCTCGATCCGGACCACTTCGCCTGCGTAATCCTGCACCGGCAGGTTGCGCGAATCGGGATCTTCCTCGATCTCGGCTTCGATCACCGTGTCGGACTCCAGCCGGCAGCAGCAGGCCAGCGTCTTGCCCTCCTCCCGCTCGAAATCCATCAAAGCAAAGGTCGAGGCTTCGCCGTGATCGATTTCGCCGTCCAGCACCTGCACCTTGCAGGTGGCGCACAGGCCGTGGCAGCAGGCGTGCGGCAGGTAAATGCCGGCGCGCAGGGCGGCATCGAGAATGGTCTGGCCGTCCTCGACTTCGATGGTCTGGCCGAGCGGCTCAATGGTCAGTTCGTAACTCATGACGCCCCCCTGCTCAAGAACTGCTGCCGTTGATGCCCTTGAGGCCCGGCGTCTGGAAGCGCAGCGCGTCCTTGTGCTTGAGGCCCAGCTCGGCCAGCGTCTTGTTCATGTCCGGCTGCCACGGCTGGCCGGATTTGAGCCAGGTCACCTTGCTGAAATCAACGTTCTTCCAGTCCGGGTGATAGCCGAAGGAATGCGCCATGAACTTCTGGCACAGGTCGCTGAACGGGGTGTTCGGCGGCAGGCAGTAGGCGAACGGGGCGCAGAACATCAGGTGGTCGTCCCAGCCAACGTAGAGCAACTGGGCGCCATGGAAATTCTCCTGGGCATCGGCAGGGGGAAATTTGTAGTCCTTCAGAGCTTGTACAGCCATGTTTGTCTCCTTTTTTATCAGGCGGGGCGACGGTCATCGCCACCCCGCCTTCATGTCGAACGATCAGGTATTTTTTGTCGCCATACCGCGCCAGGCGGCAAAGTTGGCCTGGTCACGCGAACCCTCGAAATCGAGGTTGTCGTGGCCATTGTTGAAGTGGTACCAATCGAGTACGGCAGCCAGCGGGTCGAAGCCCTCGGCCGTCGGGTCGGTACCTTCCGGGAAGCAGTTGCCCTGATAAATCTGGTGCACCGGCAGCCACGACTGGACGTACTTCTCCGGCTCGTCGTCGAAGATGTGCTTACAGCCGTCCGAACAGGTGTGGTACTTCTCGCCTTCGTACTCGGATTCGCGGTAGCAGATCTTGGTCGGGTCGCCCGGCTCGGTGAACAGCATCGGGATCTGGCAGACCTGGCAAAGCATGGGCAGCGTGTTGCTGTAGAAACGGTTGCCCTTCTCTGCCTCGTCGCGCCAGTAGGTGAAGCGGGCGCGGTAGTACTTGTCGAAGGTGTTCGGGTACTTGGCCGACAGCCAGTCCATTTCCTCGTCGTTCGGCATCCAGGTGTGGAAGGCCGCAGCGCCGCCGTACTGGTAGAAGGTCGCCCAGGTTTGGTGGGAGATGTGTTCCTTGTCTTCCGAACACTGGGTCAGGCAATCCGGCACCTTGATGCCGTAGCGCGCCAGGTCGGCGAACAGCGCGCCACCGTTCTGCTCGAAATAGATTTCCCAAGCTTCCTTCCAGCTCATGACGCGCTTCGGCAGCATGTAGTCCATCATCATGCCGACCAGCGACAGGACACGGATACCGCGCCAGGCCCACTTGTCGATCCACTTCTGGACGATCGGCAGGTTGTCCGGATCCTGCTCGAGCATGAACTTGATGCACTCGAGGCCGAGCGTCATGTGACGGGCTTCGTCGGATTGCGCCGAGAAACCGAAGGTCACCGTCGCCATGTCGCCGTTGTAGGCGGCACCGGACATGAAGGGCACGAACAACAGGTTGGTCAGCACGTATTCAAAGCTGAAACCGATGGCGATCATCCACTCGAAGGGGCCGGCGCTGAATGCGTCGTCGAAGAAGGATTTGGGCACCGAGAGATACCAGACGCGCTCAAGCATGTGCTTGAAGTCGTGGAAACCGTCGTAGTGCTTGTTGTAATTCGAGATGGCGTGAATCTGCGTCTGGGCATGGCGGATTTCATCGACCGACTGCATCAGGCAGGCAACGCGCGGACCAACGCCAGGGAAGTTGCGGCCGGCGGCAGCGAAGCCACGATGTGCCACATATTCGAGCGGGGAAATACCGGTCAGGAAGAGTTTGACGGCATTCAGATAGCGCGCGTCGGTAATGCCAAGGTGACCGTTGTTCTGGGCAAAGGCGTCGAGCACGGCATACAGCTTGCGCTCCTTCTCGGCCTGATATTTCCAGTAGGCGTCCATGGTCAGACGGAACGGGTCTTCCCACTTGTCCCAGTCGTGAATCTTGATGCCTTCGAAGGTCGCCTGCGGGAAGACCTTTTCCATCGGCTGGTAGCTGGTCTGCCAGTCGAGACCGCGGGTCATGTGGGCGTATTTTTCCTTGAGGCCCAGCTTCTTCTTTTTAACGTTCATATCCATGTTCGTCTCCTAAATCAGTTCAGCCAGGACAACTTGAATTCGTCGTCGTCCTCGTCCAGATGCCCGGAAATGGTGATGAGGTTGATCTGCAGTTCCTGCAGGTCGAAATCGCGGCCGATCAATTCTTCGATCGATTCGCGCTTGATGACCAACTGGCCTTCGGCATCGATCTTGACCATGGCCGGCGACTCATTGGCCACGGCATGCGGGTTGTCGGCGAGCACCGCCTCGATGATCGGGCGGGTGTCTTCATTCAGTTGAAATGCGATAAACACGTTGGACATGTGGATTCCTAGACGGTGAGGCCGGCTTTGGTGCAGCGGGCGGTGAACTGGGCGGAGACTTCGGCAAGTACCGTTTCGGCCTGATCGCCGAAAGCGCGCTGGGCGATCGGGGCCAGCGCAGCGAGGACGAGCGGGCGATACTGTTTGACCCAGTCGCTGATCAGGGCCTTGTTTTCGGCCGACTCGGCCGCTGCCACCTTGATCTGGGCATCGACCCATTTGGCGGTTTCGGTAGACCACTCGCCCATGAAGCGGGTCATCATCGAAATGACGGTGCCACCGTTGGCCGAGAAATCGCCGTCGAGGTAGTCGTAAACCAGCGGGTAGGTCAGGCCTTCGAGCACGAGGTTCTGGGCGACGAAAATTTCGAACCAGTCCTGAACGACCAGGACGTTTTCGACGTGCTGACGCATCGGTTGCCACATGGCCCCGGTCATCCAGGCATCCTTGGCGGTATCGAGCGCTTCAGGGCCATCCAGAACCAGACCGATGCGGGTCAGGTACTGGGCCACGGCCAGGTGGTCCATGGCGTGGTAGAGACAAGGCTGGGTAATCGCCGTGCCATAGCCGTAGGCAGAAATGAAAGAGTTGCCCATGTTGCCGCCCCACTCGACGTGACGCAGCGGGACCAGCACAGCAAGGGCGGTCTGCTTGATTTCTTCCGGAATGATGTCGGCCAGGCCGCGCTCTTCGATCATGTCGAAGCTCGATTCGGCTGCATCCTGCTGGCGTGAACGGGCAATCGTCCAGGCGCCGTAGTAGAACTGGCGCGGGTCTTTGAGCGCGTACCAATCCTTCATCTGAACCTGGGTGCGACTCTTGTCGAACAGGATCTTGTCCGGCTCCCACATCGGGCGGTAATGGAAAATATCCGTCTGCTGGATATCGTAGGTGCCTTCCTGATAGCGACTGGCCGGCTTGTCGCCGAAGCGTCGCGCGATGTGATCGAAGGTGTGTCGCAACGGCTTGATGGCGACTGTACGCAGATCAATTTCCATAGATGTCTCCTCTTATATTCCCACTGACGGGATGGTTAGCCGGCGTCGGATATTTGCTGCTGCGACGCCGAATTCAAGCGTGCCGCCCAGTCGCCCTGACCGGGAGCGGCCGGATCAAGAACGATGACGGCATTGGCCATGCAGAACTCGTGAAAGGCCTGTTCCGGCAGCATCAGTTCGACACAGAGCGCCGGATCGCCAATGGCGAATTCGAATTCAATGAAACCATCCGGCCGCTGCTCGCAAATGCGAACGTAACGACGGGTTGGATCGAAGGTGATTCCCGGTTTAACAATGTCTTCCTGCCCCATGCTGCTTTCTCCTGGTGACGACGCGATCAACGATGCGTCGAGACAAGCTCTTATTCAAGGAGCGTGCCAGAAAGGCAACTCACTGTTTTTATTGAAAATTCTAAATTTCAAGGGCAACCAGGCGCGATTACAAATTACGTTTTGATCAATCGATTCATCGCCAGTTAATCAATTGATCAATTGCATCAAACGAAAAAACGACCGAATTCCGGGCTGATATTTCGCCGCACGCCAAGCTGACGAAGCACACTGTTTATACTTGACGAAGGTAATAGCCAAAAAAGCGGATCGCCACGGAATCTCAAAATCATGAAATAATCTCGAGAATTCTTCGTTGTGCAATTCGTTGAAAATTCAGTACCCAGCCAATGCCGCCAAACGGCGTTGCTGACACAAAAAAACAATGCCGAGCAAAGCCCTCCGGCATTGAACGGCAGAGAGACAAAATGACGACGATTCAGTACCCGGAATCAAACGACCTGAGAAATCTGGTCAAGTTTTGCGAAAGCGACGGCACGATCTGGCTCGGTGAGAACCGGATGATCCTCATGCACACGGCGGCGCTCGGCACGCTGCGCAGGGAACTGGTCGATTCGGTCGGCAAGGAGCAGACGCGGCGCATCCTGACCCGCATGGGCTACGCCTCGGGTGTGCGCGATGCCGAGCTGGCCAAACGGATTCGTGCCCACCAGTCGTTGCAGGACGCGTTCTTCACCGGCCCCCAGTTGCACATGCTCGAAGGCATCGTCCGGGTGACGCCGGTCAACCTCAAAATGGATATCGAAACCGGCCACTTCGAGGGTGAGTTCCTCTGGGACAACTCCTGGGAGCAGGACGTTCACATGAAGGAGTTTGGCCGCTCCAACGAACCGGTCTGCTGGTCGCAGATCGGCTATGCCTCCGGTTACACGTCGGCCTTCGTCGGCAAGTTCATCCTGTTCAAGGAAGTCGAGTGCGTGGCCTGCGGCGACAACAATTGCCGCATCGTCGGCAAGCCGCTGGAGGAATGGGAAGATGCGGAGGAGCACGCCAGTTACTTCCAGTCCGACCCCATGCTCAACCACCTGCTGGAACTGCGCACCCAGGTCGAGTATCTCCGCACGACGATCACCCAGAACGTCCAGACCCCGCAACTGGTCGGCATCTCCAACGGTTTCAAACAAGCCCAGGAACTCGTTTCCAAGGCCTCCCGCACGTCGGTCACCGTCCTCCTTCTTGGCGAAACCGGGGTCGGCAAGGAACGCTTTGCCCGCGCCCTGCATCAGGAAAGCGCACGCCGGCAAGGCCCCTTCGTCGCCATCAACTGCGCCGCCCTGCCCCACGACCTGATCGAATCCGAATTGTTCGGCGTCGAGAAAGGGGCTTTCACCGGTGCCCAAAGTTCACGCATGGGTAAATTCGAGCGGGCCGATGGCGGCACGCTGTTTCTCGACGAAATCGGCGAATTGCCGCTGGCCGCTCAGGCCAAACTG
The DNA here is from genome assembly GCA_002842145.1 of Betaproteobacteria bacterium HGW-Betaproteobacteria-6. Lineage (GTDB taxonomy): Bacteria > Pseudomonadota > Gammaproteobacteria > Burkholderiales > Rhodocyclaceae > Azonexus. The sequence goes on along the minus strand of PHCF01000036.1, from coordinate 9,136 downwards.
CTGCGCGTGCTGCAGGAAGGCGAAATCGAACGCCTCGGCGACGACCGGACACGCAAGGTCAATATCCGTCTCGTCGCGGCAACCAACGTCGACCTGGCCAATGCCGTCAAGGAAGGCCGTTTCCGTTCCGATCTGTACTATCGCCTGAATGTTTACCCGGTGACCATTCCGCCGCTGCGCGAACGCGTCGCCGACATTCAGCCGCTGGTCGAAGCGATGCTCGGCCGCTTTTCGACGCTGCACGAAAAACGCCTGCTCGGCGTCACCGACAAGACCCTGCAGGCAATGAAGGGTTATCCGTGGCCCGGTAATGTGCGCGAACTGGAAAACATGATCGAACGCGGTGTCATCCTTGCCCCGCAGGGTGGCTGGATCGAACTGGAGCACCTGTTCACGCATGTCAGCGAAGCGAAGTCGTGGGAGTCCGCCATTTCCGCCTCTGGCTCGCTGGAGCAGGAAAACGTCCCCAAATGCAGCTCCAGTCTGCTCGATTCGATCATTGCGAGCGGACTGTCGCTGGAACAGCTCGAAGAGGCACTGCTCACCGAAGCCGTCAAGCGCGCCGACGGCAATCTGGCTGGGGCCGCCCGGGTGCTCGGTATTACCCGCCCTCAACTGCAATACCGACTGAAGCGCAATACACCATGACAGAACCGCTTGTTCGCGTCGTCCGACGCAAGGCCAAAGCCGGCTGCGAAGAAGCCTACGAGGCGCTGATCCGCGCCATGTTCGCCGATGCCAGCCGGTTTCCGGGCTATCTGGCCGCCCAGTTGATCCCGCCGGAAAGCGCCGGTGGCGAGTATCAGATCGTCCAGCGCTTCGCCACCGAAGCCGATCTCGAACGCTGGAACGCCTCGCCCCAGAGAGCGCTCTGGCAGGAGCGCCTGCGTGCCGTCGCCGAAGGCGACCCGGAATACCGTCTGCTCACCGGCCTCGATGCCTGGTTTGCGCCAACGCCGATTCCGGCCAGCAGCCCGCCCCCCAAATGGCGGATGACCCTGGTCAGCTGGCTGGGCATCTTTCCGACCGTTGCCCTCCTCCTCTGGCTGGTCGCCCCTCTGCTCGCCGGCTGGCCCTTCCTGCTCAGAACTGCGGTGTTTACGGCGCTGGTTGCGCTGGCCATGTCCTACCTGGTGATGCCACGGCTGTCGCGCTGGATGTCGTGGTGGCTCATCAAGAAATAGGCTGTCTTCGACGCCTTCGCCTTTGGCAGTGCGCCCCCGGATAGCGCTTATGCATATACCGTGAGCACAATGCCGCGGCGTGGCTTATTCGGCGCTCGCCGACGACTTTCACGTTAAAATGCGCGCTTATTTAGCCACTTGCCGCCGGACTCACCTATGAGCGCAGTCATCGCCGCCGTTCCCGAAATTCCCCCGCACAGCCTTTCCATCGTCGTCCCGTTCTACAACGAGGAAGACAACATCGCACCGCTGGTCAAGCGCGTGCATGAGGCGCTGGTCGGCTACGACCATCCGTGGGAGCTGGTGCTGGTCGATGACGGCAGTAGCGATGCGACGGTCGATCGTGCCGTGCAGTGTTCGCGCGAATACGGCCCGCACGTCCGCGTCGTCGAGCTGACGCGCAATTTCAAGCAGACGGCGGCCATGCAGGCCGGCATCGACGCCGCCCGCGGCGATGTGATCGTGACCATGGATGGCGATCTGCAGAACGATCCGATCGACATTCCGCGCATGGTCGCCCGGCTCATCAACGAAGACCTCGACCTGGTTGCCGGCTGGCGCCAGAACCGTCAGGACGGCCTGTTCCTGCGCAAGATTCCGTCGAAAATCGCCAACAAGCTGATCGCCCGCATGACCGGCGTCCATCTGCGCGATTACGGCTGCAGCCTCAAGGCTTTCCGCGGCAGCGTGATCAAGAGCGTGCGCCTGTACGGCGAAATGCACCGCTTCATTCCGGCCTGGCTGGCTACCGTCACCACGCCGCGCCGCATCGCCCAGGAGCCGACGACGCACCACGCGCGCACGGCCGGCGTCTCAAAGTACGGCATTTCGCGCACCTTCCGCGTCATTCTCGATTTGATCGCGGTCTATTTCTTCATGCGTTTCCGCGCCCGCCCCGGTCACTTCTTCGGCGGCATCGGCCTCGGCCTGACGGCCCTGTCCGGGCTGATCATGACCTGGCTGGCCTGGGTCAAGTTCGGCCTCGGCGAGAACATCGGCGGTCGTCCGCTGCTCATCGTCGGCATCGGCACACTGATCGCCGGCATTCACTTCATCACGACCGGCGTACTGTCCGAACTGCTCGCCCGCATCTACTTCGAATCCGGCACCATCCGCTCCTACTCGGCTCGTCCGGAAGACAAGCTGGCGGCTGACGAAGGCTGGCACAAGCCGGCGTGAATGCGACGGTCAACGGCAAAAACAGCGTGAAATGGCTGTTTGGCCTGACGGCCGCGCTGCTCGCCTGGCGCCTCTGGCTGTTGCCCAACCTCGGCATCACGCTTTACGTCGATGAGGCGCAATACTGGACCTGGGCGCAGCATCTCGACTGGGGCTACTTCTCCAAGCCGCCCGGTGTCGCGGCGCTGATCTGGTTATCGACCGCCCTGTTCGGCGACGGTCTGGTCGGCGTCAAGGCGTTGTCCATGCTCTGCTACCCGCTGGCCGCCGCTGCCTGCTGGCTGGTTGCCCGCCGGCTCTACGACGAGCGCGTCGCCTTCTGGTCGGCCGTCGCGGTGCTGACCCTGCCGATTTTCTCGTGGCTCGGCCTGTTCGTGTCGACCGACGCGCTGCTCACCCTGTTCTGGGCGCTGGCGCTGTGGGCCTTGCTGCGTGCACTGGACAGCGACACCTGGGCCGACTGGTTGCTGCTCGGGCTGGTCTGCGGCCTCGGCCTGCTCTCCAAATACACCATGGCGGCCTGGCTCGGCGCCGCCTTCCTGTTCCTGCTCGCCTTTCACCGGCCCCGGCTGGCCTCGGCCAAGCCCTGGCTGGCCGTCGCTCTGGCGCTGCTCCTCCTGTCGCCGAACATCGTCTGGAACATCAGCCACGATTTCCCGACCCTCAAGCACACCGCCGACATCACGCTGAACCGCGCCGCCGGCGGCGGGCTGGCCTCGCTCGGCGAGTTCTGGGCAGCGCAATGGATCGCCTTCGGCCCGGTACTGGGCAGCGTCTTCGTGCTGCTCCTCGTTCGCGTTCGCGAAAGCTGGCGCGACGACCGGACCCGCCTCCTGCTGTGGTTCGCGCTGCCGCTGTGGATCGTCGTTTCGGCCCAGGCCATGAAGAGCAGCGCCAACGCCAACTGGGCGGCGCCCGCCTTCGCGCCGGCCGTCATCGCTGCCGTCGCCTGGCTGCTGCAACGCGAGAAGAAAAAGCTGCTAGTGGGCGGGCTGGCGATCAACGTTTTGCTCGTCGGGCTGGTCTATCACTGGCCGCAGGTGATTGCTACGGTCAACCCGGAAAAACAGGCAAAACTGAACCCGTTCAAGCGGGCCATGGGCTGGGACGAACTGGGCCGGCAACTCAAGCCCGTCGTGCAAGCCCACCCCGACACCGTGCTAGTCGCCGACAACCGCACCCTGCTCGCCCACATGCTCTACGAACTGCGCGACCTCAAGCCGCTGGCCGCCAGCTGGAACCCCTCGGGCATTGCCAGCGACCATTACAAGCTGACGACCGACCTGCGCCCCTACGTCGGCAAGGATGCGATCCTGATCACCGACACGGCACCGGGCGCCGACTTCGCCCCGCGCTTCGCCCGCATTGAAAAGCTGGCCACGCTGAAAGCGCCGCTCGATGCGACGACCAGCCGCAACATGGATGTTTACCTGCTGCATGACTTCAAGGGTTATTGAGCTTCGCGTCGCCAGCGTCGTTTTTGCGCTGCTCGCTATCCTCTTCGTCGCTTTCCCGGAGATCGACCTGGCCGCCAGCCGGGTTTTCTACGACGACGGCAAATGGGCGTTTTCCGGCGGCAACTGGCCGCTGTTCGAACTGATCTACCGTGGCACGCCGCGCGTCGGACAGGCGCTGCTCGTCATCCTCCTCGGCGGCCTGCTGCTCGGCGGCATCAAGCGCCTGCGCTGGCTGCATGCGCGTCGGACGACCTTCGGCTTCCTGCTCGCTGCGGCCTTGCTCGGGCCGGTTCTGCTTGTCGATGCGACGCTCAAGGATGGCTGGCACCGGGCGCGGCCGGCAACGGTGGCGCAATTCGGCGGGCCGTTCAAATTCACCCCGGCCTTCGTGCCGACCAACCAGTGCGAGAAGAACTGCTCCTTCGTCAGCGGCCATGTCGCCACCGCTGCCTTCGTCATGGCCTTCGGCTGGCTTGGCGCTCCCGCCGTGCGCCGACGCTGGCTGCTGGCCAGCCTGGCCGCCGGAACGCTGCTCGCCGTGGTGCGCATGACCGCCGGCGGGCATTTCCTGTCCGACACCATTTTCGCGTGGTTCGCGACCTATTTCAGCCTGTGGCTGACGGAATGGGTTTTCCGGCGGCTGAAATGGCTGCCGCCGAGCGAGAAATGAGCGTTTCCACGGTCAACCGGAAATAATGCCCAAAAATGAAAACCGCCGAACCCGGCGGTTTTTTGTTTTTGGGTCGCGCCCGATCAAGCGAAACGCGTATCGCGCCCCCTCGGAAAACCGAACACCCGCCCGGCCAAAACCTCGGGAATCCGGCACCTCTGCATCGCCACGCCCAAAAAGCCTTTAAAAATCAGCACCCCGCAATTCAATTGCCGCTGGCATGACACGTGCAAAAGACAAGGCAATGGACGGCACGCCAGCCGGACCAACGACAACACTGAAGCGGAGAGACAACATGACCCAACAACCAACCCATCGCCTCGAACACGACCTGCTCGGCGACCGCGAAGTTCCGGCCGCGGCCTACTACGGCGTGCACACCCTGCGCGCCCTGGAAAACTTCGCCATCACCGGCATTTCGATTGCCGTCTATCCCGACCTCATTCGCGCCCTGGCCCAGATCAAGAAGGCTGCCGCCCAGGCCAATCGCCAACTCGGCCTGCTTGACGCCAAACGCGCCGACGCCATCGCCGCCGCCTGCCGCGAAGTCATCGATGGTCAATGGCATGACCAGTTCGTCGTCGACGTCATTCAGGGCGGCGCCGGCACCTCGACCAACATGAACGCCAACGAGGTGATCGCCAACCGAGCGCTCGAAATCCTCGGCCACGCGCGCGGCGAGTACCAGTACCTGCACCCGAACGAGGACGTGAACATGAGCCAGTCGACCAACGACGTCTATCCGACCGCGCTCAAGCTCGCCACCTACGTCGGCATCTTCCGCCTCGTCGACGCCATGGCCTACCTGCGCCGGTCCTTCGAGCGCAAGGCCGAGGAATTCGCCGACGTCCTCAAGATGGGCCGCACCCAGTTGCAGGACGCCGTGCCGATGACCCTCGGCCAGGAGTTCTCGACCTACGCCGTGATGCTCGGCGAGGACGAGGAGCGCCTCCGCGAAGCCGCCCTGCTGATCCGCGAAATGAACCTCGGCGCCACCGCCATCGGCACCGGCATCAACGCCCACCCCGACTACGCCGCCATCGTCTGCCGCAAGCTGGTCGAGATCAGCGGCATCCCGCTCCTCACCGCCCCCAACCTGATCGAGGCGACGCAGGATTGCGGCAGCTTCGTGCAACTGTCCGGCGTCCTCAAGCGCGTCGCCGTCAAGCTGTCCAAGGTCTGCAACGACCTGCGCCTGCTCTCCTCCGGTCCGCGTGCCGGCTTCAACGAAATCAACCTGCCGCCGCGCCAGGCCGGTTCTTCGATCATGCCGGGCAAGGTCAATCCGGTGATCCCGGAAGTGGTCAACCAGATCGCCTTCGAAGTCATCGGCAACGACACCACCGTCACCTTCGCCGCCGAAGCCGGCCAGCTGCAGCTCAACGCCTTCGAACCGATCATCGCCCACAGCCTGTTCAAGAGCGTGCTGCATCTCACCAGGGGCTGCAAGACGCTGGCCGACCACTGCGTCGATGGCATCACCGCCAACCGCGACGCACTGCGCGCCAGCGTCGAACGCTCGATCGGCATCGTCACGGCGCTGAACCCCTACATCGGCTACGCCAACGCCACCGAAATCGCTGCCGAAGCCCATCTGAGCGGCCGCGGCGTCGCCGAGATCGTCCTTGAGCGCAAGCTCATGAGCCCCGAGCAACTGGCCGACGTACTGCGCCCGGAAGTGCTGACCAAGCCGCAAATGATTCTGCCCCGGGCGGCGTAAGCAAAACCTTCATTCAATGCACACAACAAGGAAACCATCATGAAAATGAACCGGTTAACCACCCTGATCATGATCGCCATGGTGCTCGGCGTCATTGTCGGTTACGCCTGCAACACGCTGGCCGGCAGCCCGGCCGAAGCCAAGGACATCGCCGGCTACTTCGGCATCCTGACCAACATTTTCCTGCGCCTGATCAAGATGATCATCGCCCCGCTCGTCTTCGCCACCCTGGTCGTCGGCCTGGCCGGCATGGGCGACTCGAAGACGGTCGGCCGGATCGGCGCCAGGGCGCTTGGCTGGTTCGTCGCCGCCTCGCTGTGTTCGCTGGCCCTCGGCCTGGTCTTTGCCAACCTGCTACAACCCGGCGCCAACCTCGGCGTGCCGTTGCCCGAAGTCGGTGCGGCGGTCGGCCTGAAAACCAGCGCGCTGAACCTCAAGGATTTCATCACCCACGTCTTCCCGAAGAATTTCTTCGAGGCGATGGCCGCCAATGAAATCCTGCAGATCCTCGTCTTCGCCGTCTTCTTCGGCCTGGCGCTCGGCCACCTGCACAACCAGACGGCGCGCAGCCTGGTGAACACGATGGAAGAAATCGTGCACGTCATGCTCAAGGTCACCGACTACGTCATGCGCTTCGCCCCGATCGGCGTCTTCGGCGCTGTCGCCGGCATCATCACGACCCAGGGCCTGGGCATGCTGGTCGTCTTCGGCAAGCTGCTGGCCAGCTTCTACATCGCCCTCGCCGTGCTGTGGCTGGTGCTTATTGGCGCCGGTTATTTCGTACTCGGCAAGGAAGTCTTCCGCCTGCTCAAGCTGGTGCGCAGCCCGATGTTGCTCGGCTTCTCGACGGCGAGCAGCGAATCGGCCTACCCCAAGCTCATGGAGCAGCTCGAGAAATTCGGCGTCAAGGACCGCATCACCGGCTTCGTCCTGCCCCTGGGCTACTCCTTCAACCTCGACGGCTCGATGCTCTACTGCGCCTTCGCCGCGCTGTTCATCGGCCAGGCCTACGGCATCGACCTCAGCCTGGGAACGCAGATCACCATGCTGCTCGTCCTCATGATCTCGAGCAAGGGCGTGGCCGGCGTGCCGCGCTCCTCGCTGGTCGTCGTCGCCGCCGTGCTGCCCATGTTCGGGCTGCCCGAGGCCGGCCTGCTGCTCATCCTCGGCATCGATCACTTCCTCGACATGGGTCGGACGGCGACCAACGTACTGGGCAACGCCATTGCCACCGCCGTCGTCGCCAAGTGGGAGAAAGCCATCGACCCGGTCGACGAGTCGCTCGCCGACATCGATACGGCGCTCCCGGTACCGAGCGAGGACGCCCTGCCGGTCACCGCGTAACCATCCCTCCTCTGAGGTTCGGCCGCCCTCGCGCCTAACCTTTTTTTAAGACCCGGCGCCCTACGCCGGGTCATTTTTTTGAGTTCGTCATGACGATCGACTGGTTCATCCTCGCTCCCGCCGCCTTCTTTGCCGGCATGGTCGACGCCGTCGTCGGCGGCGGCGGTCTGATCCAGATTCCGGTGCTGCTCTCGGCCTTCCCGCAAACCAGCATCCCGACCCTGTTCGGCACCAACAAGCTGGCCAGTATCACCGGCACCAGCGCCGCGCTGTGGCGCTATGCCCGCGCCGTGCGCATTCCCTGGCGCCTGGTGCTGCCGGCCACCGCCGCGGCCCTGCTTGGCGCCTGGCTGGGCGCTGCCGTGGTCGCCTGGATTCCGCGCGAAGCCATGCGCCCGCTGGTTGTCGTCATGATGCTGACGGTCGCCATCTACACCTTTCTGCGCAAGAACCTGGGACAGGAGGAAACCCATGAACCCCGCCCCGGCGACTATTGGCGCAGCACCTTGTTCGGGCTGGTCATCGGCTTCTACGACGGTTTCTTCGGACCGGGCACCGGCAGCTTCCTGATCTTCGGCTTCGTCCGCGTCTTCGGCATGGATTTCGTCTCCGCCTCGGCCAGCGCCAAGGTCGTCAATGTCGCCACCAACATCTCGGCCATCGGCTTCTTCGCCAGCCACGGCCCCATCCTGTGGGCGGTCGGCCTGACCATGGCGGCCTGCAACCTGGCCGGCGCCTATGTCGGCACCCACCTCGCGCTCAAGCACGGCGCCGGCTTCATCCGCAAAGCATTCCTCGGCGTGGTCAGCGTGCTGATCGTCAAGCAACTGGTCGACATGTTCTGAAACGCCGGCCCGGCGCATCGAAAAACCGATGACGCGCATCGGCCAAGCCTCGACATTCCGTCAAAAACACCGGGCACCGCAAAGACACTCTCTTTAAAATCAATCACATAAAAACCGACGCCATCGCCGACACGCCTGGCACGGCCCGTGCTGAATAGTCAGGGCGAAACTAATCCCCGGTTTCCTCAATGCACAAACAAGGAGATTCAATGAACCGCTTCCTCGCCCGCTGCGCGCTGATCGCCGTAGCCTTCTGCCAGGCCTTCCCCGCCTTCGCCGACAAGCCCAATGTCGTCATCCTTGCGACCGGCGGCACCATCGCCGGAGCCGGTGCCGATGTTGCCAAGAGCGCTACTTACCAAGCCGCCAAGGTGCCGGTCGATAAATTGATCGCCGGCATTCCGACCCTCGCCGATGTCGCCCAGGTCCGTGGCGAGCAGGTCTTCCAGATCGCCTCCGAAAGTTTCACCAACGAGCACCTGCTCACCCTCGGCAAGCGCGTCGCCGTACTGGCCAAGCAGGCCGACGTCGACGGCATCGTGATCACCCACGGCACTGACACCCTCGAAGAAACCGCCTTCTTCCTTAACCTCGTCATCCATACCGACAAGCCCATCGTCGTCGTTGGCTCGATGCGTCCGGGCACGGCCATGTCGGCCGACGGCATGCTCAACCTGTCGAACGCCGTGAGCGTCGCGGCCAGCCAGGATGCGCGCGGCAAGGGCGTGCTGGTGACG
>PHCF01000035.1 GCA_002842145.1 Betaproteobacteria bacterium HGW-Betaproteobacteria-6 | reverse complement strand
ATACTACGGCGACCTCATCACGTGGACCGCCATCGGCGCCCGCACCACCGAATCGCAGACCCACCGCGAAATGTCCTCCGGCCTGTCCACCCCGGTCGGTTTCAAGAACGGCACCAGCGGCGACCTCGGCGTAGCTGTCAACGCCATCCTTTCCGCCTCCAAGCCGCACTCCTTCCTCGGCCTGACCAATCAGGGCCGGGTCGCCGTCGTCCGCACCAAGGGCAACGGCTACGGCCACATCGTGCTGCGCGGCGGCGACGGCCGGCCGAACTACGATACGGTTTCCATCGCCATGGTCGAACAGGCACTGGACAAGGCCAAACTGCCGCACAACATCGTGGTCGACTGCTCGCACGCCAACAGCTTCAAGAAACCCGAGCTGCAACCGCTGGTCATGGCCGACATCGTCAACCAGGTCCGCCTCGGCAACAAGTCGTTGGTCGGCGTCATGATCGAATCCAACATCGAAGCCGGTAACCAGTCGATTCCGGGCGACCTCAGTCAGCTCAAGTATGGCTGCTCGGTCACCGATGGCTGTGTCGATTGGGCGACCACCGAAAAGATGATCCGCGACGCCGCCATCATGCTCCGCGACGTGCTGCCGGAACGGCTGTAACAAATCACCGACGATGCCGGACGGCAATCGAGCTGTCAGGCATCGTCAACCGGTCATTTGGTCGAAAAGCGCCGAGTCAGAGCGATTCCCACGGTCAACCGGAAAAAATGACCAAAAATGAAATGCGGCGACTCCGCTTCACCGCTGAATAATTCCTGGCCGCCCACCGCTTTTCCCCAGGCGCCAATATGCTGTATATTCATACAGCTATGAACACAACCATCCCTCGCCGTATTGCCCATCTCGACATGGATGCATTCTTTGCGTCGGTCGAGCTGCTGCATTACCCGGAACTGCGCGGAAAGGCGGTGGTGGTGGGTGGGCGCAGCGTGCATCAACCGGTTCTCCAGCCCGACGGCTCGCATCGTTTTTCTCTCCTGCGTGACTACGTCGGCCGCGGCGTTGTCACAACCTCGACCTACGAAGCCCGCGCCCTTGGCGTTTTCTCGGCCATGGGCCTCATGAAATCGGCCCAATTGGCGCCGGAAGCCATTCTCCTGCCCGCCAATTTCGACGCCTATCGCGACTACTCGCGGCGCTTCAAGGCGGCCGTCGCCAGTATCGCCCCGTGCATCGAAGATCGCGGTATCGACGAGATATTTATCGACCTCAGCGACATTCCCGAAGACAGCCTGGCGCTTGCCCGGCGCATCAAACAGGCGGTTTACGACGCGACCGGATTGACCTGCTCGATTGGTATCACGCCCAACAAGCTGCTGGCCAAGATCTGCTCCGATCTCGACAAGCCGGACGGCATCACCCTGCTCGGCCAAGACGAAATCCCCAGCCGGATCTGGCCGCTGGCCGCCAAGAAGATCAACGGCATCGGTCCCAAGGCCAATGAGCGCCTGGCGCAAATCGGCATCACCACCATCGGAGAACTCGCTGCCGCCCCCGTCGAGAAGCTTGTCCGTTATTTCGGACGAACCATGGGCACTTGGTTGCATGAAGTCGCCCACGGAATTGACGAGCGCCCGATCAAAACCAGTCGCGAACCGAAGTCGATCAGCCGGGAGAGCACCTTTCACCGAGACCTGCATGCCAAGCAGGACAGGGCCGAGCTTTCCGAAGCCTTCACCAGCATCTGCCTGCGGGTGGCCGATGATCTCAGCCGCAAGGGCTATGTTGCCCGCACCATCGGCATCAAATTGCGCTACGCCGACTTCCAGGCAGTGACCCGCGACATCACCCTGCCGACACCCACCGCCGACGGCCGGGAAATCCGCAAGGCAGCCGGCGAATGTCTGAAGCGCGTGACCCTGCAACAGCGGATTCGACTTCTCGGCGTGCGGGCCAGCACGCTGTCACCAGACACGGCGACCGACGCTCAGCCCACCGCCTTCCAGGCCGAATTGCCTCTGTAAACCCGGCGCCATGGGCGCGCCCGACCTCGCCACGCATTGGGAATTTGGGCATTTTTTCCGGTTGACCGTGGGATTTTCCGGCAGCAAACCCTTCCGCCAGCCCGACAAAAATCACCGACCCCTTTCCTTCTTTCTCGCCTGCGGGATAGCCCTCAGCGCTTTGACGCCCTACTATCCCGTTTTGCTTGCCACCCAGACCTCATTCCACATGCTCGATATTGCCGCCACCTGCCTCGTTGTCACCGCCCTCCTCGCCTATCTGAATCACCGCTTTGTCGGATTGCCTTCGGCCATCGGCGTCATGGCCACAGCCATGGCGATGTCGCTCGTCCTGGTCGGCCTGGACATGGCCGGATTCGGACACGGCTTGCGGCAATATGAAGAAAGTCTGCTGCGTTCGATCGACTTCTCCGACGTGCTGATGCAAGGCATGCTGTCGCTGCTGCTGTTTGCCGGCGCCCTGCACGTCGATCTCAGCGAGTTGAAAGCCTACCGCTGGCAAGTCGGCGGCCTGGCCGTGCTGGGCACGCTTTTGTCGACCCTGGTGGTCGGCTATGTCATGTGGTTCGTCCTGCCCCTGGTTGGTCTGGACTTGCCGCTCATCCATTGCCTGCTGTTCGGCGCCCTGATCTCGCCGACCGACCCGATTGCCGTGATGGGCATACTCAAGTCGGCCGGCGCGCCGAAGAATCTGGAACTGGTCATCGCCGGTGAATCGCTGTTCAACGACGGCGTCGGCGTCGTGATCTTCTCGCTGCTGCTCGGCATGCTGGCCAGTGGCGATGCGCCAACGGCCGGCCATGCGCTCGAATTGCTGGCGCACGAGGCCGGCGGTGGACTGCTCTTCGGCCTGGTGCTCGGCTATGTCACTTTCCGCCTGCTCAAAAGCGTAGACAACTATCAGGTCGAAGTCCTGCTGACACTGGCCGCGGTCACCGGCGGCTACGCCCTGGCCAGCCACCTGCATGTGTCCGGCCCCCTGGCCATGGTCGTCGCCGGCCTGATGATCGGCAATCACGGCCGCGCGCTGGCCATGTCGGACACGACACGGCGTTACGTCGACATGTTCTGGGAACTCCTCGACGAAATTCTCAACGCCGTGCTGTTCGTACTGATCGGCATGGAAGTCCTGATCATTGCCTTCCCGGGCAATATATTTTTCGGCGCCGTCGTGGCGATCGCGGTAACGCTGCTCGCCCGCCTGCTCACCGTCGGCCTCCCCGTTGCCGGCCTGCGCGGAATCTTCGATTTGCCGCGCGGCGCCTGGCAGGTGCTGACCTGGGGGGGGTTGCGCGGCGGCATCTCGGTCGCCCTGGCACTGTCCCTGCCCAGCGGCAGCGAACGCGACACCGTGCTGGCCCTGACCTACTGCGTCGTTATCTTCTCCATCCTGATTCAGGGACTGACAATCGGTCGCGTCGTGCGTTCAGCCATCCCGAGGGTTTCCTGAGATTGCAGCCTGCCCCCGGCAACAAGCCCGCCAACTGGCATCCGGCCTCTTCGGCGCATAAAATGCCGGGCTGCCGCCCCAAACAGATACCCGCCTCGTCCCGTGAAAACAAAACCCCGCAAACCTCGCCACGTGCCCCACGACAACCATAAAGGGATGGCGCTCGACTCGTTCTGTGCCATGGATGGCGAAACGCTGGTGCTCAACATCCTCGGCACACCGAACGCGGGAAGCGATGCGATAGGCAAGGCCAAGGGCAAGCAGTTGCAGGTCAGCGTTACGGCAACGCCGGTGGCAGGCCGGGCGACGGACCACATGGTGCGCTTCCTGGCCGACAAGTTCGGCGTCACGCCTGGCGACATCGAAGTCGTTTTCGGCCGCTACAATATCAACAAGCAGCTGCGTATCCATGCACCGAAAAGCCTGCCGGCTGTCATCGCCAGGCATCTGGCCCAAGAACAACTCAAATTCGACCTCTGACCCATGAACCTGATAATCCAGGGTGGCGCGCTGCCCACCTTCCTGCTCGAACGCATCGTCGCCGCAACCGGGGCCAGCACCGTCGAGCCTTGCCCGCCACAAGTCGTCCGTCTGCGCCAGGCAACGCGGACAGCGGAGTTCGAGGCGCTGATTCCCATGATCGAAGCGGAAAAACTCGACTGGGCCTTCTCCCCGGTTGGCAAGAAACTCGCCGACTACGGCCTGATCTGTTTCGACATGGATTCGACGCTGATCACCATCGAATGCATCGACGAACTGGCTGATTTTGCCGGCAAGAAGGAAGAAGTCTCGGCGGTGACCGAAGCCGCCATGCGCGGCGAGATCGACTATCGGGAAAGCCTGCGTCGCCGACTGGCGCTGCTCGCCGGACTGGATGCGCGCGTACTGGCCCGGGTTTTTGGCGAACGCCTGCTGCTCTCACCCGGCGCCCGCGAACTGCTCGAAGCCTGCCAGAACGCCGGCCTGCGCACGGCCATCCTGTCCGGTGGCTTTACCTATTTCACCGAGCGCCTGCGCATCGAACTCGGCTTCGACTTCGCCACCTCGAACGAACTGGAGATATCCGGCGGCAAACTGACCGGCCGGGTCGTCGGCGACATCGTGGATGCCGCGGCCAAAGCCCACCACCTCGTCAGATTGACCGACGAACTCGGCCTGAGGAAGGATCAGGTCATCGCCTGCGGCGACGGCGCCAACGATCTGCTCATGATGTCCCAGGCCGGATTGTCGGTGGCTTTTCGGGCCAAACCGGCGACGCGCGCCAAGGCCGATGTGGCGATCAACTTTGGCGGTCTCGATGCACTGCTCAACCTGTTCGACAACGAATAGAACGGCTTCTAGATTTCCGGACACCACACCTCGCGCGGTGCCAGCTTTGCGTACGCAGCGTTGGCCGAGAGGAAAACCTCACCGGTCAGCGCGCTCCACAACGAGGCCTTCATCAGCCGGTCCTGCACCGGGCCTTTGACCTCGGCCAGGTGCAATCGGATGCCGCGCTCGGCCAGATCCTGATTGAGTTCGCCGAACACCTCGGCGGCTGTCGTATCGAGCAAATTAACGCCACTCATCACCAGCACCAGATCGTGCGCGTCAGCGACGCGTTCCAGTTCCTGGTTCAGACGCTGTTCGACTGCCCCCAGGTTGCCGAAGAACAAGCGCTCGTCAATGCGGACAAAAAGTACGCCGGGCAGCGTCTCGACGTCGAAACGGGCGACATTGCGAAAATGCTCGGTGCCGGGCACCCGCCCCACGACGGCGATATGCGGAACGCTGGTGCGATACAACAAGGTCGCCATCGACAGCACGATCCCCATACCAATCCCCGCCTCCAAACCAAAGAGCAGCACGCCACCGGCTGTGCACAGCAAAGCCAGGGCATCGGCCCGGTCATAGGACCAAGCCCGGCGTAGCGCACGCAGGTCAATCATCGAGATTGCCGCCATCATGATGCTGGCCGCCAGCACGGCCAGGGGCAGGCGTTCGAACCACTGGGCAGCACCGGCGACGACGCCGATCATGGCCAGTGCCGACAGAATGCTGGCCAGTGGTGTCTGCGCTCCCGCCGCAACGTTGATCGCCGAACGCGACAGCCCACCACCGACCGGCATGCCGCCGTAAAATCCCGCCACGACATTGGCGGCGCCAAGACCAACCAGTTCGGCATTCGGATCGATCCGCTCACGCCGCTTGATGGCCAGCGCCTGTGCCATCGTGATGCTCTGCACCATGCCGATCAGCATCATCACAAAAGCAGGCAGCAGCAGGCGATGCACTGTATCGAGATCGGGCACGAAAAAGCTGAAGCCAGGTAGTCCCGCCACGACAGAACCGACGACCGCGACGCCCGCCCCGCGGTCAAGATCGAATTCAACAACAGCCAGCGTGCCAACGACAACCACAACCAGCGGCATCAGGCGGACGATGAAATCCGCCCGCGTTTTGCCTATGCCGACCTTGACCAGCCAGCCAGCCAGCGCCAGGCGAACGAATGCGAGAATGGCGAAGGCCAGCAACCCGATGGCCAGCGTCGGGAGATGTGCCTGAGGCAGATTTTTTAGAAGGTCGAGCAACACTTCTCCGCTGCTCGAGCCATGTGGCCCAACACCTGTCAGATATTTCAGTTGGCTGATGATGATCAGCACGGCGGAACCCGAGATGAAGCCGCTGATCACCGGACGACTAAGCAGCTGTGACAGAAATCCCAGACGCAACGCGCCACAAGCCAGCAGCATCAAGCCGGAAAGCAGCGACAACGCAGCTGCCAACACGATGTAGTTCGGCGAGCCGGGCTGCGCAATCGGACTCAACACCGAGTAGGTCATGATCGCAGTGATGGCCACCGGCCCGACGGCCTGCACCATGCTGCTGCCGAACAGTGCATAGGCGATTACCGGGAAGATACTGACATACAACCCGAGTTGCGGCGGCAATCCGGCGAGCAGCGCGTAGGCCAGGCTCTGCGGAATAACGAGAATGGTCACGATGAGCCCGGCAACGACATCGGACCCCAGCTTTTCCTTTGGGTAATGCGCCAGCCAACCCGGGATCAGCCTAGCCATGTCGTTTCAGTTTTTTTTGACCAATTGCCGGGCGAAAGCGGCATCGTTTCGGGTAACACGCGGCACGACCTGCGGCCCTTGCGCGTTCACAAAACGAACAAACTCGTCGAGCGCCAGCGCTTCGGAAACCGCCCTCTCCTCACCCTCAACCCGCTCGCGCAATACGAACAGGCTATTGCTGGTTATCACCATGACAAAATGGCGGCCAGCACTGCGTTGATTCAGGCGTGCAACGGCAGCAGTGGCACGAGTCGAGCGCATGACTTACTTGTACTTCTTGAAAACAGCCTTGGCATCGAGATGCGCGCGATCCAGCGTACAGATCGATTCGTCATCGTCATGGCCGCTAAAAAAGTCGTCGGCCTGAGCGCGCATGACCATCTTGATCGCCGCGTCGTCAGCCACGTCGTATTTTTCGGTGATCAGGGTTGTCACTTCGTCGAGATGTTCTTCGTAAGTCATTGCCGGTCGAAATCCGTAGAGATGTAGAGCTCTTCGAGCTTGGCTCTGGCCCACGGCGTGCGGCGCAGGAATTTGAGGCTCGAAGAAATGCTGGGGTCGAGATTAAAGCAGCGAATATCGATGATCTGCCCCAATTCGGCCCAGCCGTAACGGGCCTGCAATCGGGTCAGGATGGTTTCCAGGGTCAGGCCATGGAGCGGGTTATTGGCTTGTTGCTGAGGCATCGGCGGTTGCAAGGAGTTGTTTGGCAGATCAGGCAGAAGCGTAGAAAAGCTGCCGCTCACGCTGACAATCGCTGTCGCCCATTTGAAAAACACGGCAATTGTCAGGCCGGCGGGAGTATATCGTGCAACGCATGGTGTCACGATCCAGCGCGGCGCACCAGCCGTCATCGAGCCGGCGCATGACCCAGCCCCCCCAATCGTCCTGGGTGACAAAGCGACGAGGCACATCGTCGCCATCCATCAACATGACCTCAAGCTGGCAACAGCAAGCCGAGCATTTGTCGCAGGTGATGCTCGACGCGTTAATCAGGCGACCTCGTCGATCCACGCCTGCTGGATGGCTTCGAGAATCTTCTCGCCGCAGTGTTTGGGATCATCGTTGAAACCGGGCAAAGCCATGACCCAATCGCGCAAATCGACAAAATTGATCTTCAGCGGATCTTTTTCGGGGTGCGTCTCGCTCAGTTCGATGGCGATGTCGTTGATGTCGGTCCATTTCATTTGCGATGCCCCTCCTTCGCCATGTTGATGCTGTATTTCGGAATTTCGACCGTCAGCGGCGTTGACCGTACGATTGCCTGGCAACCGAGGCGGGAATTGGGTTCCAGGCCCCAGGCCTTGTCGAGCAGGTCTTCTTCGATCTCCTCTGCTGCATCCAGCGAGTTGAAGCCTTCGCGCACGATGACGTGGCAGGTTGTGCAGGCGCAGGACATTTCGCAGGCGTGGTCGAGTTCGATCTCGTTGGCGAGCAAGTTTTCGCAGATCGAGACCCCCTCCTCCGCCTCGATCACCGCGCCATCCGGACAAAGCTCCAGGTGCGGCAGGACGATAAT
Source organism: Betaproteobacteria bacterium HGW-Betaproteobacteria-6 (assembly GCA_002842145.1). Lineage (GTDB taxonomy): Bacteria > Pseudomonadota > Gammaproteobacteria > Burkholderiales > Rhodocyclaceae > Azonexus. Next base: position 15,108 of record PHCF01000035.1, on the reverse strand, counting down.
TTGCGTCATGCGTCTTCTCCCATTTTGATGTCGTCAACATTGCGCCCGGACAACACTTTCTTGATGCTCTGATCCATGCGGCGATGGGCAAACGCCTGCGTCTCAAAGCCAAGATCATCCATCGCAATGTTGATCAGGCGGCGATTTTCGCCAGCCATGGTGTCGCGCAACTTGGCGATGGTCGCGACAATTTTCGCTGTCTCGGCCTCGTTGAGCAGGTGCGGGTCTTCCTTCAGTGCTGCCTCGGTCGCCTCGATCATGCGCTGTGCCTCGACCTGCGCCTCCTTCAGGGCGCGGCTCATCGCATCGTCCTTGGCGTGCTCCATGGAGTCCTTGAGCATGCCGGCAATCTCGTCGTCCGAGAGGCCATAGGATGGCTTGACGGTCACACTCGACTCAACACCGGTCGTCTGCTCGCGGGCAGCCACCGAGAGCAAGCCATCGGCATCGACCTGGAAAGTGACGCGGATACGTGCCGCGCCGGCAACCATCGGCGGGATGCCGCGCAGTTCGAAGCGGGCCAGTGAGCGGCAGTCGCTGACCAGCTCGCGCTCCCCCTGAACGACGTGGATCGCCATCGCCGTCTGGCCATCCTTGAAAGTCGTGAACTCCTGGGCACGCGCTGTCGGGATGGTCGAATTGCGCGGAATCACCTTTTCAGTCAATCCACCCATCGTTTCCAGACCGAGCGACAGCGGAATGACGTCGAGCAACAGCCAGTCGTCCTTGCCAGTCTTGTTGCCGACCAACAGATTGGCCTGGGTTGCCGCGCCCAGCGCGACGACCTTGTCCGGATCAAGATTGGTCAGCGGTTCCTGACGGAAAAAATCGCCGACGGCCTTCTGAACCTGCGGCATACGGGTCGCTCCGCCGACCATGACGACGCCCTTGATGTCTTCGGCACGCAAACCGGCATCGCGCAAAGCCTTCTTGACCGGCTGCAGGGTCTTCGAGATCAGCGTCTGGGCAATATCGGCAAAGGTAGTCACATCAAGCTTCAGATCAACCATTTCCCCGGTGGAAAGACGCGCCGTCAACGGTGCTTCCGGATTGTTGGTCAGAAACTCTTTCGCCTCGCGGCAGCGCATCATGAGCAGACGGCCATCTTCCGGCGACAGCGGCTGCAGCTTGGCCTGCTCGATGACCCAGCAGAAAATCCGATGGTCGAAGTCGTCGCCGCCCAGCGCCGAATCGCCGCCGGTGGACATGACCTCGAAGACGCCCTTGGTCAGCTTTAGGATGGAAATATCGAAGGTGCCGCCACCCAAATCGTATACGGCATAAACGCCTTCGGACCCGTTATCCAGCCCGTAGGCGATGGCGGCGGCAGTCGGTTCGTTAAGCAGGCGCAGAACGTTGAGCCCGGCCAGACGTGCGGCATCCTTTGTCGCCTGGCGCTGCGCATCGTCGAAATAAGCCGGAACGGTGATCACAGCGCCGACCAGATCACCGGCCAGGGCGGTTTCCGCACGCTGTTTGAGGCATTTCAGGATTTCGGCCGAGACTTCGACCGGGCTCTTGATACCGCCAATGGTATTGACCTTGACCATACCCGGTGCTTCGATGAAGTCATAGGGCATGGATTCGACATGGGCAATATCCTTCAGGCCGCGCCCCATGAAGCGCTTGACCGAAACGATGGTATTGCGCGGGTCGATTGCCTGCCTGGTCTGGGCGTCGTAGCCCACCTCAGTCGAGTTGTCGGCATGGTAGCGAACGACTGACGGCAACAAAGGCCGCCCCTGCTCGTCACTCAGGCAAACGGCAATTCCACTGCGGACAGTGGCCACCAGCGAGTTGGTGGTGCCCAGATCGATCCCGATGGCGAGCTTGTGCTCGTGCGGTGCCGCCGATTCGCCTGGTTCGGCGATTTGAAACAGTGCCATTTTTATTCTTCCAGCGACGCCAACGCGTCGTCGATTTCGTACAGGAGTTTTTCCAGAAACATCAGGCGACGAACACGATCAGTAGCCAGCGCATGGTCACCCTGATCGAACAATTCGCCGAGTTCTTCATAACGGGCGTTGATATCCCCGCGTAGCCGGTTGTGCAAGCGCTCCAACTCGTGATGATCGCCGCCAGAGCGCGCCTCCATCACGGCCTCGCGCCATTCCATCTGCTCCATCAGGAAATCGGCAGGCATGGCGGTATTGCTTTCCGCCTGGATGTCATGACCAGCCAGATGAAGCAGGTACTTGGCCCTTTCCAGCGGCTTTTTCAGCGTCTGATAAGCCTCGTTGGCGTGGGTGGCCCACTGCATCGAGAGCCGGCGCTCCGCATCGCCCGCGTTGGCAAATCGATCCGGATGGACCTGAGCCTGAATGTCGCGGTAGCGGGAATCGAGGTCAGACAGATCGAGCCGGAAACCCGGACTCAACCCGAACAGGGAGAAATGGTCGGCCCGGATATCCATCAGACGTTAAATGATTCGCCGCAACCGCACTGATCCTTGACGTTCGGATTATTGAACTTGAAACCTTCATTCAAGCCTTCGCGGGCAAAGTCCAACTCCATGCCATCGAGATAGGGCAGACTCTTGGCGTCAACAATGACCTTGACGCCGTTGTGTTCGAAGACCAGATCATCAGGATTCACCTCGTCGACGAACTCAAGCTTGTACGCCATGCCGGAACAGCCACTGGTCCGTACACCAAGGCGCAGGCCGATACCTTTGCCGCGCTTTGCCAGAAAGTTGGCGACGTGTGTTGCCGCCTTATCGCTCAAGGTGACGCCCATGCTTATTCTCCGTGCTTTTTCTTGTAATCGGCCACAGCTGCCTTGATGGCATCTTCGGCCAGAATCGAACAGTGAATTTTAACCGGCGGCAGGGCCAATTCCTCGGCAATTTCGGTGTTTTTGATCGACAAGGCCTGATCAACCGTCTTGCCCTTTACCCATTCGGTGACGAGCGAAGACGACGCGATGGCTGAACCGCAGCCATAGGTCTTGAACTTGGCATCCTCAATCACGCCCGACTTATTGACCTTGATCTGCAGTTTCATGACGTCGCCACAGGCCGGCGCGCCGACCATACCGGTACCAACGCCGTCATCTTCCTTGCCGAAGGAACCGACGTTGCGAGGATTTTCATAGTGATCGATAACTTTGATGCTGTAGCTCATGCTGTTTCTCCTTGAATTTCTTTAGTGTGCCGCCCATTGAACGGTGCTGAGGTCAATGCCGTCCTTGAACATTTCCCACAACGGAGAAAGCTCACGTAATTTGCCAACTTTTGTATGCAATAACTTGATTGCATAGTCAATTTCTTCTTCCGTCGTAAAGCGACCAATACTAAAACGGATGGAGCTGTGCGCCAGTTCGTCGTCACGCCCCAGAGCGCGCAATACATAGGACGGCTCCAGACTGGCCGAGGTGCAGGCTGAGCCGGAAGATACCGCCAAATCTTTGATGGCCATGATCATCGACTCACCTTCAACGTAAGCAAAGCTGATATTCAGATTGTGCGCCACACGTTGTGTCAGGTCACCGTTGACGAAGGTTTCTTCAATGTCCTGCAAGCCTTTCAGAAGTTTGTCACGCAAGGCGCCGATACGCTTGTTCTCTTCGACCATCTCTTCCTTGGCCAGACGGAAAGCCTCACCCATGCCAACGATCTGATGCGTCGCCAGCGTGCCGGAGCGGAACCCACGTTCATGCCCGCCCCCATGCATCTGCGCCTCGAGGCGGATGCGCGGCTTGCGGCGCACATAAAGCGCACCGATCCCCTTCGGACCATAAGTCTTGTGGGCGGAAAAACTCATGAGGTCAACCTTGAGGCTGCTCAAGTCGATATCAACTTTGCCCGTCGCCTGTGCAGCATCTACGTGAAAAACAATGCCCTTATCACGGCAGATTTCGCCCAGTTCGGCGATCGGCTGGATGACGCCAACTTCATTATTGACGTACATCACCGACACCAGCACGGTATCCGGGCGAATCGCGGCCTTGAAGACTTCCAGATCAAGCAGGCCATCCTCCTTGACGTCAAGGTACGTAGCCTCAAACCCTTGGCGCTCCATTTCGCGCACCGTGTCGAGCACAGCCTTGTGCTCGGTCTTGACGGTGATGATGTGCTTACCCTTGGTACCGGCGTAGAAATTGGCTGCACCTTTGATAGCAAGATTATTAGACTCCGTGGCGCCAGAGGTCCAGACAATTTCCTTGGGATCGGCATTGACCAGCGCGGCCACCTGCTCACGTGCTTCTTCGACCGCCGCATCAGCCACCCAGCCGAAGCTGTGCGAACGTGATGCCGGATTACCGAAATGCTCGCACAGGTAAGGAATCATTTTTTCAGCGACACGCGGGTCGACTGGGGTGGTTGCCGAGTAATCCAGGTAAATGGGGAGTTTCATTGTCATTCTCGCTAAGTCGGGTTGTTCGGACAGATCACACTTCAATGAATGGCTGTCAGACCTTGCAGGCGTCCGACTGTCACCTGCAAGGCGTTGATAAACTCTTCGATCTCGGCGTCTGTATTACCCACGCCAAGACTAACTCTCACCGCACCGCGGGCAATTTCAGGCGCCACTCCCATGGCGCGCAAGACATGTGACGGCTCGGGGTTGGCGCTGGAGCATGCCGCACCGCTCGCCACGGCAAATCCTTCGCGATCCAGCTTACCGACCAGCGTTTCGCCATCGATATTCGGAAAGGCAAAATAGCTGGTGTTCGGCAAGCGAACCACGTCGGTCGCAAAAACCTTGGCCCCCAAACCAGCCAACCCGAACTCCAACTTTGCCTGCATGGCCCGCATGCGTACCGATAGTTCGGCAACGCGAGCCGCAGCAAGTTCCGCGGCCACACCGAATCCAACGATCGCCGCCACATTTTCGGTGCCTGAGCGCAATCCCCGCTCATGACCGCCACCGGCAATCTGCGGCTGCAGTTCGACCCGTTTGTCGAGGACCAGCGCAGCAGCTCCCTTTGGACCACCAGCCTTGTGAGCAGAGAGCGTCATGGCATGAATGCCCGTGGTGTTGAGCGCGCGAAAATCGAGTTCCAGTTTTCCCAGCGCCTGAACGGCATCGGTATGAAACCAGGCGCCGCTGGCGCGGGCAGCACTAGCAAGTGCCGCAATATCCTGGACGACACCCGTTTCATTGTTGGCGAACATTACCGAGAGCAGCTTCGGTTTTTCGAGCAGGGCTTCCGCGTAATCCTCGATTTTTACCCTTCCTGCGCTGTCGACCGCAAGACTGCGAACCAACCACCCTTGGCGCGCCAGTTGGGCAGCCGGCTTGAGCACACAAGGATGCTCGATGGCGCTGATGGCGAGCATGCTCGGCTGAAGACTGGCCGCCGCCCCCTTCAAGAACAGGTTATTGGCTTCGCTGCCACCACTCGTGAACACCACCTCGGTCGGATGAGCGTTCACTGCCGACGCCACTTGTTGCCGGGCCTCGTCAATGGCCTGCCGAGCGCGCCGACCATACTGGTGCCGGCTCGACGCATTGCCGAACTGGCTTTCCAGCCAAGGCAACATGGCCGCCAACACCGCCGGGTCTAGCGGCGTAGTCGCATTGTGATCAAGGTAAACAGGCCGCAACATGGCTTTATTCAGACAGCAACCGTTGCCTTGTCGCCCCCGGTACGGATTCGCGGCTGAGCAACGACGCGTCGCTGATCCTCAAGCACTACCGAGCCCGGGACACGCTTTGCCTTTTCTCGCTCCACCAGTTCGGCAAGCGTAACCGACGCAAGGTAATCGAACATCTTGGCATTGAGCGTCGACCACAGATCATGCGTCATGCAGCGGTGTTCGTCATGGCAGTTCTCGCGGCCGCCACACTGTGTAGCATCCAACTGCTCATCGACAGCCCGTATGATGTCAGCCACGGCAACCTGATCGAATGGCCGCGCTATGCAATAGCCGCCACCAGGGCCGCGCACGCTATCAACCAGCTTGTGTCGCCGCAATTTGCCGAACAGTTGCTCAAGGTAAGATAGCGAAATCTTCTGACGCTCACTGACGCTGGCCAGCGCCACCGGCCCGTCCTCGCCGCGCATGGCAAGGTCCATCATGGCCGTTACCGCGAAACGTCCCTTGGTTGTCAAACGCATTTCGAACCTCTGCTAATAACCTAGTATCACGGTCAACTATATCCAATCCAGACAAAATTAGTCAACTATTTTGCTCAAGTATTTCGGATCAAAGGAATCGGCCTGCTCGACCTCCTGGTCGCACTTCACACCTTGCGCATCAAGCTCCTTGAGCAACATGCCAAGACGACGGTCGGTCTCGGCGGCATGATCAAGCAGCGCATGGATAGCCTTGGCCAGAGGATCGTCCTGATCCCGCCCCACTGCGTAAGCAGAAAACCCGAGTTTTTCCGCCTGAGCCTCGCGCTGACGGGTCTGCTCAGTGCTGTCGAGAATCCGCGCGGGGTTTCCCACTGCCGTAGCACCACCGGGCACCGGCTTGGTCACGACGGCGTTGGAGCCAACCTTGGCTCCTGCGCCAATGGTGATGGGGCCAAGGACCTTGGCACCAGCTCCAATAACCACGCCACTTTCCAGTGTCGGGTGACGTTTTCCCTTGTTCCATGAGGTGCCACCAAGGGTTACACCATGATAAAGCGTGACGTCGTCACCAATAACCGCCGTTTCTCCAATCACCACCCCCATGCCATGATCGATGAAGAAGCGACGGCCGATGGTCGCGCCCGGATGAATTTCTATACCGGTCAGCATTCGCGACAAATGTGCAGTGAAACGCCCCAACCAGCGAAGGCGATGCCCCCAAAGCCAATGAGCCAGGCGATGCATGATCAGAGCATGTATACCGGGGTAGCAAGTAAGCACCTCCCAGGATGAGCGAGCAGCCGGATCGCGGTCAAATACCGCACGGATGTCCTCACGCAAATACCGGAACATGAAGCCTGATCTCCCTATTGAACGGAGGGCGATTTTAAAATACTCGACTGAATTTGTCAGCTATTTCCTGCGAATCGAGCCCCCTTAAAAGTTTATAATTCCCGACCTCCCGAAACTCGTCACCACATGCCGAACCGCCTCGCATCGCTTCTAGTTGCCATCGTTTTACTTGCTGGTTGCGCGACACCGCCTCCCATGCCAGCGGGCAATGTGCTTGGCGACTACAACCATGCCCGAAGTTACCTCGCCTGGCTCGTTGACCACGAAATGGCGGAAAACGAAATTACCGGACTCAGCATCGCCCTGATCGACGACCAGGAAGTGATCTGGCAACAGGGTTTTGGCTATGCCGATCTGGAAAACAAGATCGCCGCCACCCCGGAAACGGTATATCGCGCCGGCTCCATTGCCAAGATTTTCACCGTGGCCGCCGCCATGCAACTGGCCGACCAGGGCAAACTGGACATTGATCAGCCGCTTACCACCGCCCTGCCAGAGTTCTCGATCAGAACGCGCTTTCCAAACGCCGCACCGGTGACGCCACGCAACATCATGTGCCACCACTCCGGATTGCCATCGAATTTCCTGCAAGGACTGTACGTCCGCGAACCGGACCGCTTCGAATCGGTCGTCAGCAGCATTCACGACGAATACCAGGCCTTTCCACCCAACTACGTATTCTCGTACTCCAATCTCGGCATGGCGCTACTTGGCGCAGCAATCCAGAAAGTCAGCGGCGAGCCTTTCGAGGCTTACATGGATCGCCATTTCTTTCAGCCACTCGGCATGATCCAAAGCAGCTTCGAGCCGCGCCCGATTGCCAAGGCCTACGACCGCAACGAGGAAATCGAGGTTTTCTCGATGCGTGACATGCCTGCCGCCAACTTGTTGAGCAATGTGCTCGACCTCGGCAAGTTCCTCAAAATGCAGTTCTCCGACGGCAAGTCAGGGCAGCAGAAAATTCTCGCGCCGGAATCAGTACGCGAAATGGTACGCATCCAGAACAAGGATTTCCCGCTGACCTTCGGACAGTTCGTCGGCCTGGGCTGGATGATGAGCGGCATTGACGTCCCCGGTGGTGGCCCAGTTGCCAGTCACGGCGGATCCCTGCCCGATTCGCACAGCATGATGGCGATCCTGCCAGCCCATAAACTGGGCGTCGTGGTGCTGACAAATTCGTCAACTTCGCACGTCGCTGTCTCGAAAATTGCCACCGAAGCCCTGCGCCTGATGCTCGAAGCCAAGACGGGAATCAGACAAGACCCGACACCGCCAGTACGTGCGGCAGAACGCGCACCGACCGCCGAGGAATTGCGCCAATTCGATGGTGATTTCGACACCATGGTCGGCTTGGCTAGAATCAGCACAAAGAATGGTCAGATCGATGTCGATGCTGCCGGGCACCAATTCCGCCTCGTTCCGCACAACGATGGCCTGCTAACCATCAAGTACCGGCTATTTGGCATGATGGCAGTCCGCGTTGGCGCTTTCGAGGACATACATCTGTCGATGGCCAATGTCGATGGCCGGCAAATCATCATCGGTCGAATCGGCGCCGAGTCGCTGATTTTTGGCGAAAAGCTCAAGCCAACCACTATTCCTGAAAGATTCCGGCAAAATCTCGGCAACTATGAGATCGTCGGGAAGATAGATGGCCCGACACCCGATAAGCTCCTGCTCAAGGAAGACAACGGTCTACTCGTCGGCGAGGCCCATTTCCCGGAAATTCCAGACCTGCTCCTGCGCATCGCTTTCCGTGCCGTCTCCGAGAACGAAGTCGTCACAGCCGGGCTAGGCACTGGGCGTGGAGATACGCTACGCCTGATCGGAGCTGGCGACGAAGCTACGCTGGGATTTTCCGGCATCCAAATGCGCAAGAAACTGAACTGAAAATGAACGAACTACACCAGGAACTCAAAGCATTCATCATCGAGACAATGAATCTCGAGGACGTTACACCGGCAGATATCGACGTGGACACCCAACTCTTTGCCGAAGATGGCTTGGGGCTGGACTCGATTGATGCCCTCGAATTGGCGCTCGGTCTCAAGAAGAAATACGGGGTCGTCATTGAAGCGAATGACGAGGCAAGCCGCCAGCACTTGCGCTCAGTGGCAACGTTGGCCAAGCTGATCCAAGGGTTCATCCAGAGTTAAACCAAGATCAGATGCAATAGCAAACTTCGCCAAAGCTCGAGAGAATCAGAAAAAGATCCATAACAAAAGGTGAAAAGAAAAATCGCCGGAATTCCGGCGATTTTTCTATCGAGAACCTTGATCTCTGTTGCCAATCGTCCGCAACTCAGCCCCTAGATAACCGCCTCCTACCAAAGCCAAGCCCCGCTATACCAATGGCCAGTAACGCTAGCGTACCAGGCTCCGGAACCTTATTCGGATCTACATGCAACCTAACTAGTTCAGACTCCCCTTGGTAGTAATATTTTGTCGGTAGAAACAAGCCATTGTAGCCATCATCCCCCGACTGATTTGCGTACGTCCATTGGTAGTCCCACCCAGAATTATTTGAATTTCCAGTCAACAATGACTCAGAGCAGGTCACGCGAGCCAACAAATAGTGATCACCAAGCATCTGGTTAGTAATCAAGAGTGGCGCGCTTTTAAAATTATAGGATTGACTAAAATTCGGATTACCCCAACTATCATTAACTACTGGAGTGGGGTTTACAACATTCTTGTCAAAAAGAAGGACTTCGTTCGCGGAGAAATCCTGAAGATCCCCGTTTCCATTCCAATCAATCCATGTTTTGATGAAATCGGCGTAGTGCCGACCGTCATACTGTTTGTAGAGGGTAAACTGGAACTGAACCGACTGCCCAACCACCAGCGAGGAGTTTCCCCACGTATTGCCACCATCCGTGCTCCAGACAATACTGGTTATGTCATTCCAGACTGAATTCGTATTTAACGCATCCAGTTCGGTCTGCGAGACGGTTGCCCAACTTTGCCCTGTCAGAGCAAACAAGCTAAGCGCAAAAAACTTGTAGATAGATTTTAGGTTCATTACCCAACTCCAAAACAACGAGGCCAAATCAACTTTGGGCGCTCATCTTCTTGCCCCCCAGCAAACCGGAGATGCTGTTGAAACATTTGCGTTCAAGTAGAAGCAAATTTTATTCCACGACAACATCTACTTGATTAAACAGAGGTTATATTTATCAATAACTAACCCTGTAAAAATTACCGACAGTCAGAAACCTTCAATCTGCCGAAAAGCTCTCATTTATTGAAAAAGTACTACTCCCCTTATCTTCCCAGCGCCGCCTGTAGTCGGCGCGCTTCGCCGACACCGGAAAACGAAACATTTCCCCTGAGCGCCTGAGCAAGCTCTTCACGCGCTTCGTCCGTCCGACCACTCTTGGCCAACGCTTCCGCCAAGTGGTAGCGAATTTCCGGATCGTTCGGATTGCGCAGCCGTGCATCCCTTAATAAAGCCAGTGCGCGATCGAGAGTGCCACCTTGTTGAAGCATGATCCATCCGAGCGTATCTATAACAATCGGGTCGGTTGGCCGCAGGCTGTATGCCCGCTCGGCGTAACTGGTAGCGGCCCCGTCCTTTTGCGCAAATGCGGCCTGCGCAATGTTGTTCCATATCAAACCATCGTCTGGCAGAAGCTTGAGCGCCTTCTCATAGGCAATCCGGGCTGCGGCAAAACCACCAAGCCGGAGTTCGGCGTCACCAATCGTACGTAGCACCGTCGCGTCACCCGGATGGCTACCCTGCCATTTCTGAAGAAATTTCGTACCTTTTGGCAAATCGCCCATAGCCGCGTAGGCTCGATAAAGCCGCAGCACCATTCTTGGACCGTCCGATTTTTTGAGCGCATCGTTGTACGCTGTCAGTGCTGTCGCGTATTGGCCTTGCGCCATCGCCAAATCCCCTTTTAGGCTCGCCACGACACCACTGCTTCCGGGTATTTTTGAGATCTGACTAATGTGTTGCTCGGCCTTTGTGAACTCACGCTGACGAATTTCAATTTCTGCACGAAGCATCAATGCTGGCGGAAAATTCGGCTGATTACTGAGTGACTTGTCGAGGCTGTAATTGGCTCCCGAATCATTACCAGCGGCAAGTTGCAGGCGCGCTACCTCAACTTGAACCACTGGGTCGTAACCCGCGTAGCGCGCCATAGTACCCAATGTCTGGCGCGCGGAAGAGCTATCCCCTTTTGCCAACTGCGCTCGCGCCAGAAGCCCGAATGCTGCCAGGCTTTTTTGGTTCTTGTTGAGAGTCTCAGTAGCAACCCCCAAGGCCTTGTCAACTTCTCCGCGCTGCAAATAGAGTTCAGTCAGGCGAGCCCCCACCGCAATCGAGCCATTTGAAGCACTTCGCGCCTTCTCCAACCAGCGAACTACCCCGTCGTTGCGCCTCGCTTTTTCATCGATTGAGGCAAGTTCCATCATGGCGTTGACGTTCTTTTCATCGCCCTTGAGCAGAGCCAATAACCTCTTACGCGCTTCATCAAGTTTCCCTTCCGCCTGCTCCAGGGAACTCAGGTTGAAGATTGCCCCTTGGTGCCCGGGGTCCCGTGCCAAGATTTGCTCATAGGCGTTTCGCCCCCCAGCACGATCACCTAGCGCAACTCGGGCCACGCCCAGCATGTTCAACACAGCAATATTTGACGGATCCTTTTTGACCAGAACCTCGACGACTTCAAGGGCCTTTTTTGCCTGACCTGAACGCAAATACAGCGTACATAAAATCATTCCTGTGCGTGTCTGCTTCGGGTCCTTGGTCCAGGCCTGGCGCAACTGCTCGATAGCCTGCGCAGCCTTGCCGGTGCCGGCAAGGCTGATACCGAAATCAGTTGCAATATCCACTGCGCCGCCGGACTCGCGTACCGCCTGATCCAATAGCTCGGACGCTCCCTTGAAATTTCCATCTTGCATGTAGGCTGTTGCCAGTAGCGATAAAACCCTGGGGTCGTTCGGTGAACGGCGCTTGAGTGGCTCCAGCAAGGAGATGGCAAAAGTATAGTTGCCGTTGTCCAAATGCTGCCTGGCAAGCAATTTTGTTCCGGCATCGTCATCCGGGTAACGACGCAGGAGAACCTGAAGCTTGTCTGCAGCTTTCTCCTTGTTTCCCAGACCGTAATGAGCCAGCGCATCAAGCAAAAGCATAGCCTTGTTGTTCGCCAACATTTCGAAGGGGAGCGGATCAAGCACGCGGGTTACCTCTTCGAGAGCAGTTTTGGTCGCCCCCTTGTCTCCGCGGCTTTTCGCAATCAGCGCCCTAAAATAAGCACTTCGCGGCTCCTGTGGCGCGATTTTTTTGACCATGGCCAATTCGCGCTCGGCTTCGTCAATGCGACCCAGATCAATCAGTAGCCCGGATCGCGCAATGCGCGGCTCGATATATTGGGGGCTGAGAGCAGAAGCCTTGGCATATGATTGAAGCGCACCTTCCCGGTCGCCGGACGCCTGCAACAAGGAGCCATGAACATTCCAGGCACCGGCATTATTTGGCCCCAATGACAGAGCCTCATCGGAGAGTTTTTTGGCAAGGACCATATCGCCCTTGCGCATGCCGATGTTTGCCTGGGCCAAGCGAACCATGGCCGAGTTCGGGTCAAGCATCCGCGCCTCTTCCAAGACTCTCGATGCATCCGCAACGCTACCATTCTCGACAAGGGCATTGGCGCGAAGCACGAGGACACCCACCTGCGGAGCGACCGGCAGGCCATTGGGCGTCACACGCTCAAGCAGCAGGTTGTACTTGCCTTGCTGTAGATAGGCCTGCCCGAGGAATGTAATGACCTCGGCACGATTGGCCCCCTGGCGCAATGACTCATCAAATTCGACCTCGGCACCGATAGGATCGCCGGACTCGAGCAGGGTTTTTCCCAACAGCACGTGGGCGGCCAGCAACCTCTGGTCGGCCTGAATCGCGTTCTTGAGTTGAATGATGGCACCGCGTACATCTTTTCGCTCGTACTTGGTCAACGCATCTTCGTAGTAACGGTAAGCCTTTGAGTCCGCGGCCTGAGCTGACAAAGTGGCGACAATTCCAACCGCGAGCAAGACGCCAGCCAGATGCTGCTTGGTGATTCTCACTAGCATGTTCATAACAGGTGTTTGGCCTTCAAAAAGTAGGGATGAGTATTCTGGCGCACTCTTTTGAGTCCATTCTGGTTCATCGGACGGCTGATATTAGCCAAATTGATGCCCAATACGATGATTTGCTTGTACGCGCCATTGTGCCTCAGATACGTTATGACAATCCCATTCCAGACATGCAATCGGCTTAACACGAGCAACGCGCAAAGTCCTATCCTAGCGACCTCCGGCAAGAAGCGACTGTGCTTTTTTCACGAATTCCAGCTAATTTAACGGATCGTTCATGACGCCAGGCGCCAGCACCGGCGTTATCGAACTTCGATATTGACTGTCTTTCCTGACTTTCCACCGGCCTTGCGGATCAGGTCGGCGATATCGGAGTTGTTGAATCGCCTTGCAATATCGAGTGCTGTTTCGCCGCTATCGATCGATCGGCCAAGATCTGCCTTGTTGGCAATGAGTACCTTGACGACTTCGATGTGTCCGCCTCGTGCGGCGGCGATGAGTGGTGTAGTGCCGTTTTCGGACGCCAGATTGATGTCGGCGCCGGACTTGATGAGCAGGCTCGCTATCTCGACATGGCCACTAAAGGCCGCGTAGGCGAGAGGCGTCCAGCCTTGCATGTTGACTGCAGCGCCGCCAGCCAGAAGAAGTTCGACGACCTTTTGATGCCCCCGAAAGGCAGCCAGTCGCAGCGCCGTATCACCCGAAGCATTTCGGGCATTGAGTCTGGCGCGGCCCTTGATGAGGAAATCCACCGTCTCGACATGCCCGTCGCGGGCGGCCAGCATCAGCAGCGTATTGCCATCGATGTCCGTCGTATCGAGGGACGCGCCCTTGGCGGCAAGCTGCTCAAGTTGACTGACGTCCCCCATCCTGGCCGAGGTAATCAGATCGTCATAGGTAGCCGCGCAGGCGATCGCCGGGGCGGCCAAAGCGATTGCTACGGTCAACCGGAATTTTTGGCTAATTTTCATGGCCTTTTGGCGCCTTTGAATAACGAGAAGAAATTTTCGGTCGTCGCCTCATGGACGGCATCGACGGTCAGGCCGCGCAACCGGGCTACTTCTTCGGCGACATACTTCACGTAAGCCGGCTCATTTGGTTTGCCTCGATAGGGAGCCGGTGCCAGATAGGGTGAGTCGGTTTCAACGAGCAAGCGGTCGAGCGGGCATTTCTGCGCCACCTCCTTGACGATGGTGGCGTTCTTGAACGTGACGATTCCGGAAAACGAGAGATAAAAACCCAGATCAAGTGCCCTGCAGGCGATCTCCCAGTTTTCCGTAAAGCAGTGCATGACACCGCCCACCGCATTGGCCCCCTCTTCTTCCAAGACACGCAGCGTATCGGACGCAGAATCACGGGTATGCACCACCAACGGCTTGGCGCAACGTTTGGCGGCGCGAATGTGAGTACGAAATCGATCGCGCTGCCACTCCGGCTGGTCCTTTTGCCAATAGTAGTCAAGACCGGTTTCGCCAATGGCAATGACCTTTGGGTGTGCGGCCAAGGTCAAAATCCTGTCTTCGTCAGGCTCTTCGACATCCGTGTATTCGGGATGGACGCCCACCGTCGCATAAAGCTGCGGATATTGTTCGGCAAGCGCGATAACCTGAGGAAAATCTTCCAGATTGACGCCTATGCAGACTGCCAGATCGACCTGGTTTTCCTGCATGCGCTGCAGGACGTCCGGCATGCGATTGGCCAGATCGGGAAAATCCAGGTGACAGTGGGAGTCGACCAGCATGCCGCCAATCAGAGCGTATGCGTGGGACGAGCCGACTGCATGACGCCGCCGAGCAAACCCTCGATCTTGCGCCTGGCCTCCTGGCCGCTTTCGTCATTGTTGAAATGCACGCCGATGCCCTGCGCCCGGCCATTCTGGGCACCCGCCGGGGTAATCCAGACGACGGTACCGGCAATCGGCAACTTGGCTGGATCATCCATCAACGACAACAGCATGAATACTTCATCGCCGATGGTGTAGCTGCGCGTGGTCGGAATGAAGATGCCACCGCTGCGCAAATGGGGCATGAACGCGGCGTAAAGCGCAGATTTTGAATTGATGTTCAGCGAGAGAACGCTAGGGCGCTGCGGAGCGGGTTTTGCTTCACTCATCTTTGATCAATTGGCAAACAGGGCTCGATAGTCCAGTAAG
>PHCF01000034.1 GCA_002842145.1 Betaproteobacteria bacterium HGW-Betaproteobacteria-6 | reverse complement strand
TGAATCCGGCCACGCATCAGGTCACCCGCAGCATCATAAATCAAGCGATGACGGGCCATGGTACTTTTACCGGCGAATGCCTGTGCAACAATTTGTAACCGGTAGTGGCCGCCGTCACGCGCCCCGGCATGGCCGGCATGGCGGTGCGATTCGTCCTCGATTTCCATCGATTCCGGCTGCAATACGACCAGTCGCTGGCGGAGCAATTCGACGGTTTCGGCACTCACGCCGGCAGAACCTTCTTGAACGGCTTGATGACAACCTTTTCGTAGACGCCGGCGGCGATGTACGGATCGGCGTCGGCCCAGGTGCGGGCAGCTTCAAGCGAGGGAAATTCGGCGACGATGATGCTGCCCGAGAAGCCGGCCGGGCCAGGATCGGGCGAGTCGATGGCCGGGCAGGGGCCGGCCAGGATCAAACGGGCCTCGGCCTGCAGGGCCTGCAGACGTTCGACGTGGAACGTATTTAGAGAGCAGCATGCCCTGGCCGAGCACGAAGACGAGCATCAGGCCCATGCCGCCGAACAGTTTGAAATTGACCCAGGTATCGGTCGAGAAGTTGAAGGCGATGAACAGATTGAGGGCGCCCATGACCAGGAAAAAGGCGATCCAGGACAGATTGACCTTGACCCAGACCGGCTCGGGCAGCGTCAACTGCTCGCCGAGCATGGCCTTGATGGCATTCTTTTTTAGCACGTAGGCGCTGAACGCCATGCTGCTGGCGAAAACCCAGTACAGGATGGTTGGCTTCCACTTGATGAAGGCTTCGTTCTGGAAGGCCAGGGTCAAGCCGCCAAAGACGGCGACGAGGACGAGGCTGACCCAGAGCATCTTGTCGACCTTGCCGTGCCGGATATGCACCCAGATGATCTGGGCGACGGTGGCGACGATGACGACAACGGTGGCGAGCAGGATCGGTGCCATTTTGGCGTCGTCGGGGACGAAGCCAAACAGCGAACCCATCCAGCCGGCTGCGAGTTCGGGGCTCTTTTCCGCATATTTGAAGGTGGCGAAAAAGAGAATGACGGGAAAGAGGTCGAAGAGCAGTTTCATGGCGGGGCATTATATACTGCCGGAAACAACTATCCGGCAAGCAGGGAAGTACATGCACAACGTCCTGATCATTGATGACAGTGACATCAACCTGACGCTGATCAAGGCGTTGGTACTCAAGCTGGGCGATTGCAGCCCGACCTTGTTCGATCATCCCCTGGCGGCGCTAGAGTGGTGTCGCAGCAACGTGCCGGACCTGGTCATCGTCGATTACATGATGCCGGACATGGACGGTCTCAAGTTCATCAGTGCCTTCCGTGCCCTGCACGGTCGCAACGAGATTCCGGTGCTGATGATCACCGCCAACGACCAGAAGGACGTTCGTTACGATGCCCTGCTTGGCGGTGCCAATGACTTCCTGACCAAGCCGATCGACCGTGTCGAGTTTTCGGCGCGCGCCCGCAACATGCTGTCGCTGCGGACAGGCCAGAAATACCTTGCCGATCGTGCCGAACATTTGTCGGTGCTGGTCGACGAGCGCACTGCTGAAATTCGCGAGCGCGAGAAGGAGCTGATTTTCCGTATCTCGCGGGCGGCTGAGTTCCGCGATCCGGAAACCGGCGCCCACATCCAGCGCATGGCCCATTACTCGCAGATCATCGCCCTCGGCCTTGATCTGAGCCTCGCCCAGCAGAAACTGATTCTCGAAGCGGCACCGATGCACGACGTCGGCAAAATCGGCATTCCCGACTACATCCTGCTCAAACCCGGCAAGCTGACGCCGGAAGAGTTCGAGGTCATGAAAGGACATGCGCGGCTCGGCCAGGAATTGCTCAAGGACAGTCGTTCGGAGGTGATTCAGGCCGGAGCAGAAGTGGCCATCTCGCATCACGAAAAATACGACGGAACGGGTTATCCGCATGGCCTCAAAGGTCACCAGATCCCGCTGTTCGGCCGGATCGTGGCGGTGGCCGATGTTTTCGATGCGCTGACTTCCGAGCGTCCCTACAAGCGGGCATGGTCGCTCGACGATGCCTGCAAGTACCTTGAAGACGGACGCGGCAAGCATTTCGATCCGATGTGCGTCGAGGCGTTTCTCGCCGGCTGGGAGCATGTGCTGGACATCCGTCAGCGTTTCCGCGACGAAGAGATGCCGCAAATCTGAATTTGATCATTCCGGCTGATCTTGTGCCGGGTCTGACGGGTTGTATGGAGACGAGTATGGCAGAGCTTTTCGTGTTGGATAAAGCGTCGATTCTCGAGCGCCTGGGTGGCGACGAGGAAATTTTCACGATGATGGTCGATATGTTTGTGCAGGATGTAGACAGCAATTGCGCTGCTCTGGCTGCCGCCCTGGCCTCCGGCGACCCCGCCGCGCTGCATCGCGAGGCCCATACGGTCAAAGGCTTGCTGGCCACGTTTTCCGACGAGTCCGGGGCGGCCGAGGCCGGCGCTGTCGAGCAACTGGCGCGCGACGGGCTGGTCGAAGGTCAGGCCGAGGCCGTGGCCGGCCTGCAGCAGCGCCTGCGCGAAATTGCGGCGGTATTAAGCGCCGGGTAGTTTGAGGAAAGCGGCGGCGCCGATGGCGCCGCCTTGCGGCCCGTGCGGTACGACGCCGAGCAGCGGGGCCGATAGCAGCGTTTGCAGCGTTGCCAGATTTTCAGTGAAACGCGACATGTCGGGATCGATGCGGTTGGCGACACAGCCAGCCAGCACCAGGCCGCGGGCGGCGATGGCCTCGGCCGTGAGCAGCGCGTGGCTGATGCAACCGAGACGCATGCCGACGACGAGGATGACCGGCAGGCCGAGGTCCACGGCGAGATCGGCCGTGTTCCGGCCGGCCCCCAGGGGCACACAGAATCCTCCCACGCCTTCGACGATGACCAGATCGGCTTGCTGCCGAGCCTCGTCACAACCCGCTCTGATTGGTCCGAATTCGATGCTCACGCCGGCTTCCTCGGCGGCGATGTGCGGGGCGATGGCGGGCTTGAAGCAATAGGGGTTGATGATCTGGCGGGGCAACACGACTTGGCTGGCGGCGCGGATGGCTTCGACATCGTCGTTGAGGCCGGCCGCATCGGTACCGGCGGCGATCGGCTTGAGGCCGGCGGCTTTCAGGCCATCCAGCCCGGCGCGGTGGAGCAGGGCGCAGGTGACGAAGGTCTTGCCGATTTCAGTGTCGGTGCCGGTCAGGAAATAGGCGGGGCTCATTTTCGGGGCGCTCATTTGCTGGCGTAAAGGGTGATCACGTCGTAGGTGAGTGGCAGGCCGGCCGGGACGCGCAATTGTTCGTAAGCTGCCTCGGCACGCACGAAGGTGGCGCGGCTCATCAGGCCGGTCCGCCGGCCATCGCCGAGCTGGTTGGCGCCGATGGCCTTGACGGCGCGAAGCAGGGTTTTGAAGTCCGGGTAATGGGCGATTTTTGTGCTTTTTTTCGGGTTGACCGTAGCAAAGCCAAGATTCACGGCAATTTTGCGGATTTCGTCCGGGCTGTGGAAACTCAGCGTGTGGCGGTAGTGGTCGACGTCGGCAAAGGCGTGGCGAAGCTCGTGGAAGGTCGCGGGGCCGAGGCTGGCCAGGGCAACCAGGCCGTTCGGACGCAATGTGCGGTGGGCTTCGCGCAGGGCCGTGGCCAGGTCGCACCACTGCAGGGCAAGGCTGGACCAGTAAAGGTCGAGGCTGGCATCGGCCAGCGGCAGGTGTTCGAGATCGCCGGCGAGGCGGCAGCAGGGGGTGCTGACCTTGCCAAGCATGGCCGGCGAGAGGTCGAGGGCGACGGCGTGAGCGTCCGGAAAGCGAGCCTGCAGGTCGGCCTGGGCAAAGCCGGTACCGCAGCCGGCGTCGAGCAGGCGGGCCGGGGTGATCGCCGGCAGGCCTTCGGCCAGTTGCGTGCAGATGCGGCGCTGGATGTCGGCGGCGCTGTCATAGGTCGGGGCGGCGCGCTCGAAGGATAGACGGATGCGCGTCTTGGAGGGTCTAGTCATTCAGGAATTGGTGCACGGTGGCGACGAAATCGTCCGGCCGGGACATGAAGGGAGCGTGCGCACAGTCGTCGAAGACGGTCAGTCTGGCGCCGGGAATCAGGGCCGTGAGGGCTTCGGCGGCGCCGAGCGGCATGAGCGGATCGGCTGCGCCGTGGATGAGCAGGGTTGGCGCCTTGACCTGCGGTGCGAGTTCGCGCAGGTCGATGTCGCGCAGCCAGTCGAGCCCGGTAGCCAGCACTTCACCGGACGGGCGCGGATCGGCGAGCTTGAGCAGTTCGAGGGTGACGGCTTTGGCGCGGGCATCGCCGCGGTTGAAGCCGCCGACGAAGCGCGGCAGCATGGCTTCGACATCAGCCGCGATGCCGGCGGCGAACTCGGCCAGCATGGCCGGCGCCATGGCATGCGGCCAGCCATCGCGCTGGACGAAGGAGGTGGTGCCGGCGACGAGCAGCAATTTCCCGACCTTGTCCGGATGACGGGCCGCGACGGCCAGCGCCAGTTGGGCGCCGAGCGACCAGCCGGCCAGCGTCGTGCCGGCTTGCAGGCGGGCCGCGATGGCGTCGGCCGCCGCGTAGAAATCGGTTATCAGCGGGGCGCTGCCGTAGCCGGGCAAGTCGATAATCTGGCCATTTATCCGGTTGACCGTGGCATTCAAGGGTCCGCGGCCAACGCACCAGCCGGGCAGGAAAAAGAGGGGAGCGGTCATGCCAGTTCCTTCAGGGCGCTGATCAGTTGGTTGATGTCGTCTTCGCGGTGCGCGGCGGAAACCGAAATGCGCAGGCGGGCCGTGCCTTTCGGGACCGTCGGCGGACGAATCGCCGGCACCCACAGGCCGCGTTCCCAGAGGGCTTTGGCGAGGCCGACGGCGGCCTCATTTTCGCCGACGATGAGCGGCTGGATGGCAGTCAGCGACGGCAGCAGCTTGAGCGGCAGGCCGGCCAGCCCGTCGCGCAACTGGCCGATGCGGGCCATCAGGTTGGCGCGCAGGGCATCGCCGTTTTCGATGATGCGCAGGCTCTTGCTCAGCGCGCAGGCGACGGCCGGCGGTTGGGCCGTCGTGAAAATGTAGCTGCGGCCTTTTTGCAGCAGGTATTCGATGGCGGTTTCCGAGCCGGCGACGAAAGCGCCGCCGACACCGGCCGCCTTGCCCAGCGTGCCCATGAGCAGAATGCGCTTTGATGCGGGCAGGTTGAAGTGGGCGAGGCTGCCCTGGCCATGTGGCCCGAGCACGCCGAAGCCATGCGCGTCGTCGATCACCAGCCAGGCATCGTAACGCTCGGCCAGCGCGAAGATGAGCGGCAGCGGGGCGAGGTCGCCGTCCATGCTGAACACGGCGTCGGTGACGATCACCTTGCGGGCTGCGGTACTGGCCGCCAGCAGCTTTTCCAGCGCCGCGACGTCGTTGTGCGGGTAGCGCTGGACGTCGGCACCGTTGGCCTTGGCCAGTTGCATGGCGTCGATCAGCGAGGCGTGGTTGAGCTTGTCGGCGAATACCGCGTCGCCCCGGCCGGCCAAGGTCGGCGTGACGGCGAGGTTGGCGAGGTAGCCGGTGGAGAAGGTCAGGGCGCGGGCGAAGCCGGTGAAGGCGGCGATTTCCTTTTCCAGCGCCTCGTGCGGCGCGAGGTGGCCGCTGACCAGGTGCGAGGCACCGGCACCGGCGCCCCAGTGCAGTGCGCCGTCGGCCAGGGCGCGGGCGATCTCGGCGTTGCCGGCCAGCCCGAGGTAGTCGTTGGCCGCAAAATTGAGCAGGTTTTTGCCGTCCACCGTGGCAATCCGGCCGCAGGGCGATTCCAGGACGCGGCGGCGGCGGGTCAGACCGGCGGTTTCAAGGTCAGCCAGTTCGGCGGCGAGACGGTCTTCGAGGGGGCGGGAAGTCATGGGGCGATATTTTCCCGCAGACCCGCCTGAATGTCGCGCTTTTCCTCGGCGGCAGATCAGAACCGGCTGGTCGAGGCCCGGTAGCGTGGATCGGGTCAGGCCGTCATGCCCTGCCTCTGCAACCATCGCAGGAGAGTCGAGAAGAGCAGTTCGGGGTTTGCCGGTTTGGTGATGAAATCGTTCATGCCGGCGTCAAAGCACTGTGCCTTGTCTTCAGAGAAGGCATTGGCCGTCATGGCTATGATCGGGGTCGCGACGTAGCCGGGCATCGTGCGTATCCGGCGGGTGGCCTCAAGACCATCCATGTTGGGCATCTGCATGTCCATCAGGATCAACTGGTAATCGTTCCGGCTGGCCAGGTCCACCGCCTGGGCGCCATCTTCGGCGGTATCGACGGCCGGCCAGATATCGTTGAGCAGTTCGAGGGTTACTTCACGATTGATTATTTCATCTTCCACCAGGAGGATGCGTCGTTGGAGATGCTCACGCTTGAGGGTGGCCTCGGCCGACTCACCCGGTGGGACGAGCGTGGCGCTGGCTGTTGTTTTCCCTGGTTGCAGGCGGGCCGTGAACCAGAAAGTGCTGCCGACCCCCGGCGTGCTTGTCACGCCGGCCTCGCCGCCCATCAACTGGGCCAGTTTTTTGGTAATGGCCAGTCCCAGTCCGGTCCCGCCGTGTTTGCGGGTGATCGAACTGTCGGCTTGCTCGAAGGCGCTGAACAGGCGAGCTGCCTGTTTGGGATTGATCCCGATGCCGGTGTCTTCGACCTCGAAACGGATGAGGACGCCCTGGGCGTTTTCGTCGATCTGGCGAATGCGCAGGATGACGCTGCCCTGTTCGGTGAATTTGACGGCATTGGCGACGTAGTTGAGCAACGCCTGTTGCAGGCGGACCGGGTCACCAAGCAGGTTGGGCAAGGGTGGAGTGTCGACGATCAAGCGGATATTCTTGGCGAGCGCGCGTTCTCCGAGCATGGAGACGACATTGGCCGTCAGCGCGCCGATCACCACGTCGGTATTTTCGAGTTGGAGCTTGCCGGCCTCGATCTTCGACAGGTCGAGGATGTTGTTGATGATGCCGAGCAAATGCTGGGCGGCGTTGTCGATCTTGTCCAGGCGGTCGGCCTGGCTGGCGGTGACGCCTTCACGCCGCAGCAGATGGGCCATGCCCAGGATGCCGTTCATGGGCGTGCGGATTTCATGGCTCATGTTGGCGAGGAAATTACTCTTTGAAGCATTCGCCGCTTCGGCCTGGCGCACTGCCAGCTCCATTTTTTGGGTCCGTTCCTGGACAAGGGCTTCGAGGTGATCGGCGGCTTCGATGGCGGCATCGAGCCGGGCCGACATCAGCTTCTGACGTTCCTCGGCCAGTGCCTTGGTGTTTTCGACCAGCGTGGTTGCGGCCCTGACAATCGAGCCAATTTCGCCAATGGCGCTGCCGGGAGCGTTTGCGATTTCTTCGCCATGGAGGGCTTTTTCGAGGTCGTCGGTAGCCTGGACCAGCGGGCGTATGAAGAGCCGGTGGGCCAGCCAGGCCGAGCAGATCAGGAGTGTCGTCAGAAAGGCCAGGCCACTGATGCCGACCAGTCTGACCTGGCTCGCTTGTTCCTGGATTTCCGAAAACCGGTTGCTGGTCTGCAGTTGTGCGCCGGTGCTCAGAGTATCGGTGAGGTTTTTCAAATGCTGCCTGGTTTCCCCCCAGGTCTTGGCGTTGTCACGGTCGATGCTGATGACTTCGTGACGCAAGCTGAGCACGCGATCGATTTTCTGCTCGATTCCGGCGGGAAGTCTGGCTGCCAGTTTGCGCAGGGCGGCGTGGATTTCCCGGCTTGCTTCGTCGAGTGCCGGCGCCGAATCGATTCTCATCGTTGCGGTGAGTTGATCGATCAGGGATTCGCTTCCCTTCGCGCCGGGAGATGTTTTGGCGGTCAGCGTCACGGCGATGTTCAGCAACTGTCTGAATACCTCGTCGTTCAGCTTGTCTCGACGGTCGCGCTGTGCCGACAATCCCGAGAATGTGACCAATGTCCGGGTACCGACTTCGCCGATTTTCGGGTCGGTGCGGAAACGCGGTTCGTTGTACACCAGCGTCTCCGCGCTCAGTCTCGCGTGGCGACGTTTCTGCGGATCGGCTGAGTTCAGCAATTCCTCGCCGAACAGGATCAGCCGTTCGATATCGTGCGAAATATCCTGCTGCGAAACGATCGCCGGCAGGACGTTGTCCCGCGTGTCGGCGGCGAGTTTGGCGATGTTGGCCTGGGAGGCGACGATAAGGATCAACACCAGCGAGGTGATGGCCAGCGTGAGGAAGGTGCCAAAACTGACGACGTGGCGTAAGCGATACGAACGAGGCTGTTTTTCCGGAGTTCCGGCTGTTTCAGAAGACACTTGCAGTGAAGTAGTTGTTGTTGATTCTGGCAAAAGTGCCGTCCTTCAATATTATTTCGATGGCTGCGTTGAGGCGGGTGCGCAGATCGTCGCGTCCCTTGGCGAACGGAATCGCGACATCGCCGCCGAGTCCCTGGCCGTCGATCGGTCCGCCGACAAACTCGAAAAACGAACCTTCCTTGGTGGTCAGGAAGGCATACTGGCTGACCGTCGAGCCAAAAATCAGATCGACCTTGCCGGAGGTCAGGGCGTTGTTGCGCTCGATATTCGAAGGGAAGGTCAGGATGGTGGCGACGGCCGTATAGTTTTCCCGCAGGTATTTTTCCTGGGCCGATCCCGTCTGGACGCCAAGCAGCTTGCCCTTCAGGCTTTCTTTGCTGATCTGGCCGATGTTGCCGGGCTTGCCGACAAAGATCGACGACGATCGCCAGATTCGGTTGCTGAAGTCCACCAGTTTTTCCCGCTCGGTGGTCCGCAAGACGTTGGCAACGACAAAATCGAAGCGTTTTTCAATCAGCCCGGGGATGAAATCGGCAAAGTTGGTCGGTACAAGTCGACATTCACTTCCCATAACCTTGCAAATCGCCCGCGCCATATCAACCGAGAAGCCGACCTGCTCGCCACGTTCGTTGGTCATGCTGAAGGGGCGGTCGTTGTTGTTGACGGCAACGAGCAGCGGTTCGGCAGCCAGCAACACGCTACTGGCCAGGATCGCAGCGAGCGCAGAGACCATGCGGAACAGTGCGGTCATGGATTTGCCTTTGGCGGACGGCACCTGATTCCTAGGCCTTTTCCGGAAGGCCGACGAGAGCGGATGTTCGGGCAAATTGTCCAGAATGGTCTATGACTTTTCTCATAGGCGAGAATATAAACGCGAAACGCATACTCTGCTTGATGCAGGTCAAGTCAGCAGGTCATGCAGTTGCCGAGGCGACCGTTCAAAAGTGGCAGCGCCTGCTTCTGGGAGGGGCTCTCAGGCAATCGCCTCTAATACCGGACCATTATTCGGTGATCAATCTCCTGCCGAGACGTTTCCGCAAGTCGACGAGGGGAAGCGGTCGGGCAAACAAGTATCCCTGGCCTTCCTGGCAACCCAGTTCGAGCAAGGTGGTGGCCTGATCTTCGTGCTCGATCCCCTCGACGGTAATCTGCATGAACATGGCCCTGCTTAACGCGACAATGGCTTCGACGACGGCCCGTTGATTCTGGCTGGCGGGCAGATCGACGATGAAAGAACGATCAATCTTGATGCGCTGTATGGGCAGGTCGCGCAACACGCTCAGGGACGAATAGCCAGTCCCGAAGTCATCGATGCTGACGGCAACGCCCAGGTTCTCAAGGTCGCGGAGTATGGACAAACTCCGTTCGGTGGCCTGTAGCGTACTTTCGGTGATTTCCAGTTCGAGGGCACTGGCTGGAAAGCCGGTTTCACCGAGCACTGAACGGACGATGGCGACGAAATCAGCGCCGAGGAATTGTCGAGCCGAAACGTTGACGGCGACGTGGAAGATTTCGCCGGCCGGCATGCTCCGGACAATCTCGTGCATTTCGCAGCAGGCGCGATTCAATACCCAGCGACCCAGTTGTTCGATGATTCCACATTCCTCGGCGATGCCGATGAAGTTTGCCGGCGAAATCATGCCGCGTTCCGGATGCTGCCAGCGCACCAAAGCCTCTACTCCAACGATCCGGCGACTGGCCAGATCGACGCGTGGTTGGTAGTGCACGACCAGGCCGTCGGTTCCCAGGGCGCGGCGCAGGCCCTGCTCGATCTCCATGCGCTGGTGGGCCCGCTCCGACATGTCCTTGGCGTAGAAATGAGAGCGGTTGCGCCCCTCGGCTTTGGCCGTGTACATCGCCATGTCGGCGGCGCGCATCAATTCCTGACTATCGGCGCCGTTGTCCGGATACACCGCGATTCCGATACTGCCGGTGACGGAAAGCGATTGGCCGGAAACGGTGATGGGGACGCGCAACTGGTCCAGGATTTTATCGGCCAATAGTGTCGCGTAATCCGGGTTGAAACTGCCGGCCAGAATCACGAATTCGTCACCCCCGAGTCGGGCGATCGTGTCGCTGCTGCGCAGGACGCCGCGCAACCTGTCGCTGACGACACGCAGCAATTCGTCGCCGACGGCGTGGCCGAGCGTGTCGTTGATCACCTTGAAGCCGTCAAGATCAAGAAAGAGCAAGAGACAGCGTTGTTCATTACGAATGGCCTGCTCGATGGCGTACTGGAGTCGTTGATCGAACAAGACGCGGTTGGGCAAACCGGTCAGCGGGTCATGATGCGCCAGGTGTTGCAGCTTTTGCTGGGCATCGTAAATTGCCGTGACATCGGAAAACGCGGTAACGAAATGCGTTGCCAGGCCATCGGTGTCGCGCACGACGCTGACGCTTTGCCAGGCGGGAAATTCGCTGCCGTCGCGGCGGCGACAGCGTACCTCGCCTTGCCAGAACCCTTCCGAACCGTCCTTGAAGCAGTCTTCGTATTGCTCAAATGTCGGGCTGACACGCAGCAGTATGTCCGGGTCAAGGCCGAGCACTTCATCTTCCTGGTATCCGGTGATACGCGAATAGGCGTTGTTGGCGGCAACGATCAGGTGCCTGGCGTCGGTGATCACGATGGCCTCCGCCGTGGTGCGAAAGACCACGCTCGATTGGCGCAGCATGGTTTCGTCAAGATGGCGCTGGGTCACGTCCTGAAGAATGCCGACCACACGTTGAACAAGGTCGCCCGTGCCATAGGCCTTGGCGTGCGCTTCCATGCGGCGAATGGGGCCGGCGCTGTCGGCGAGTCGAAACTCGACACTGACGGCTTCGCTGTCCGGCAACTTTGAAGTCAGTGCGTTGCTGACCCGTTCCCGGTCGGCTTCGTCGACCCGGTTTATGAAGGTCTCCCAAGGCTCATCGAGCGGTTGCGGCCGGTTGCCAAACAGCATGCCGAGGTAGACGTCGCCTTTCATCCGGTTCGATAGCGGACACCATTCCAGGACGCCGAGCGAGGCCGCATCGAGCGCCAGCTTGAGGCGCTGTTCGCTTTGTTCGACGGCCTGTTCATCTTCCCGGCGGGCCAGGGCCATCTGGATCGTGGCATGCAATTCCCGTCCTTCGCATGGTTTGATCAGATAGCCGAAGGGGCGGCTGTCCAGAGCGCGCCGCAAGGTGTCATCTTCGGCGTAGGCGGTCAGGAAAATCACGGGGATATTGTGGTGGGCACGAATCGCCGTGGCGGCTTCGATGCCGTCCATGCCGCCCTCCAGGTGGATGTCCATGAGGACCAGGTCGGGCTTGTTTTCGGCTGCTTTGCTGAGGGCTTGTTCGCCACTGGCGACAACGCTGTCGACAGCATAGCCAAAGGCTTGCAACTGGCGCTTCAAATCAAAGGCAACAATCCGCTCGTCTTCAACCAGCATCAGACTGATCGGTAAGCGCGCGCTCATAAATCCTCCTTAACGGCCATGCTTTTCGGAAAACACATGGAAAATCGAACACCGCCTCCTCGCTCTATGGTCAGCGTGCCGTGCAGTTGTTCAACGAACAACTGAACCAACTGCAAACCCAAAGATGATCCGTGTGCCAATTCACTGTCGGGCGGCAGGCCAACCCCGTTGTCGGCCACACTGACGCAAACTGAATGTTCCTCCTTGTCTTCTACTTGGATAACAATCTCGCCTTGTCGTTCCCCGGTAAACGCGTGCTTGAACGAGTTGGTGACCAGTTCGTTAACCAGGAGGCCGCAGGGGATCGCCCGGTCGAGGTCGATTTGTACCTCGGTTTCCGGCAACATCAGGCGCAGGCCGATGCGGCTTCCGGTGGACCGGTAGCTTGAGCGGATCGATTGAACCAGACGGTCGAGGTAATCGCCGAGATCGAGGCGGGAAAAGTCTTTCCGTTCATAAAGCAACTGGTGGGTCAGGGCCATGGCCTTCACCCGACCGCAGCTCTCGGCCAGAATCGCCCGCAGGCGTGGATCGGCGGCAAAGTCGGCCTGCAGGTTGAGGAGGCTGGTGATGACCTGCAGGTTGTTCTTGACGCGATGGTGGACCTCGTTGAGCAGCACGGTCTTTTCGCGCAGCGCATCTTCCAGCCGTTGCTGGGCGCGTTGCCGCTCCGTGATGTCGATGATCGATGCGAGAACCATCACCCCGGCTTCGGTGGCAATGGGATTGAGGCCGATTTCAATGGGAAACTCGCTGCCATCGGCGCGGCACCCGGCCAGGTCGCGACCGACGCCCATCGGACGCGGTTGCGGGTCGTCGAAATAGCCGGTGCGAAAGGCCCGGTGTTCCTGGCGGAATCGTTCGGGGACGAGAATCTCGACGGGCTTGCCGATCAGGTCGTCGCGCCCGTAATCGAACATTCGCTCGGTCTGCGCATTGACCAGCACCATGATGCCTTCAAGGTCGATCATGACCATGGCGCTCGGTGCCCACTCGACGACCCGGCGGAAAGAGTCTTCGCCGAGTTGCGGGCCGACAGCAAGCATCGGCGCAATGGGACAGGTGGTGTTTTTAGGTGCTCCTGCCGGCGGAAAATCGTTGGTGGCGTCCATGGCGACTCCTCAAAGGGCTGCCACCTCGAAACAGCGGACCAGTCGGAAAGTCCAAGATGGCATCTATCCGGGTTGGACAATGCCTCGCTGGAAATTATCTGTCGCCGGAAAAAAATATTTGAATGTCGTAGTCCCGGGCGACGTCAGAGCGCTGCAGTTTCTTCCAGTCTATTGTTTCTAAACGAATTTGTCTGAAGTTCAAGCCAGAGATTCGCCGAGCGCTGCGTTGATGGCATTGCCCAGATGCACGATTTCATCCTCGCTGACGATATACGGCGGCATCAAGTAGACCGTGTTGCCGATGGGCCGGATCAGCGCTTCGTGTTCGAGTGCGGCGCGGTAGAACTTGCGCGAAAAGTGCGGGTCGTCGGTGTCGACATCGAAGGCGGCAATCATGCCGCGCTGGCGCAGGTGTTTGACTTGCCGATGCTCGGCCAGCGGGGCGAGGACGGATTCCAGTTTTTGCGCTTTTTTCCGGTTGACCGTAAGAACGTCGTCGGACTGGAAAATATCGAGGGTGGCGAGCGCCGCGCGGCAAGCCAGCGGGTTGCCGGTGTAGCTGTGCGAGTGCAGGAAGGCGCGGGCCACCGAATCGTCGAGGAAGGCGTTGTAGATCGTGTCGCTCGACAGCACGATGGAGAGCGGCAGATAGCCGCCGGAAATGCCTTTCGACAGGCACATCAGGTCGGGGCGGATGGGGTTGCCATCATTCCCGGCCTGTTCATGGGCGAAGAAAGTGCCGGTGCGGCCGCAGCCTACGGCGATTTCGTCGCAGATCAGGTGGACTTCAAAGCGGTCGCACAGGGCGCGGGCGAGGCGCAGGTATTCGGGGTCGTACATCGCCATGCCGGCGGCGCCCTGGACGAGCGGTTCGACGATGAGGGCGGCGATGGTCTCGCCATGCTTTTCGAGATGGCTTTCGAGCGCGGCGGCGGCGCGGCGGGCGACGTCGGCCGGCGACTCTCCGGCTTCGGCCTGGCGAAAATCGGGCGAGGGGATGACTGTCGCGGCGCGGACCAGCGGCGCGTAGGCATCCCTGAAAATGGCGACGTCGGTGACGGCCAGCGCGCCGACCGTTTCGCCGTGGTAGCTGCCTTGCAGGCAGAGGAATTCGGACTTTTCCGGCCGGCCGACGTTGCGCCAGTAGTGGAAGCTCATCTTGAGCGCGATCTCGGTGGCCGAGGCGCCGTCGGAGGCGTAGAACGCATGGCCGAGCGCGCCGCCGGTCAGGGCCGAGAGGCGCTCGGACAGCTCGACCACGGGCTGGTGCGTGAAGCCGGCCAGCATGACGTGTTCGAGCGTGTCGAGTTGCGCGCGGAGTGCCGCGTTGATGCGCGGGTTGGCGTGGCCGAACAGGTTGGTCCACCACGAGCTGATGCCGTCAAGGTAGCGCCTGCCGTCGAAATCGTAGAGCCAGGCGCCCTCGCCGCGGGCGATGGGGACCAGCGGCAGGTGGCCGGGCGTGCCGGTCTGCGCATGGTGCTGCATCTGCGTGCACGGGTGCCAGACGGCCGACTGGCTACGCGCCAGCCAGTCGGCGTTCGACGGCTTGACCATCAATGCAGGGCTTGCGAGCTGGCCGCCGCCTGTTCCGGCATTTCGGCGTGGACCAGTTCGGCTTCGCGGTTGGGGAAGAGCGGCGCACCGCAGTCGTCGCAGAATTCCATCGGGAAATGATGGTCGAGGAAAAGCACGTCCTTGACCCCGGATTCGCGCAGCACCGCTTCGATCTCGCCGGCGGCATCGGTCGCTTCGTCCTCGGCCCCGAGCAATGGCCAGACGATGCCGTGATAGACCTCGTCGCCGGTCGTCGGGCCGAGGCCGACGCGGTATTCCTCCATGCGGCGGTCGTAGCATGGACCGACGACGGCGCGGATGTCGGCCGGCATGAGCGCCAGCATGCTCTGCAGGAAGGCCACCGAAGCCTTCACCGAATAGGGCCGCGAGAGGCGATCAGCGTTGCGGCAGGCGGCGTGGTAGGAGTCGGGGAGCAGCGGTTGCCAGGCGCAACCGGTGAGCAGCGGTTCGATATTCGGGCTGCCCTGCTTGATCCATTCCTTGAGCGCCGCTTCCTTGCTGCCATCCTTTTCGTTCCAGCGGAACAGCGGCGTGCCGCGCGGCACGGCGATAGCGCCGACGATGTAACGGACGTCGGAGAGGAAACGGTTGGTTTCGGCCATGCCGCTGATGTCGATACCGAGATGCTTGCCGGCCAGCGCGGCTTCGCCGAGCAGTTTGGTCAATTGCCAAGTGTCGCAGAAACTGCGCGGCAACTGGTCCGGGCTGAACAGGAAATCAGCCAGTGCAACGCGTGCTTCGCCGCCGAAAACATGGGCGCCGAGCTGGACGTGCAGGGCCTGCAGCGTGCTCTTGGGCAGGGTGCTGGCCGGGATGGAAAAGCGCGACCAGGCAAGGACGGGGGCGGCGAAGAGCTGGATGTCGTAGCTCTGCCCCTGGGCTTCGAAGCGGTTGGTTTCAGCCCGCGATTCGACCATGTCGGCCAGTTCGTCGTGGGCTGGCGGATTGGCCTCGAAGAGGCGGTCGAGCGCCGTGTTGATGTCGTCTTCGGCGCCGTTTTTGAGGAGGCTGTCGACAACGTCGGCGAGTTGCGCTTCCCAGTAGCCGTCTTCCAGCTTGCCGCCAGAGTCGGAAAGACCGGTGGCCAGACGTTGCAGTTCGGCCGCATCGCGGGAAAGTCGGTCGCGCGAGAAAATTCAAAGATGGAATTTTACCAGCCGGTAAAATGCGGCACAGCACAAACCTTCGAGTCAGCTCATGCTTATCTTCCTGTCCCCCGCCAAATCGCTTGATTTCAAAACGCCGCCCCACGTCGCCGCACATACCCAGCCGGCCTGGTTGAAGCAGTCTGACACGCTGATCAGGCAACTGCGCAAGCTGTCGCCGGCCGATATCGCCAACTTGATGGATCTGTCCGACCCGCTGGCCCTGCTCAATTTCAATCGCTATGCCGATTGGTCGCAGCCATTCACGCCGGACAACGCCAAGCAGGCCGTGCTGGCTTTCGATGGCGACGTGTACGACGGTCTGGCCGCCAAAAACCTGTCGGCTGACGACCTCGATTTTGCCCAGCGGCACGTCCGTATCCTCTCCGGTCTCTACGGCATCCTCAAGCCGCTCGACCTGATGCAGCCCTATCGGCTGGAAATGGGCACGAAATTCGCCAACAAGGATGGCAAGGATCTCTACGCTTTCTGGGGCGAGCGTCTGCTCAAGGCGATCCGCCGTCGGCCGCAAGATCAACGGCGCGGTCGTCCAGCCGGTGTTCGAGGACTGGAAGAACGGCAAGTACAAGATCATCAGCTTCTACGCCAAGCGGGCACGCGGCCTCATGACGCGCTATGCCGTGACGAACCGGTTGCAAGAGCCGGAAGGCCTCAAGGATTTTGCCGAGGACGGCTACGCTTTCGCGCCGGAAGTGTCGGACGAGAAAAGCTGGGTCTTCCGCCGCCGGGAAAGCTGAGGCGGCATTTCATTTTTGGCCATTTTTTCCGGTTGACCGTGGGATTCCGGGTTTTAATGCCTGAGCTTGTCGAGCATGCCGGCAAGCCGCGCCAGTTCGGCGAATAGCCGGTCGAGCGTTGGCGGTTCACGGCCTGGCGCCTCTTTCAATTCGGCTTCGACCGTTGCTGCAAGGTCGCCTAGCGTGTCCATGCCCAAGTTGCGCGCCATGCCTTTAAGCGTGTGGGCGAAACGCAGCGCGTCGTCATGCCGCTGGTCGGCCAGCGCGCCGCGCAGGTCGCTGGCGAAGCGGGTGCCGTAGCTGTCGCGGAAGCGGATCAGCATGCTTCGGTAAAAATCGACCTTGTTGCGCATCAGTTTGAGACCCTTGTCCACGTCGACGCCGGGCAGGTCGAGCATCCAGGCCGGTTCCAGCGCCGGCGCCGTCTGCGCAGGGAGGGCGATGGCAGGGACGTGGCCGGGGGAGAGCAACTCGCTGATCAGCTGCAGCAGCTTGTCGACATCGACCGGTTTGGTGATGTGGGCATTCATGCCGGCTTCGATGCACTGTCGGCGGTCGTGTTCGAGCGCACCTGCGGTCAGGGCGATGATCGGCAGATCGGCATAGGCCGGATCGGCGCGTAACTGGCGGGTGGCGGTGAAGCCGTCCATGATCGGCATCTGGCAATCCATGAGCACGAGTTCCGGGCGTTTGTGGCGAATGGCGGCGATTGCCTGCTTGCCGTCGCCGGCCAGGCGAATCTTGAGGCCGGCCATGCCGAGCAGTTCCTGCATGAGGTCGCGGTTGAGGTCGACGTCGTCGACGACGAGGATGTCGGCGCCGTGCAGGTGGGGGACGCTGGTAATGTCGGGCAGGCTGTTGGTCGGGGGAGAGATCGGCAGCGCCGCCAGTTGCAGCGGCCCGGCGAGGGCCGAATAGAGCCGGGGCAGGCTGGCCGGCTTGCGCAGCACGGCGTCGGCCAGATGTTGTTCCATGAAGGGCAGCGTGGTGCTGTTGTGCGGGGCGAGCAGGATCAGCGGCGGGGCCCGTTCGACGAGGGTCTGGCGGATGGCGGTGATGGTCTCGACGCCGCCCATGCCCGAAGGCGTCTGCCAGTCGATCAGGGCGGCGAGGTAATTGGCCGCCGGGCTGGCCAGCAGGGTCAAGACCTCTTCGCCGCTGGCGCAGACTTCGGCCCGCAGGCCGAGTTGCAGCACCTGCTTGGCGATGGCTTCGGCCAGTTGCGCGTTGTCGTCCATGACGAGCACCGTGCGCCCGGCGAAAGCAGCCAGTCGGCCGGCCAGTTCGCTTGCCGGCAGGGCGGCCTCCGGCGCGGTGCGGAGACTGGCTGTGAAATGGAAGGTACTGCCGCGTCCGGCCTGGCTGTCGAGCCAGATGCAGCCTTCCATGAGTTCGACGAGGCGCCGGGAAATGACCAGCCCGAGGCCGGAGCCGCCGTAACGCCGGGTCGTCGAGGTGTCGGCCTGGCTGAAGGCGGAGAACAGCGTCGCCTGTTCGGCAGGTGAAATACCGATGCCTTCGTCGCGCACCGAAAAATGTAGCCGGGCAAGGTCATGGCCAGCCGATTCAAGCTTGCAGCCGAGGGTCAGGGTACCTTTTTCAGAAAACTTGATGGCATTGCCGAGCAGGTTGATGATGATCTGCTTGAGACGCAGCGGATCGCCGATGAAGCTGGCGGGCACGTCGGGGGCGAGCTCGATGCAGAGTTCCAGTTCCTTTTCCTCGATGCGCTCGATGAGCAGGTCGGTGATTTCGTCGAAGAGCTCGGGCAGGGCGAAGGGCGCCTGCTCGAGTTCCAGCTTGCCGGCCTCGATGCGCGAAAAGTCGAGGATGTCGTTGATGATGCCGAGCAGGTGCTTGGCGGCCTGGCGAATCTTGTTCAGGTACTGCCCCTGCTGGATATTGAGCGGTGTGCGCAGGCAGAGGTCGGAAAGGCCGATGACGGCGGCGAGCGGCGTCCGCACTTCGTGCGACATGTTCGACAGGAATTCGCTCTTGGCCTGGCTGGCCGCCTCGGCCTGCTCCTTGGCAGTGCGCAGATCCTGCGTTTGCGCATCGACCATGGCGGCCAGATTGTCGCGGTGATTGCGCAGTTCCTCGGCGGTTTCGTGAAGCAGGCGCTCGTTGTTGCGCAGGGCTTTTTCGCGGCCCTTGAGCATGGCGATATTGCTCGAGACGACGACGGCGCCTTCGAGCTTTCCCGCCTGACTGTGGATCAGGCTGGCGTGTACGAGATAGGGCAGCGTGCCGGTTTCATCGCCAGCCGGCGCATCGGCCCGGCGGAAATTGAGCTCGGCCTCGAAACGCCCACCGGCGGCGCGAATGGCGTTGAGCAGCAGCGGTGTGCCCCGGTTGACCGGCAGCATGTCGCGCAATTGCTGGCGGTCGGATTCACCCAGGCAGTCTTCGAAATAGTGGCCGACAAGGGCTTCCGGCGCGTAGCCCAGTTCCCTGGCGAGTAGTCGGTTGGCCCGGATGACCCGGCCGTCCGGGCCGAGCATGACGAAAATTTCGGCCATGGTGGCGATGGCCCGTTCCAGCGCGCCGTGCAGCCGGGCCAGTTCCTGCGAGCGAAGCTGCAGTTCGTCCTGCTGTCTTTCCTGTTCGGCGATGAGCAGTTCGAGCGCCTCGGTACTCTTGATCAGCTCGGTTTCCAGCGCCTGATTGGCCTGGCGCACGACCTCCAGTTCGCCGCTCAGTTCGCAGGCCTGGGCGCAGCTGGACGATGCCCAGCGGGTGCGGATCAGTTCGGTTGTTTCGGCGACGGCGGCGGCCACTTCGAGCGACAGGCCGGGCGCGAAGGTCTTGACCGGGCCGATCTCGACGGCGATCACATCGATGTGCGGCGGTGTGGTCATGGTCTCGCGTACGGCCGCCAGCAGGTAGCCGACACCGGCGCCATGGCCGCCGCTACCGGCGCTCTCCACGGGGATCCGGTCGGCCGCCAGCCTGTGCAGGCGGCCGGGCTGATCGCCGGCCATGGCATCGACGACGATCACATGCGGACAATGTTCGAAGAAATGCAGTGCGTCGATGCCGCGTGTGCCGCAATCGACAATCTCGACCTGCGCCTGCAACTGCACCCGACGCAGCGCCATGGCGACGGCCGGGCCGAAGCCGTCGTCGCCGTGCAACGGGTTGCCGAAACAGAGGATGCGCAGGCGTTCAGACATTGAAATGGGTTTTTTTGGGATTACCGATGAAATGGACGGTGCACACCAGGCAGGGGTCGTGCGAGCGAACGATGTGGCCGATCTCCACCGGGTTTTCCGGATCATCGACCGGCAGGCCGATGATGCTCTGTTCCCAGTGGCCGTGACGGCCGGCGCTGTCGCGCGGCGAGGCATTCCAGGCAGTCGGCGTGACGATCTGGTACTTGTCGATGACGCCATCCTTGATGCGCAGCCAGTGGCCGAGCCCGCCGCGCGCCGCCTCGACCAGGCCGTAGCTTTCGCCATCCGGCCAGACGTCGATTTTCGGGTCGATGAAATGCGGTTCGTCCAATTTTGTTTTTAGCTGTTTTTTCGTGTTGACCGTAGCATTGAGCAGCCAGCCGGCCCGGCGCAGGCGGGCAAACTGGCGCAGCCAGGTATTGTCGCCTTCGCTGGCCAGCAGGTCGCCAATGAGCGCTTCGCCGGCAATGCGCAGCTCGGCCAGCGGCCCGGTCTGCACCACCTTGTCGCCATAGCGCGGCGCCTTGGCCCAGGTGTAACGGTCGCTGCCCGGCTGGTGGTCGGGGATGGTTTCGCCTTCCCACGGATGGCGGCCGCCAGGGTAATCGAGGAACCAGCTGTGGCG
Organism: Betaproteobacteria bacterium HGW-Betaproteobacteria-6; assembly: GCA_002842145.1. GTDB lineage: Bacteria > Pseudomonadota > Gammaproteobacteria > Burkholderiales > Rhodocyclaceae > Azonexus. The sequence goes on along the minus strand of PHCF01000034.1, from coordinate 19,081 downwards.
GACGTGCTCGTTGATCTGCAGGTGGTCGAGCGGCTCGACCTGCTGCGTGTCGGCATTGAAAAAGCCGGCGGGCAATTCGCTGCCGGCACCGTCGGGCCGATGATTGACACCGTAGCTGAGCAGGTGGCCAGTGCCGGCGCCGAGCTTATGCAGGCCGATGTCGCGGCCGAAACGGTTGAACAGGCCGAGGGCGCTGCGCTGCCGCGCCGGGCTGGCGGCCATCCAGCGGAACAGGGCGGCGCCGCTGTCGAGGGCCAGCCATTCGTCGAGATCGCCGCCGATCACGGCCTGCTCGAACCAGGCGCGCACGCTGGCCAGAATGTCACTCGTGTCCATCAACCGGCGGGCGTTGGCCGGCTGGGTGATGCCTCCGGGCAGCATGTAGGTCGAGTGCGGCCACTGGCCGCCGAAGATGGCGACGATGCCGATCAGCTCACGCGTGCTCTTCAGGCAACCGCGGACGACGCTGCCCTTGAGCGGGGCGAACGCCTCGGCCAGTTCGGCAGCGAGCGGATGGCCGGCGTAGAGCGGGTTGCAGAAATCGGGCGTGAAAAACAGGAAGCTCTGGCGCAGATCGCTTTGCAGGGTCTCGGCCATCAGGCACAGATTGCGCACCAGCACGGCATGGGCCGGCGGCGTGATGTTGGCGATCTGTTCGAGGGCCAGTGTCGCCGCGTAGAGGTGGGCCGTACCGCAGATGCCGCAGACGCGCGGCGTGATGACCAGCGAATCGCGCGGCGCCCGGCCGATCAAGATCTGTTCGAAGCCGCGATACAGCGTACCGATGCAGCGCGCATCGACGACCACGCCATCTTCAAGGTCGAGCTGGAACTCGAGGTCGCCCTCGACGCGGTTGAGATCGATATCGACGGTAACGCGGGTCATGGCTCCATCTCTCGGTTGATCACCCTCTCAGGCGCCGCGGCGCGGGCGAGGTTCTTGTAGGCCATGTACTTGGCGCGGGCGACCCCGAGCGGCAGAAATTTTGGCACGGCGCCGATTTTGGGCGTAACGAACAGATCGCGGTTGGCCGGGAAATCCGGCGAGGTGCAGCCGAAGCAGGGCACGCCAGCCCGCGTCTTGCTGCTGTGGCCGTTCCACAGTTCGGTGTTGCACGGCGCCAGGGTTTGCGGGCCGCGACAGCCGAGGCTGAAGAACATGCAGCCGCGTCCGCCGAGCACATCGTCCTCGATGTCGTACTCGTGGTACTCGTTGCGCGTACAGCCCTGATGGACGAGGCTGGAAAAGAAGGCGGCCGGCCGGTTGAGCGCGTCAAGCTCAAGTGCGCTGCCTTCGGCCAACATGGCCAGCACCTTGGTCATCGTGTTCGGGTGGGCCGGGCAGCCGGCGACGTTGATGACGGGCTGGCCGCTACGCGCCCGCCAGTCGGTCCCGAGCAGGCCGCCGGGCTGGTCCTTGAGAAATTGCAGGCCGGTACAGTCGGTCGGATTCGGTCCCGCCGCATGGACGCCGCCAAATGCCGCACAAGTACCCATCGCCACGACATGGGTCGCCAGCGGCGCCAGCTCGCGGACGATGTCGATCTTGGCGCGGCCTTTCCAGGTGTCGTACTGGCCGCTACCGTCAGGCCCGGTCATCAGGCTGCCTTCGATGCACAGGATGTCGAGTTTTTGATGGCCGCTGGTGATCGCCTCATAGACCTGCCCGAAACGAACGTCGGCCGTCAATGAGGGGTGCCAGAGCAGGTTCAGGTCATATTGCTGGAGCAGGTTTTCCAGGCTGGGCCGGTCCGCGCAGAGCAAGGCCATGCTTTCGCCGCTGCAGGCACCGGCTTGCATCCAGACGATGTTCACCATGCTGAGTCTCCTTTTGCCATCAGGTGGTTGCGTAGACTGATCGGCGATGATTTTTGTTACAAGCTTCAAGATATAACATTATTATCAATACTGGCAAAAGTTAAATTTCTTTTTTGCTTTCCTGCGTCTGTCTGCCTGCAATTGCAATGTTACCGCCGATCTTGCCCGCTTCGTCGTTCCTTGTTATTCCATTTCGCTAGCCGCAAAATGCTCTGCCGGATCGAGCCTTGCCACGGCCTGTTTCGATCATTCATCCCCGCCAAAATCCGTCAGGTGTCCACTATGGTTCGCATCGCTATTTTGATGGCTGTCCTCAGTCTTCTCGGGGGCTGCACGACGCGCCAAGCGATAACCGCGCTCGATCTCGAACCCGGCCGCCTGCCGCCAGCCAACATCACCCTCCAGATTCCCGGCCTGGGTCCGTGCACGGACAATCCGGATCGCCGTTTGCGATTCGATGCGAGCCAGCCGATCAATGTGCTGGTTCATGGCTGTTTCGGCTCGTCGGGCCAGTTTCGCGGCCTGGCCCAGGTGCTGGCTTTCCACGGCCAGCAATCGGCCTGCTTTACCTATGATGACCGGGCCAAACTCGCGCACAGCGCGGCTGAGTTGCGGACCGCCATCGAGCAACTGGCCGGGCAGTCGCAGGTGCCGCAGGTGACGGTGATCGGCCATAGCCAGGGCGCACTGATTGCCCGCGCCTCAGTGACGGAAGGCAGCCGTACCCCGCATGTCGATTTGCGCCTGGTGACCATTTCGGGGCCATTCGCGGGAATAGCGTCGGCGCGCACCTGTGGCAAAACCTGGTTGTATCCGCTGACGCTCGGGCTGCTGCCCTTGAGCTGCTATGTGGCGACCGGTCCGAAGTGGGCTGACATCACGTACTCGTCGCGGTTTATTCGCGAGCCGGGCCGGCTGACCGATCAGGTCACCCGCTATCTGAAAATCGATACCGATGAGCGCGATACCTGTCGCCATGAGGAAAACGGTCGTTGCATCGAGGATGACGACATTTTCTCGCTGGCCGAGCAGCGCAATTCCCTGGTTGAAGACGATCTTCGTCTGACGCGCGTGGAGGTGAAGGCAGGGCACGTCGAAATCGTCGGTGACAAGCGCGTTGCGCCGATGAAATTGATCGCCGTCCTGCAGGATCAAGGGGTGGTCCGCCCGACCGAGCCCGGGCACAGCTCGGCATTCCGCCTGCTGCTCTCGCAGATATACGAAATTGACGGGAAGTAGCGACGCCGATTGGCCGCGCTGCCGCGAGGCGCGGCCAAGGATGAACAGGGGCCGCGGATTGCGCGCGCCAAGGCCAATCGCTGCCTCAATGACCGGTCCTTCTCATTTTGATTTTGGCCATTTTTTTCCGGTTGACCGTGGAACTCACTCCCGGCAGCCACCGGCGGCCGGTTGTATCTCAGGTCGCCAGCAATGCCGACGCCGCGGCCGGCTTGACGATCTCGAATCCCAGTGTGGTCCTCCCGCGCAGCCTGAGCAGCGCCTTGTCCTTGCTGACCAGCAGGTTGGCGCCGCAGCGGGCGGCCAGTTCGAGGAACTTCTGGTCGTCGCGGTCCTTGCAGCGCGGCAGCTTCGGCGCTTCGCCTTCGGGAAACACTTCAACCAGCCGCGAATAGCGGGCGTAGCGCTCGGCCATCATGTCCGGCGTCAGCTTCAGTTGCGGGTAGGTCAGCACGCGCTGCAACTCGTCGAGCGTGCGGTTGTCGACGACACATTGAATCTCGCCAGCCTCGAGCGCCGCCATGATCGGCACGGCATCGGTGTTGCCCCAGTGAAAGAGATCGAGGACGACATTGGTATCGAGAACTAAGCGCAGCATGGGGCGATTATAATGCCGGCCTTTGCTGCTCTTGTTCTGGAATCTGCCTGATGTCCCGCATACTTCTCGCCCCCATGGAAGGGCTCGCCGACGATTTGCTGCGCGGCGTGCTGACGGCCATTGGCGGCTATGACTGGGGCATCTGCGAATTCGTCCGGGTCTCGGCCAATGTGCTGCCGGCCAAGACCTACGAGCGCATCTGCCCGGAACTGCTGAACGGCGGCAAGACGGCAGCCGGCACGCCGATGCGCGTCCAGTTGCTCGGCTCCGATCCGTATTTGATGGCCGAGAATGCCAGCCGGCTGGTGACGCTGAACCCGGCTGGCATCGACCTCAATTTTGGCTGCCCGGCCCCGACAGTGAATCGCCATCGCGGCGGTGCCGCCTTGCTCGGCGAACCCGAACTGCTCAACGAAATCGCCAGTGCCGTGCGCGCCGTGGTGCCGGCGCATATTCCGTTTACTGCCAAAATGCGCCTGGGCATCGACAACACCAGCCGAGCCGTCGAGAACGCGCAGGCGCTGGTCGCTGCCGGCATCGACGAACTGATCGTGCATGGCCGTACCAAGGTGGATGGCTATCGTCCGCCGGCCCGCTGGGAATGGATAGACCGGGTGCGCGCCGCCATCGATATTCCGCTGATCGCCAATGGCGAGGTTTGGACCGTCGAGGATTTTCGCAATTGCCAGGCGGCGACCGGTTGCGCCGACATCATGGTGGGTCGGGGTGCGGTGGCCGACCCGTTGCTGGCGCGGCGTGTGCGCGGTGAGGAAACCGGCGGCTGGGCCGAAATCCGGCCGGCCGTGGGCGACTACTGGTTGGGCGTGCGCAAGAAAGTCGTGGCGGTCCATGCTGGTGGCCGGCTCAAGCAGTGGCTGGCCATGCTGCGCCGGAACTATCCGGAGGCCGGCGATCTGTACGATCTCTTGCGGCCGATCAAGGGGGCTGCCGATATCGATGCGGCGCTGGTCGCCGAAGGGTTGCTGATGCCGGAACGGCTGGCGGCATGATGGACGAAACCGTATCAGGCAACTCGCGCTTCATTTCCAGCGCCCAGGATGGCCCGCACCGCGATCTCGAAGCGCTTGTCCACCGGCACATGGCGCACCCGTTCCGGAAGCCGCTTGCCGATTACAACCGCGAGGCTTTCGCGGCGGCCATGGCGGCGCATCATGCGTGGAATCCGCAGGCGCAGCTCATTCTCGATGCCGGCTGCGGCGTTGGCTGGAGCACGCAGCGCATCGCCGAAACCTTCCCCGATCATTTCGTTTTTGGCGTCGATCAGTCGGTCGACCGCATCAGTCGTGGCAAACCCTTGCCGATGCCGGCCAACGCGCAACTGATCCGGGCCGATCTGGTCGATTTCTGGCGCCTGCTGGCCGAAAACGGAATCCGTCTGGCCCGCCATTACAACCTCTACCCCAATCCGTGGCCGAAGATCGGCCATCTGGCCCGGCGCTGGCAGGGTCATGCGGTGTTTCCAGTGTGGCGAGAACTGGGCGGCGAAGTCGAATGCCGCAGCAACTGGCGCATCTATATCGAGGAAATGGCCCTGGCGCTGAGCCTGCTCAGCGGCCGGCCGGTCGTTGCCGAACGGTATGCGACCGATGACCCGATGACACCTTTCGAAAAGAAATATCTCGCCTCCGGCCACGAATTGTGGCGCTGTCGGGTCAGCCTGTCATGAACGTTTGCCAGACCTGCGGCGCCTGCTGCTCCAGCATGCGCGTCGATTTCCACCCGTCCGAGCTGGCCGGTGGCGCCTTTGCCTGGGGGCAGGGCGTGCCAGTCGAAATGACGGTGCCGGTGACGCCGGCCATCGTCCGCCTGTGCGGCACCGATGCCAGCCCACCGCGCTGCGTGGCGTTGGCCGGCGAGGTCGGCGTGGCTGTTCAATGCACGATTTACGACGTTCGGCCATCGCCCTGCCGGGAGTTCGACACCGAACATGCCGCCTGCAGTCAGGCCCGCAAAAGGCTGGGTTTGGCCCCGCTGCAAGGATAGCGGCGCCTCTGCGCGGGGCTAAGTGCGGCCGATTGCCGTTTCGGTCTGATGAGTGATTTCGGTGGCGGTTGCCGAGTCGACCGTCAACCCGCTTTCGCTGCGGGCCACCGTGCGCATGAGGGTGGTGCTCGGCGTGACGACTTCAAGTTCAATCTCGATGTTGCGCCCCCCGGCGCTGGCGGTGATGCGCTGGCCAAGTTCCGTTTTTTCCGTGGTCTCCGGCTTGATCGACATTTTCTTCAAGGCGGTCAGCACGGCAACCCGGACGCGGCGGAGTGGTGCGGTGAAGGTCCGCGAGGCCTGACCGTTGACGTGATGGGAAAAGATCGCGCTGGCCCCGAGGCCGGCTGCTGAGACGATCACCGGGGCACATCCAGATGTGACCGAGGCGATGCCGATGATCAGGAACGCAGCAGATATTTTTCGATACATGGGGTCACCCCGGAAATTGTGCGGGATGATTTTACGTCCAACAGCCAATGGTGCGTGGGTTTATTTTACACGCCGTTCGTGTGTGGTTATCCCCGTTCTGGTCGGACAAGGCTGTGGATAAGCTCGGGACAAGCCTGGCAAGTTCATGAGCTGAAAAGGCTTTTGCGCGTTGCCCAAATATTGGGCAATAAACGTCAGCTTTGCTTCTTCAGTGAACGTTTCCGCCGTTTGGGGGCAAACAACCGCGTTTCGACAAGTTCGGCCGGCAAGGGTTTGGAGAAAAGAAAGCCTTGCATGCAGTCGCATTCCAGGCGGGTCAGCGTCGCCCGCTGGGCATCCGTTTCAACGCCTTCGGCGACAACGGTCATGCGCAGGCTGTGGGCGAGCGCCAGAATGCCGGTGACGATGGCTACGGCGTCTTCATCTTCCGGCATGTCCTGAACGAAAGAGCGGTCGATTTTCAGGGTATTGGCCGGCAAGTGCTTGAGGTAGGAAAGCGAGGAGTAGCCTGTGCCGAAATCGTCAATGGAAATATGGACGCCCAGTTTGCGCAATTCGCATAGCAGGCCGATGCTTTCCGCCGCCCGTTCCATCAGCACGCTTTCGGTGATTTCGAGGACCAGGGCCGAAGCTGGCAGGCCGCTATCCTCCAGCGCGCCGAGAATGATGTTCCGCAGGTTGGGCTGTTCCAGTTGTTTGGCGGAAAGATTGACGGCGACATGGAGGTTTGGCATCCCGTTGTCGAGCCAGACCTTCGTTTGCCGGCAGGCACTGCGCAGGACAAATTCGCCTAGTTGCAGGATGAGTCCGGTTTCTTCGGCAACGGGTATGAATTCGGCCGGAGATACGATGCCGTTTTCCGGGTGTATCCAGCGCACCAGGGCCTCGACGCCGTTGATGTTTCCGGTGATGGTGTCTATCACCGGCTGATAGAAAACGGAAAACTCCTCGCGCTCCAGTGCATGGCGCAGATCGTTTTCCAGCTTCAATCTGTCCGAGACAGCTGACTCCATGGCCGCCTCGTAATAGCAAAAACCGCTGCCGCTTTGCTTGGCGCGATACATGGCGGTGTCGGCATGACGGAGTAGTCGGCTGAGATCAGGGCCATCCTGCGGAAACAGCGAAATGCCTATGCTGGTGGTTATGACGATTTCCTGGTCATCGATGATCAACGGTGCAGACACCGTTCGGCAGATGTTCTGGGCGACGCTGGCGGCAACAGCGGCGTTCGGCAGGTCGTCAAGAAGGACCGTGAATTCGTCGCCGCCCAGGCGGGCCACGCAGTCGTCGGCTCGGACGCAACCCTTGAGGCGCTGGGCCATGGTGGCCAGCAATTTGTCACCGGCCTCGTGACCTAGTGTGTCGTTGATGAACTTGAAGCGGTCAAGGTCGAGGAAAAGTACCGCCAACTGGGTCGTGTTGGCCGAGGCATGCTCGATGGCACGGCTCAGTTGTTCCATGAACAGCAGGCGATTGGGCAGGCCGGTCAGTGCGTCGTTGTAGGCGAGATGCTGGACATGGCGTTCGGCACGGGTGGCGTCAATGACCCGCCGCACGCGTTGATTGACGACAGATAGGTGGATGGGCTTGGGGATGAAGTCACTGGCGCCGACCTCGAAGGCGCGCTCGATGGATTGGCGGTCCTCAAGCGCGGTGATCATCAGAATCGGGATTTCTTTCCAGCGTGGGTGGCGTTTCAGGGCCAGGCAAGCATCAAAGCCATCCATGACGGGCATCAGGGCATCCATCAGCACGGCGTCGGCGTCGTTGTTTTCCAGCCAGATCAAGGCATCGTTGCCATCGCCCGCTTCGGCCACCCGGAAACCGCTACGCTGCAAGGCATTGCGCAGGGCGGAGCGGGTGCTGCGATCGTCGTCCACGACCAGAACAACCGGGGCATCCTCGCGTAGAGAGGGCAGGCTGCTTGACGTTCCATCCAGTTCAGCTGTCAGAATCGGTTCGACCAGAGCGAATTCCGTCCGCAGGCGCTGGAGTAGTTCATTTGTTTCGCTGAAATCGCTGGCCTCGGCCCGCAATTCCATTTCCCGGGCGACACCGGCCAAGGCAATAGCCCCGAGATTGCTGGCAGCCCCCTTGATCACGTGGGTAACCTGATGGAGCGTGGCGGCGTTGCCGTCGGCAATGGCGGTTTCCAGTTCCAAAAGATAACCAGGCATGTCTTCCAGGAACGGGCGGACGGCCTCGCCTATCGAACTCCCAAGAATTTCCCTCAGGCGTGTTACAACGCCACTGTCGAGCAGTTGATCGCTGGAATCGTTTGCTACTTGGGGAATGAGCGCTTTGTCCGGTTTCCAGTTCAGCCAATGTTCGAGGCTTGAGGTCAACGTGTTGAGTGTCAGGGGTTTTGGCAGGTGGTCGTCCATGCCACTTTCCTTGCAGTGCTCAATATCTCCAGGCAGCGTATTGGCTGTCATGGCAAGGATGGGGATGTGCGTGCCTCGGCCGGCTTCTTGTTGCCGAATGGCAGCCGTGGCCTGAAAACCGTCCATTTCCGGCATTGAGCAGTCCATCAGGATGAGGTCCCAGTCGCCGTCCTGCCACATGCTCACCGCTTCCACACCGTTCCGGGCGATCGCGCTGGAACAGCCGATCAGGCGCAACATGCCGGCTGCAACCAGTTGGTTGGTGACATTGTCCTCGGCGATCAGAATGCGTAAGCCGCTCAGGGCCGGCGCGTCTGCATCCGGGCGAAGCAACGTTATTGGCCTGCCGGTAACGCAGGGGATAGTGAACCAGAACAGGCTGCCTTGGCCTGGTTTGCCGTCGACACCAATCTCTCCGCCGAGCAGATTTGCGATTTGCTTGCAGATGGATAAACCGAGACCACTTCCGCCGTAGCGTCTCGTGGTCGAGGTATCGGCCTGGGTGAAGGAGTCGAAAATGACCGACTGGTGCTCCTCGGCTATGCCGATGCCTGTGTCGCGCACACCGAATCGCAATATTCGACCATCTTCTAGGGGTTCGACTGTTAGTGTGACTGAGCCTCGCTCAGTAAATTTCACGGCATTGCCGATCAGGTTGATCAGAATCTGGCGAATTCGTGCCGGGTCGCCATTGAGAATTTTCGGCACCGCTGGGGCGATGGTCGCTGTTAGTTCCAGCCCCTTGCTAGCCACTGGTGTTTGAAACATGCCGATGACGCCATCAATCAGCGGCTGGAGTGCGAAATCGCAGGCATCGATGCCCATTCGGCCGGCTTCCAGGCGGGAGAAGTCGAGGATGTTGTTGATCAACTCCAGCAGATATTGCGACGAGTCCCAAGCCAGGCCGAGCAATTCCTGTTGCTCATCGTTCAGCTTCCCGAGCTTGAGCATATCGAGCGTACCGATTACGCCGTTCAGCGGTGTCCGGATTTCATGGCTGACGGTGGCAGCGAAATCGGATTTCAGTTTGGCAAAGCGCAAGGCGCTGTCGCGGGCTGTGCGCAATTCCTGTTCTCGTTGCTCCAGTGCAACCATCATGCTGTTGAATGCATGGGCCATTTCAGCCAGGTCTTGGGGGCCGGAGATGTCCGCTCTCAGTCCGCTTTCGCCCTTTTCGGCGCGAGCCATGGTTGCGGATAGATTGGCCAATGGCCGGATCAGCCGACGGGCCAGAAAACGCAAGCCGATGCCGAAAAACAGGGCGAAGGCGAGGCCGGCCGCGAAATTGACGACGAATACTTCCCTAACCAGTGCGTTGAGGGTGGCCTTGCTCTGGTCGATGATGACAAATCCAAGCAATATGTCCTTGCGCTCGGTTACCTCGAACTGCGAATCGGGGTCCGATAGCGACCAGACTGGCGCGACGAAGCGCCATCCGGTGGCGTTTTCGGCAAGCAGATAAGGGTGGCGAGCGCTGTTTGGCAGATTAGTGGCAACTTCGCCGACAATGGCATTTCCACTTTCGAAAAGGACGCGCCCGTCGACGTGGCGGATTTCGATCCGGGTGACATCAGGAAAGGCTGCTGCTGTCTCAAGTGCCTCGGCAACGTTGTCGGTTGAGCCAAATGCCAGAGCCAGGCGGCTTTGAGTGGAGAGCGTCTGCGTTATGCGCAGGCCGTTGTCCAGTTTGCTGGAATATAACTGACGGCTACCTTGCCAGGACGTGGCAAATGCCGCGAGCAAGGAGACTCCAAGGACGCCGATGCCAAACAGGATGGCCAGTTGGCGTCGGAAGGTTGTTCTCTTGAATTGTATTAGCCAGCCCGCCAACCATCCCATGGCTTGCTAATGCTCCGGAAAGAGCAGGTCGAAGCTCTGCTGCTGAACGAATGATACAGATAGCCCAAGGTGGCTGGCAGTACGGGTGTTGAATGCAGTCAGTACGTCACGTAAGGGCCGTGTCCCTCGCACGGCCTGGTTGCCGTTGGCTACGCCAAGCGCGGATGCGGCCAGGTTCCGTCCCAACTCAAGGTTGTTGGGGTAAAGCGCGAAAAGGACTCCTCGCTTGACATGCGATACGTTGCTCGAGAAAACCGGGATGTTCTTGTTCCATGACTCCTGCAAGACGAGCGGCAAAACAAGGGAGTCGTCCACCGTTGCGCCATCCTGAGGTAGCCATAACGCATCCCGCCGGGAATCGGCCGTGGCAAAGAATGCCTGGTAAAGGCTTAGCGCACTCTTCAGGTTGCTGGCTTCCTGGTGCACTAACTCGATGCCGTGGCTGCGCGCGGCATCGCGGGCCAGTTTGATCAGCCAGGCGTTATGACTGGGGTCGAATACGACAAAAACCCGCTGCGTTTTCGGTGACAAGGATTTTAGCTTGGCGAACAGCAGTGCCGGGTCCGGCGCCAAGCTAAGAACGGCTGCACTGCGACCATCGGTTTCCGGGACAGAAACGACGCCGCCGGTAACCACGCCAATATCCTTGTCAAGCGTGCTGGCAGCTTTCAGGCCATTCCTGCCAAGCGCGATGACGACACGAATATCCTGCCGCTTCAACTCACTGGACAGTGCCTGAATGTTGAAGTTGCTGCCGATAGCGTAGCTGGCGACCTTGGTTTGGGCATTTTCCTCTATGCCCTCAATGATTTTCGAAAAAACGCTCCGATAGGGTTCGCCGATGTCCGGGTAAAGGACAGCGATCGGCCCAATGCTGCCTCCAGCTGCGGCCAGTTGCAATACTCCGCCACGTTGATTTGCAGCCAGCAACAACTGGTTCAGGCGAGGTTCGTTGAGGTCCTTAAGAGCGAGGAGGATGATTTCGACGCCAGGGGTGTTTTCAATGCCCCCCAGAACCCCGGCAATGCTGTCATCCGATTCGGAATAAATGACCGCGATACGAGTTGATTCCGCTCTAGCCTGGAGAATACCAGTGGCTAGAATGCAAATCAGCGCGAAGCGGAATAAACGCAATGTCATGGCCGTATTATAGGCTGTAACGGGCCTGGAGCCAGAAGGTCCGGCCAGGCATCGGGAAGTCGTAAACTACCCCCGAGCCAAGATTGGTCGGTTCGCGGACATCGACGTTGAACAGGTTATAAACCGTGGCGGAGAAATCCCAGCCCAACTTGACCCGTTCGGTGCGCATGGTTAGGTCGACCGTCGTGTAGTCAGGAATCTGCGGCCGGGAATCGCCTTCGGCGCGTTTGCGGTCGGCGACGTAATTGACTTGACCGCTCAGGTTCCAGCCAGAAATGAAACGCCAGTCGGCCCGGGTGTAGAGGTGGTGGTGCGGAGCATAACCAGAGTCTTTACCGGTGTGTTGATCGATGTTGCGCTGGTAAGCGTAGTGGCCGGTCAGGCGCACATTGCTTGAAGCATCCCACGTCGCTTCCATTTCGCCACCGCTGCCGCGTTGTTTGCCGCCATTCAGGTAGGTGGCGCCAGTTTGCGTTATAAGGTTGGAAATGTGGTGGCGGAAAACGCTGAGCGTGGCTTGCAGGCCAGGACGAGCCTGCCAGGTTACACCGGCCTCAACGGTGCGGATTTTTTCAGGCATTAGCGATGCATTGCCAAGCGCAATTGGGTTGCCAGTCGCATACATTTCGATAAACGAAGGGGCACGGAAAGCAGTTCCGTACATTAGTTTCGCGGTGATGTCCTGACGCGCTTCCCACACCAGCGCCAGGCGCGGGTTGGTGGTGCCGCCGAAATCTGAATATTCGTCATGGCGGATTCCGCTGGTCAGGGTCCAGTCGCGTGCAAACCGCCACTCATCTTGCATGTATAGGTAGTTGACCCGGCGTTTGTGTGGTGCCAGGAACAGTTCGGCTCCGCTTGACGCGGTCAGGCCGCCGGGCAGGAGAAGCGGGACACCGGTTAGCAGAGAAAAGTTCTTGTTCTCACGGGTTTTGTAAATTTCCATCTCGTCGTGACCGACTCCGAAACGGATTTGATGGTCGACAAACCCGGAATAGACGCTGGCTGCGGAAAACCTGGCTTGGCGCTCCCATTTGTCGGGGGCTCCGATCATGCCGTCGGGGAAAGCACTACCACCCCAGGAAACAAAACTGGTGCCAGCAGGGTAGACGTAGAGAGGTGTCGTGATCTCGTTGGCGAGTTGCATGTAAGCAGCCTGCACGGTCAAGCTGAGGTTGCGGGCAAAATTGGCGTCGGTCCAGGAAAGGTCCGAGGTTATTCTTTCGCTGCGTACCTTGCCGGTTGGGTCCAGGGCACCGGCGACGCCGACGCCGGTGCCGACGTCGTTGCGCAGGGTGTAGCCAGCTCGCCAGCGCAGCCTGCCGTAACTGATGTCGACTTGCCCATCAATGTCGTCATGTCCCAGGTTGACTTGGCCACTACGACCGACAGCGTCGACTGCAATTTGTCGCTGTTGTCCGCTGGTGCCTCCGATCTTCAGGTAAGCGGCGACGTCAAGGTCGCCGACCTTGCTTCCATGCTGGAGCCATGTGTCCCAGCTGTTGAACGAACCGGCACGAAGGCCAAAGGAAGTGCTGTCAATTTCCTCTGCGGTCTTGGTCATGATGTTGATGGTGCCGGCAAAGGCATCGGCGCCATAAACAGCAGAACCCGGTCCGCGGATCACCTCGATGCGGGCGATGTTTTCAACAGGTAACTCGACCAGTTCCTCATCGGGGTTGCCCAGATAGACGCTGGTTCGCGGAATGCCGTTGACCATCATCAGGACATGCGGCGAGGTGGAGCTCAGAATGCCTCGCATGCCGTAGGTTGGCGTATAAATCGTTTGCAGGCGGTTACGCGAAACGTGCATGCCCGGCACCGTTTCCAGCACCTCGCTGAGGTTGCGGGCGCCAATGCTGACGATATCTTCAGCAGTAATGACAGTGGCTGTCGATGGCGCCTTGCGTGCAAGTTGCCGTGTGCCGGTGGCGATGCTGACAAAGCTGCGATCACCGTAGGCGAGAGCCAAATCCTCTTCTGCTTCCAAATCTTGGCCAATCGCCTGATTGCCAAAGACCAAGGCCATGGAAGTTGCGATAGCGATCCCGGCCAGTTTCATTCGACCTCCCCCAGATGCATGGCATTTTTTAATATTGTCGTGAACCGCAATCTAGAGCAAACGTTGTGTCGTGGCAACGCCCCTGTTACCAGAATCTACGGTCTGGTCCGACATAATCGATAGCTGAGCAACGAAGTGGCAGGGTTGTTTGCGCGGGGCGTTGGCTGGCTTCGATGTAACAGGGCGGCATGCCGGCAAGAAAAGCGGGAAAAAGGTAAAGATAGTACTCGTTTGGGGTCAGGCCGATGTCAAGCGCCAGCGCCGCGGCCAGTGCGGCATAGTTCATGCGCATGCGCCAACGACCGTTGAGTAAAATTTCCTCTATGGCAAAGGCGAGCCGGACGTGCTTCCCGTTAGCAAAACCTTGGCGGGCGGCAACCTCAAGAATCGGACCGATCCGTTCATCGTTGGCGCTGCGGGCGACAGGTCGACCATAGCCGCCGATACTACGATTTCGCTTCAGTTCATCGCGCACTACGTCGTCGAGATTGGCCCCCGCTTGGGTACTCTGTTGAGCGCGCTCCAGGAAATCGGCACAGGCGATGTCGATCTGCCGGCCATAAATGGCGGCTTCCGAGGTGGCCAGCGCTGCGGCCAGGGCCAGGGTTCCGGTGCTGCGGGCACTGCCGGCGAGGGCGGCAACCCGGTTGTTCCATAGGCGAGCGTCCGGGTAGCTGGTGTTGACCCAAATCGCATGAAGTACCTTGAGTTGCTCGGGGGTGTGCTGACGACCGGTGATGCCGAATAGGTAGAGGTCGAGCCAGTCTGCATCGCGCAGATGGGCATGCAGGTCGCGGCCGCGAAAGACTGCGCGCTCTCCGGGAAAGCAGCCGCCAACCGCGCTCTGCAGTGGGCCTTCTCCAAAAATCAGGGGATTTTCAGCGTTCACCGTAGGAATCTCCTGTTTGTGGGCCTGGGTCATTGGGAATGTCAATGGTGAAGAACGGGAAATGCCGTATGCCGTTCCGGCCTTGCTCCAGCGCATGTGCCGCAGCGCCCGGAAGGCGCAGCAGCAAGGCCAGCATTTCTCCATCGGCTGGGGAGAAGCCGAGGTCGGTCAGTGCAGCGGCAGCGACACCGGTCATTGCCAAAGGAGAGTCGGCCAGTTGTTCCAGTGCCTCCCGTTGGCTATGGAGCCAGGCCAGCTTATCTGCTGAAAGTACGCGGCTTAGGGCCGCTAGTGTCTGCCGAACCGGTAGAGCGAATTGTGGCGAGTAGGCCGCGAAGCCGGGAGGGTGCTCGTTTTCCGGCCAGACCGAACGGCGCTGGCCTGCCGATTTTTCTGTCGAAGGGTGCAAGGCTTGCTGCCAAGCAGCCAACGAACAGCCGCAAGTCTGCCAAAGCTCCATGCTGCGAAAAATTTCGCGGGCGCCCCCGGAAACGCCAGCCCCGCTGGCCAAGGCTGCCATCAGCACGGCTGCTGCAGGGGAGCCACCGACGCCGGCTGCCATGGCCGCATGGACAGAGGGATCGCGCGGTCCTGGATTGGCCAGTGCGACGGCGAGAATTTCCAGTGCTCGTGCCGTAGCCGGCGCTGGTTTTTCGCCCCGAAAAAGCAGATAGAGATACTCGGGATAGCTGGCTTTCTCGAGTATCTCGCCGAAAACGTCATAGCCGTGGCAGTAACAGGACTCGGCGGTAAACGGGTCGCCAGAGGCTGCCTCTTCATTCCATATAGCGGTGCGAAGGCGAGGTGCTGTCATATCTTCTCAAATATCGGTGCCGAGGATTTGCATGCGCAGGTTCATCGGTGGTACTTCTTCCGGGTCAATGAACACGTCGATCAAGGTTGGTCCCTTTCGGGCGCATATCGATTCGATGTCGAGCGCTTCCATTTCTTCAGGGGAGCGGATGGTATAAGCATCGGCGCCCATGGCACGGGCCAAGGCCGCGAAATCGGAGAGGGGGAGTTGAAAAGCGATCTGTTCGGCTCCGGCCAGGCGCTGTCCATGCTTCACCATGCCCAGTGCCTGGTCGTTGAGGATAACGAAAATCACCGTGAGTCCCTCGGCAACAGCCACCGAGATCTCCTGTCCGTTCATCATCAGGCTGCCGTCGCCAGTGATGCAGACGACCGGTACGTCCGGGTTGCCGGCAGCGGTGCCAACAGCGCCGCCGATGGCCCAACCCATTGGGGCGAAATCCATGGTCAGGCGCAGCCACCCCCCTTCTGTCTGGCGCCGTCCGTTGTCCCTTCGTCGGCTACCGCCACCCAGACGGCGCTCGCTTATCCGACGGTCGGCCGGACTCAAGTAATGGGTTGACCAGGCTACGCTGTTGCCGGCATCGGCAAGAAAGCGGGTGCTAGGCGGGAATAGTCGGCCGAGGTCGTGCATGAGTCGTTGCGGTTTGATGGGGGTGGCATCGCTGACGTATTGCTCGGGCTCCGCCAGCATGCCTTCCTTGCTCCATTTGGGCGCGCGTATTTCCCGGCTGTTACGGTGACGCTGATACTCGTGTCCGCTATTCTCACGGGCGATGTGGGGGCGTTCGATCAGCCGGTCGAATATGCTGAGCAGGCGACCGCGCACGTGTAGTTTGGCCATCGGAGAACGGGCAAGGTGTTCGGCTGATTCGTCTATGTGGACAAGTTTGCCGTTGAGCAGGGAGTCGCTCCAGCCGCTACTGGTCCATTCGTTCATGCTGGTGCCGACTGCGAGGACTAAATCGACATTGTCGTCATTGAGCCATTGCTTGGCGGTTGCGTGTCCGGCAAAGCCAAAGACCCCGCGGTACAGGGGGTGAGCCGGGTTGATCAGGCCTTTGCCATCCGGTGTCGTGACAAATGGAATGTCGCGCAGAACGGCAAATTGCAGGATGGGGCCAATGGCCTCTCCGCATGACCCTCCAATCAGCAGGCGTATGTTCGATGATTGCTGGAGTAGTTCGAGCAGCTGATCGGTGGCGTCGGCGTCCAGCAGTGAGGTGGGCCGAATTTTGCGGGCGATGTCATAGGAGGCTTGGCTGACCGGACTTGGACTTTTCATGATGTCCAGCGGAATGCTCAGGTGCACCGGCCCGCGTGGCGCACGTACAGCCCGTTGGAGGGCGGTGATCAGCTTGGACTCGATCTGTTCAGGGTGCGAAACCAGGGAGTTGTAGCGTGTGCAGTGGCGGAACATGCCGAGGGTGTTGATCCCCGTGCACGCAGATTCCTGGAGTGCGCGTCTGCCGAAGGAGGGGAGCGATGGCTGGCCGGTGATGACCAGCATAGGAATCCCGTTATCGTAGGCGCAGGCAACGCCGGTGATCAGGTTGGTCGCGCCGGGGCCGGAGGTTGCGCAGCAGACGCCGATCTTGCCGGTTTCCCGGGTGTAGCCGTCGGCCATGAAGGCGGCGCCGGCTTCGTGGCGGGCGACCATGGGGCGAGGGCCGCCGCGTCGGCTGCTACGGGCAAGGGCGTTGTAAAGTGGCTCAATGGCACCGCCGGGAACGCCGAAAACATAGTCGATTTCCATTTGTTCTAGGTAGGAGACGATGAGGTCGGCAACCTGAGGAGGGGCTGCGACTGTCTCGGCGGAAGGTCCCTCGTGACTTGTGTCGTAAGCAAGCGCAATGCGTCGGCTGTTCATGAACTGTTCCCTTTTGTTAATGGCTTATAAGAGGTGCATCAGATACAAGCGGCGGACTATCTACGCCTTTCGGCATAAGCTTCGTGATGTATTTCACATGCTTATTGATTTCTCATAAAGAATGCCTTCTTGCGTTCTCGCAGAGATGTGTTGTGGAGAGTTGAGAAGGGATAGACTCGTCGGGAGTGTGCGAAGCAAGTTCACAGCAAGCCATCTAAAAGATAAAATATATAAGACTTGGGCAGGGAGGCATCCCGATGTCGCCTGAACCGATTCCCCCTGTTGCTGTCGTAGAATTATCGTTTTTGCCCAGAATCCCCTAGAGCAACCCTTTACGAAAGGAAGTCGCCGTGCTTGAAGCCTATCGCGCCCATGTTGCAGAGCGTGCAGCCCTCGGTATCCCGCCGCTGCCCCTGTCCAAGCAACAGACCACCGAACTGGTGGCCTTGCTGAAGAATCCCCCTGCCGGCGAAGAAGCCGCGCTGGTCGAGTTGATCACCTACCGCGTGCCGGCTGGCGTTGATGATGCCGCCAAGGTCAAGGCCGAGTTCCTGGCCAAGGTTGCCAAGGGCGAAGAAGCCTGCGCCCTGATTTCGAACGTCAAGGCCACCGAACTGCTCGGCACCATGCTTGGCGGTTACAACGTCAAGCCGCTGATCGATTTGCTGGGCGACGCCGCTTGTGGTGCCGTCGCTGCCGAAGGCCTGAAGAAGACCCTGCTGGTTTTTGACTTCTTCCACGACGTCGCCGAACTGGCCAAGGGCGGCAACGCCAACGCCAAGGCCGTCATGCAATCCTGGGCCGATGCCGAGTGGTTCACCTCGCGTCCGGCCGTGCCGGCTTCGCAGAAACTGACCGTCTTCAAGGTCACCGGCGAAACCAATACCGACGACCTGTCGCCGGCTCCCGATGCTTGGTCGCGTCCTGACATCCCGCTGCATGCCCTGGCCATGCTGAAGAACCCGCGTCCGGGCATCGAAGCCGACGAAGCCGGTTCGCGCGGCCCGATCAAGCAGCTGGAAGCGCTGACTGCCAAGGGCAACCTGATCGCCTACGTCGGCGACGTGGTCGGTACCGGTTCTTCCCGCAAGTCCGCCACCAACTCGGTGCTGTGGTTCACCGGCAAAGACATCCCCTTCGTGCCGAACAAGCGTTTCGGTGGTGTCTGCCTGGGTTCCAAGATCGCTCCGATCTTCTTCAACACGATGGAAGATGCCGGCGCCCTGCCGATCGAAATCGACGCCGGCCAGATGGACATGGGCGACGAGATCGAACTGAAGGTAGACGAAGCCACCGGCAAGGTTACCGCCGTCAAGAACGGTGCCGTGATCGCCGAATCGCAGCTGAAGACCCTGGTCATCCTCGACGAAGTTCGCGCTGGTGGCCGTATCCCCCTGATCATCGGTCGTGGTCTGACCACCAAGGCGCGTGAAGCCCTTGGCCTGCCGCAGTCGACCCTGTTCCGCCTGCCGCAGAACCCGGCCGACGACGGCAAGGGTTACTCGCTGGCCCAGAAGATGGTCGGCAAGGCCTGCGGCGTGGCCGGCATCCTGCCCGGCACCTACTGCGAGCCGAAGATGACCACCGTCGGTTCGCAAGACACTACCGGCCCGATGACCCGCGACGAACTCAAGGACCTGGCCTGCCTCGGCTTCTCCGCCGACCTCGTCATGCAGTCCTTCTGCCACACCGCTGCCTATCCGAAGCTGGTTGACGTCAAGACGCACCGCGAACTGCCATCCTTCATCAGCACCCGCGGCGGCGTTGCGCTGCGTCCGGGCGACGGCGTCATCCACTCCTGGCTGAACCGCCTGCTGCTGCCGGATACCGTTGGTACCGGCGGTGACTCGCACACCCGTTTCCCGATCGGCATCTCCTTCCCGGCCGGTTCCGGTCTGGTCGCCTTTGCCGCCGCCACCGGCGTCATGCCGCTGGACATGCCGGAATCCGTGCTGGTCCGCTTCAAGGGCGAAATGCAACCGGGCATCACCCTG
>PHCF01000033.1 GCA_002842145.1 Betaproteobacteria bacterium HGW-Betaproteobacteria-6 | reverse complement strand
TACCATATTACGTAATATGATATTACATACTAAATCAACGAAATTCAAGGCTAACGAAGTCACAATGCTAAGACGTGATAATGGTTGATTATTTATTGTGACTGCTCGTTTTTTTATAAATTCAAAATAATTTAGTACGAAATCCACTGCTCTTGAGGTTTGGTATCGCCGAAAGAGCGGATACCCAGTCCATATCGCTTTTCGGTACAATAAGCCGATGCGTCGTATGCTTGCCATCCTCCTCATGCTGATCGTTCCTTTCCAGTTCGCCTGGTCGGCGGTGGAGAGCATGGATGGTCATTTGGATCACGAAGGATCGGCATCCGTTTTCCATTATCACGATGACGACCATCACCATGATGGCGATGTTGATCATCACGACGAAATGGCTGGTGGCCTCGCCGAGCAAGGCCACAACGATGACGGTCACCACGACGGCCATTTCCATCCCGTCCTCAACATTATCGTCTTCGAACCCCAACTGAATCTGGGCAAAGCCTTGCCCCACGACCCGCCCATGCGGCCGCCGTCGTCATTTACCTCGCACATTCCCTCGCTTTTCGACTGGCCTCCATCGGTTCTGCTGTAGAACCGGTGGGACCGTTTTAGCCGACGCCGTTACTTGCGGCAGTCCGGCCACGTCGCCCGCCGGTGACCTCGACTCTATTTTTTCGTCACGAGGAATCCGATGCGACACCTGTTATCCGCTTTACTGTTCACGCTGCCGCTAGCCGCGTGGGCGCAAACCACACCCCTGACCGAGGCCGAGGCGGTGCGCCGTGGCTTGGCACGTCCCGATCTGGCCGATCTGGAAGTCGGGCGCGTTGAATCCGCCAAGGCCGAGGCCACTGCTGCCGGAATGCCACCCAACCCGACACTCGGCTATACCCGAGATCGCAAAGGTGGAGCGCCAGATTCAACCGAAGAAACCTGGCAGCTTTCCCAGACCTTCGACCTTTCCGGCCGGCGTGGACTGCGCCGCGAGGCCGCAGAGAGTCGCGTCGAAGCCGCCTACGCCGGCAACAACCTGCGGCGTGGCGAACTGGCCGCCGAAATCCGCCACCGATTCCATGAGGCACTGTTCAAACAAGAAGCTGTACTGGTCACCGAGACCTGGGTTCAACGCTTCTCCCGTGTAGAACGTATTGTCGACAAGCTAGCCCGTGCAGGTGAAGCCTCGGGTTATGACCGGCGCCGTCTGGCCCGCGAGCGGCAGACAGCGGAAGCGCGGCTGAGCAACGAAAGAGCCGACCTGGATCGGGCTAGCGAACGACTGGCCGCCTTGCTTGGGACTTCTGGCAAAGCGGTGGAATCCGTCACCGGCGTCTTGCGGCCCACCGTTCCCGCGCCGCTTGATAGCGCCCTTTCCCGTCTTGAGCGCCGCCCCGACCTCCAAGCGCTTGCCCGCCGCGCCGAAGCAGCCGATCTTGAAGGCCGTGCCGCATCCCGGGGCTGGGTGCCCGACGTCACGCTGGGATTCGGCCCCAAGCGTATCGACAACGGCATCACCCGGGAAAACGGCTCGGTAATCTCTGTCTCGATCCCGCTACCGGTTTTCGACCGCCAGCAGGCCGGCCAGCAACGCGCTGCGGCTGAAGCGCTCAACGCCCGAGGCGAACTCAGTTTCGCCCGCGCCCGTGCCGAAGGTGATCTGCGTGGCCTGCATCGCCAGGTGGAACGACTAGTGGCAGCATCAGCGGACTACCGCACCCGCGCCGTCGGAGAATCGGCGGAACTGCTCCGTATTGCCGAAGCCGCCTACCAGGGCGGTGAATCGACCCTGCTTGAACTCCTTGATGCCTATCGCGGTGCGCTGGAAGCCGAAATGACGGCCCTCGACCTCGAATGGAAAGCGCGCCAGGCGCGTATCGACTATGACCTGCTGACCGGGAGCGTCACCGAATGAACAAGACCCTGATTGCCACCTTTTGTGCCGCGCTGCTGCTGACCGCCTGCGGCGAGGCCGACCATCCCCATGCCGCGGACGGCAGCCACCCGGCCGCCGCCGAGGCCGGCCACGGCCATGCTCACGGCGCCGGTGGTGAAAAAATCACCCACTTCACCGACAAGACCGAACTCTTCGTCGAGTTCCCGCGCCTCGTCGTCGGGGAAAAATCCGCCTTCGCCGCCCACCTGACCCGCCTGGCCGATTTCCAGGCGCTGGCAGTCGGCAAGGTCAGTGTCATCCTGAGCGGCAGCGGCCAGCCAGACGAGATATTTACGACAGACACGCCGACCCAGCCCGGTATCTTCCGGCCGGAGGCCATGCCGAAACAGTCCGGAGAACGGGAAATGGCCATCGAAGTTGCCACCCCGGACTACACCGTGCGCCACTTGCTCGGCCCGGTCACCGTCTATCCCGACCGCAAGAGCGCCGATGCCGTGGCCGGCGAGCATGATGAGGGAGGTATCGGCTTCACCAAGGAACAGCAGTGGAAAGTCGATTTCGCCACCGCCGAAGTGACGAAACGGCCGTTGCGCGCCGCCATCACCGCGACCGGCACGCTTCGCGGCCGGCCCGACGGCGAAGCCCTGCTCATGGCCCCGGCACCGGGGCAGGTGCACAGCGCCGGCAAGTTTCCGGTGCTCGGCCAGAGCGTGAAGAAAGGCGACATCCTGGCCTACCTGGCACCGCGTCTGGGTGGCGACACTGACCTGGCTTCGCTCCAGGCTGAAGCCCGCAAGGCGAAGGTCGAACTCGATCTGGCCGCCCGTGAGCATGCCCGGATGGACACCCTGTTCAAGGATGAAGCTGTGCCCGAGAAACGCCTGCTGGCGGCCCGTGCCGCCGAGGCCTCGGCGCGCGCCGGCTTCGATGCGGCGCAGGGTCGCCTCGGACAATATGGCGGCGGTGCCGGCGGCATTCCGCTGCGCGCCCCGGTGTCGGGCACGATTGCCGACGTTCGCGTCGCGCCCGGCGCCTTTGCCCAGGAAGGCGCCTTGCTCTTCCATATCGCCGACCGCCGCGTGCTGTGGCTGGAACTGCGCGTTCCCGAATCGGAAGCGGCGCGCCTGACGGCGCCAAGCGGTGCGACTTTCCACGTCGACGGCGTCGAACAAGGCTTCGAGATCATCCCCGGCAAGAACGGGCGTCTGATCGCCACCGGCGGCGCGGTCGATGCGACCACCCGCACGGTGCCGGTGCTTTTCGAGTATTCCCAGCCGGATGAGCGCCTGCGCATCGGCATGGCGGCCAAGGCCCAGGTGTTTGCCGGTGCTGCCCGCGAGGCGGTGGCCATTCCGGCTTCCGCCGTCATCGACGAAAACGGGATGGCAACGGTGTTCGTGATGATCAATGGCGAATCCTTCGAGCGTCGCCAGGTCCGCACCGGCGCCCGCGATGGCGACTGGGTCGAGATTGTCGATGGCCTGGAGCCGGGGCAACGCGTGGTTTCCCGCGGTGCCTGGCTGGTCAAGCTGGCTTCCACCAGGACCGGTGAAATCGGTCATGGCCATGCGCACTGAGCGGAGCACGACATGATCGGACACATCATTGCGTGGTCGCTGCGCAACAAACTCTTCGTCGTTCTCGCCGGCGTGTTGCTGCTGATCTGGGGCGGCTGGCAGGCGAGCCGGACACCGGTGGACGTCTTTCCCGACCTCACGGCCCCGGCCGTCACCGTCGTCACCGAGGCCCACGGCATGGCGCCGACCGATGTCGAGAGCCTGGTCACTTTCCCCATCGAAACGGCGCTGAACGGCGCGCCCAATGTGCGGCGGGTACGCTCTGCCACCAAGATCGGCCTGTCGGTCGTCACCGTCGAGTTCGCGTGGGGCACCGACCTCTATCTGGCCCGGCAAGTCGTGGCCGAACGGCTGCAACTGGCCCGCGCCGGTTTGCCACCCGACCTCCCTGCCCCGGCGATGACCCCGGCCTCCTCGATCATGGGCGAAATCCTGTTCATTGCGCTCCATTCCGAGAAGCATTCCGGCATGGAGTTGAAGAATGCCGCAGAGCAAGTATTGAAGCGCCGCATCCTGGCCGTGCCTGGCGTCGCCGAAGTCCTGCCTATCGGCGGCGATACCCAGCAGTTCCAGGTCACCGTCAAGCCCGAACGCCTGGCGGCCTACGGCCTGACACTGGATGAAGTCAGCCAGGCACTGCGCGACTCGAACCAGAATGCCACAGCCGGCTTCTATGTCGAATCTGCGCAGGAGTACCTGATCCAGGGCCAAGGCCGGATCAACGTGCTCAACGACATCGCCGAGACCGTGGTCGCCTTGCGCAACGGGCAGCCCGTGCTGATCCGCCATATCGCCGAAGTCGGTATCGGGGCGGCGCCGAAACGCGGCGTCGGCTCGCACAATGGCAAGTCGGCGGTGATTCTCGGCATCCAGAAGCAACCCGGCGCCAACACGCTGGAACTGACCGACCGCCTCGACCGCACGCTGGATGACATCCAGGCCGGCTTGCCAGCGGGCATGAAAATCGAGCGCCACATCTTCCGTCAGGCCGATTTCATCCGGGTCTCCATCGACAACCTGTTTACGGCACTGAGCGAAGGCGCCGTACTGGTCATCGCCATCGTCTTCGCCTTCCTGCTCTCGGCACGGGCCACGGCCATTACCTTGATCGCCATCCCGCTGTCACTGGTCGCGGCCATCCTGTCGATGAAGGTGCTTGGCGCGACGATCAACACCATGACCCTGGGCGGCATGGCGATCGCCCTTGGCGCGCTTGTGGACGACGCAATCATTGTTGTCGAGAACATCGTTCGCCGCCTGCGCGAGAACCTGGTCAAGCCGGAGGGCGAGCAGCAGGCCACGCTGCATGTCGTGTTGGAGGCGACGAAGGAGATTCAGGGGTCCATCGTCTTCGCGACGCTGATCATCATGCTGGTCTTCATGCCGCTCTTCTTCCTCTCCGGGGTCGAAGGAAGGCTGATGGTGCCGCTCGGTTTCGCCTACGTGGTCTCGCTGGCCGCCTCGCTTCTTGTGGCGATCACCGTGACGCCGGTGCTGGCGGCGCTGTTCTTGCCCGGCTCGAAAATCGTCCGCGAGAATGTCGAACCGCGCTTCATCCATTTTCTGCATGCGACCTATCGTCGGTCACTGGAAGCTACGGTCACCCGCTGGAAGTTGCTGACCGGGGTGAGCGTTGCCGCGCTGCTCATTGCCCTGCTTGCCTTGTCTTTCGCCGGACGAGCCTTCCTCCCAGACTTCAACGAGGGCACGCTGACCATCAGCACCGCCACGCTGCCGGGTACGGCATTGGCAGAATCCGACCGACTGGGGCAAATGGTCGAGCAGATACTGCTGTCGCATCCGGAGGTAGTGGCCACGGCCCGCCGTACCGGCCGCGCCGAGGGCGATCCGCACGCGATGGACGTTTCGGCTTCCGAAATGGAGATCACGCTAAAAATGGGCGAACGCAGCAAGGAGGACTTCCTCGCCGCGCTGCGTGCCGATCTGTCCAGTGTACCCGGGACTCAGATCGTCGTCGGCCAGCCGATTTCCCACCGCATCGACCACATGCTGTCGGGTAGCCGTTCGAATATTGCGGTCAAGATTTTCGGCCCGGATTTGGCCGAATTACGCCGGTTGACCGCAGCAATCAAGGGGGTTGTGCAGAACGTCGCAGGCGCGGTCGACGTCACCGACGAGCAGCAAAACGACATCCCCTTCCTGACCATGCGCTTCAAACGCGACGCGCTGGCTCGCCATGGCTTGTCGATTCGCCAGGTAGCGGAAACCGTCGAGACGGCCTTCTCCGGTATGGCGGTGAGTCGCGTCCAACAGGGCCAGGCGACCTACGATCTGACGCTGCGCTTCGACCCTGCCAGCAAGGCCAGCCTCGATGCCGTGCGCACCACGCTCGTCACCACGGCGGGCGGTGCCCGGTTGCCGCTCTCGGCCCTGGCCGACATCCGCAACGACCGGGCGCCGTACTACATCACGCGGGAGAACGTGCAGCGCAAGATGGTGGTGATGGCCAACGTCGCCGGGCGCGACCTGGCCAGCGTGGTGGACGACATCCGGCGAAATGTGGGCAGCGAGGTGCAACTGCCAGCGGGCTATCACGTCGAATACGGCGGACAGTTCGAGAGCGCCGAGGAAGCCGGTCGCGTCCTATTATTTCTGGGAGTCGCCGTCGTCGTCGGCATCTTCCTGCTGCTCTTCGTCGCTTTCAAGACGACCCGCGATGCGCTGCTGGTCATGCTCAACCTGCCGCTCGCCATCATCGGCGGGGTGATCGGGGTCTTCGTTTCCGGTGGCGTCCTGTCGGTGGCCTCGATCATCGGCTTCATCACGCTGTTCGGCATCGCCACCCGCAACGGGGTGATGATGATCGCCCACATCCACCATCTGGTCGAACATGAGGGCGTGCGCGACGCAGCCGAAGCGGTCAAGCGCGGTGCCGAGGAACGCCTGGTGCCGATCCTGATGACCGCGCTGGCGGCCGGACTCGCCCTTGTGCCGCTGGCTCTTGCCGCCGGTCAGCCGGGCAGCGAAATTCAGTCGCCGATGGCGGTCGTCATTCTGTTCGGGCTGGCCAGTTCGACGCTGCTCAACATGCTGGTCGTGCCGGCGCTTTACCTGCGCTTCGGGTCTATCCGTCAGAAACTCGAAAGCGGCTAAACCCGGCGCCGAAGAACCAGCGATGTCCTTGACGAGTCTTGATTCTCCCTTAACCCAAAGGAACAACCATGCAAAATAAACTTGGTAGATGCTTCAAACCGGTCATCGCCCTGGCGCTGTCGTTCGCCGTCGCGCTACCCGTTGCCCTGGCGCAGCAGAATGCCGAGGCGCTGGTCGCCAGCAAGCGACCGGCCGACATGAGCTACCGCGATCTGATGCAGATTCTCGGCCGCGCCTTGAACTGGGTACAGGACGGCATCCTGCTGCAAAACAAGCAGCTCGTGCGCGAGGGTGTCGCCGTGATCGTCAATCATCCGGCCCCTCGCCACAAACCCTGGACCATCATGGAAGCGGCCGATCAGGACAGCTTCAAGCAGTCGTTACTGGCCTACGACAAGATACTTGACGCCAAGGCTAATGCCGTCGCCTCGGCAGCGGAGAAATCCGAATGGCTGGAGGCGTCGGCGGCCTTGGCCGAACTCCAGACGGCATGCGTTTCCTGCCATACCCAATGGCAACACAAGGCACGGCGATAAATCGCACCAAACCGACTGTCAAACGATTCAAGCATGAGGAGATAGGAACAATGAAGAAACTACTGATTGCTTTTCTGGGTGCCGCCACACTGGTCGTGACGACCGTCCATGCCGGGGCAGGCCATGACCACGGGCCGAAGCACGGCGGCGTGGTGCGCGAGATGGGATCGTTCACCTACGAACTGGTTGCCAAATCCGATACGCTGACCGTCCATGTCTCCGACCACGGCAAACCCATCGCCACCGCAGGTGCAAAGGCCGAAGTGACGATCTACGCCGGCAACGACAAGACCGTCGTCGCCCTTGAGCCGGCAGGCGACAACCGCATGGCGGCGAAGGGACGCTTCAAGGTCGGTGTCGGCGTGCGTGCCGCGCTGACGGTCACGCTGGCCGGCAAGCCCGAGGCTAAGGCGACTTTCAACCTGAAATGAAAACCCCGCTTGCCGTCTGGCTTGCCTTGCTGGCTGCCGCCCTGTTCGGTGGCAGCACCCCTTTCGTCAAACTGCTGATCGGCGAGACATCACCACTGGTACTGGCCGGATTGCTCTATCTCGGCAGTGGCTTGGGGCTGGCCGTGATTCGGCTATGGCGCGACCGGGGCTGGCAAAGCAGTGGCCTCTCAGGCAAAGAGTGGTTCTGGTTTGCCGGGGCTATCGGTTTCGGCGGCGTCATCGCTCCCTTTCTGCTGGTGCTCGGTCTCACCTCTACCGGTGCCGGCACGGCCTCGTTGCTGCTTAATCTGGAAGCGGTCCTCACCGCTGCCATGGCCTGGGTGGTCTTCAAGGAACATGCGGACCGTCGTATCGTCGCCGGCATGGCCTTGATCGTGGCCGGCGGTGTTGCGCTCTCCTGGCCAAGCGGCGCAACCGGGGGTTTCGGGTGCAGTGGAACGGAAAACCGGGTTAGGTATTTGTCATTGATTATCGAGTAGTAGTGCTGCCCGCCGTTCCCGCACACTCGGAATTTGTAGCCCTCCATTCCTGCGACTGCACTGACTACTCTTCGTCCTCCGGATCCCGTAGAGGGCGCAATTCGCCTTTGGCGACAGCATCAGGCACCGAGAACGAATACCGACCCAGCATGTTGATGTGCTCGTGCAGGAGCGGCGACAACCGCGCCACGTCTTCGTCCTTCACCGTGTAGCCGTCAGCGCGCAGTTGGTCCAAGGCGGCCTCCATGTACATGGAGTTCCACAAGACGATCATGTTTAGCACCAAACCAAGCGCACCCAACTGGTCTTCCTGCCCTTCGCGGTAATGCTGGCGCAACTCGCCACGCTTGCCATGAAATACGGCCCGCGCAACACTGTGGCGCCCTTCACCCCGGTTCAGCTGCGTCAGCGTTCCCCGGCGTTTGGCTTTGTCATCGATGTAGGTCAGCGTGTGTAGCGTTTTGTCGATCCGGCCGAATTCCGCGATAGCCAGCGCCAGCCGGGTTGGCCGATCACCGACCTGGAGCGTGCGCATGATGCCGGTGGCCGGCACCAGACCGAGCTTGAGTGATCCAACTAGGCGCAGTATGTCGTCCCAGTGCGGTACGATTTTTTGCAAGCTGTAGTCAGCCTGCGGGTCGATGCGCCAGAAGCGCGTGCCGCCGACATCCGCCAGTCGCGGACTAAAGCGATAACCGAGAAGGCGGAACAGGCCGAACACGGGGTCGCCGCAGAATTCGGAAAAAATCGTACGCTAAGGTTTTCCGCTGCGTAGCGGCCGAAACTCTCCATCCTCAACCTTCTTGTTTTGCCGCCAGACGTAATCACCGGTAAGGTTGATGTGCTCCCAGCCCAATGGCGACAGATATTGCAGCAGTCCGTCATTGATGGGTTTGCCGGTCTCGCGCAGCGCCTGCGTTGCCTGGTCGAGATAGACGGTGTTCCACAAAACGATAGCGGCGGTCACCAGATTGAGTCCGCTGGCTCGATAACGCTGCTGCTCGAAACTGCGGTCGCGGATTTCGCCAAGCCGGTTGAAGAACACGGCCCGGGCCAGCGCGTTCCGCGCCTCACCCTTGTTCAACCCGGCATGGACTCGACGACGCAACTCGACATTTTGCAGCCAGTCCAGGATAAACAGCGTGCGCTCGATCCGCCCCAGTTCGCGCAGCGCAACCGCCAAGCCATTCTGGCGTGGGTAGCTGCCGAGTTTCCGCAGCATCAAGGAGGCCGTCACCGTACCCTGCTTGATGGACGCCGCCAGTCGTAAAATCTCATCCCAATGGGCACGGACGTGCTTGATATTCAGCGTGCCGCCGATCATCGTGTTCAGTGCTGAGTAGTCCTCTCCGCTCTTGGGTACATACAGCTTGGTATCCTTCAGGTCACGAATGCGCGGCGCAAAACGGAATCCCAGCAGGTGCATCAAGGCAAACACGTGATCGGTGAAGCCGGCCGTATCGGTGTAGTGTTCCTCGATCCGCAAGTCAGATTCGTGGTACAGCAGGCCATCGAGCACGTAGGTCGAATCGCGCACGCCGACGTTGACCACCTTTGTGCTGAACGGTGCGTACTGGTCCGAAATGTGGGTGTAAAACAGTCTGCCGGGTTCGTGGCCGTACTTCGGATTGACGTGGCCGGTGCTCTCGCCTTTGCCACCCGCCCGAAAGCGCTGCCCATCAGACGATGACGTGGTGCCGTCACCCCAGTTCGCAGCAAAAGTATGGCGTAACTGGGTATTCACCAGATCGGCCAGCCCGGCGGAATAGGTTTCGTCACGGACGTGCCAGGCTTGCAGCCAGGCCAGCTTGGCGTAGGTCGCACCGGGGCAGGACTCGGCCATTTTAGTCAGCCCCAAGTTGATGGCATCGGCCAGGATGGCCGATAGCAATAGCGTCCGATCCTTGACCGGTTCGCCATCCTTCAGATGAACGAAATGGCGGGTGAAGCCCGTCCAGTCGTCTACGTCCATCAGCAACTCGGTGATCTTGATGCGCGGCAAGTACATGCCGGTCTGGTCGATCAGCGTTTGCGCCGCTTCGGGAACAACGGCATCGAGTGGTGTGATCTTCAGGCCGGAGTCGGTGATGATGGCATCCGGTAGTTCGTTGGCCAGCGCCAAACGATTGACTGTCGCCAGTTGTTCTTCCAGCAGGTGCAACCGCTCATGTAGGTATTGGTCGCAGTCCGGGTTCACTGCAATCGGCAACGTTTTCGCCTGCTTCAGTGTGACGAACTTCTCGACCGGCAACAGGTATTCGTCAAAGTCGCGGAACTGGCGGGAGCCTTGCACCCAGATGTCGCCAGAGCGAAGCGAGTTTTTCAGTTCCGAAAGGGCGCAGATTTCATAAAAACGGCGGTCGATTTCACCGTCGATGAAGACCAGTGATTTCCAGCGAGGTTTGATGAAGGCTGTCGGCGCGTCCGCCGGCACCTTTCGCGCGCTGTCGGAATTCATGCCGCGCACTACTTCAATGGCGTCCAGCACGCCCCGCGCTGCTGGTGCTGCGCGCAGCTTGAGCACAGCCAGGAATTCCGGCGTATAGCGGCGTAGCGTGTTGAATTGCTCACTGACCAAGTGCAAGTGATCGAACGACTCGGCTTGGGCGAGTTGATCGGCATCGGTGACGCTCTGCGTGAAATCTTTCCAAGGGATGATGGTCTCGATGGCGGTGTACGGATCAGTGCCGGACTGTTTGGCCTCCAGCAAGGCATGGCCGATCTTGGCGTACAGCCGTACCTTGTCGTTGATCGCCTTGCCCTGTTTCTGGAACTGCTGCTGATGTTTGTTCTTGGCGGTACTGAAGAGCTTGACCAGAATGCGGTCGTGCAGATCGACCACCTCATCCGTGACCGTGGCTGAGCCCTCCAAGGCCAATGCGACCAGGGTGGCATAACGCCGCTCGCTCTCGAATTTGGCAAGGTCTTGCGGCGTCATCTGTCCGCCTTCCCGTGCCATCTTCAGCAGGCGATTCTGGTGGATGTGGCGGCCAATGCCCTCAGGCAGAGACAGTTCCTGGAATGCCTTCAGACGTTCGATGTGCTCCAGCATGTGCCGGGAGTTCGGCTTGACAGGTGATTGGCGCAGCCAAATTAACCGGGTGATGTTGCTCTCCGGTTTGAGCTTCAGCAGATCGTCGAGCCGGCGCCGGTGCTGAGCCGTCAGCGGCTCGGTTAATGTCCGATAGATGCGCCGGTTGGCACGCGTCACAGCTTCCGCGCAGGCCCGCTCGACAACGGTCAGTGCCGGCAGGATGATTTGCCGCTGCCGCAGTGTCTCCAGCGCTTGAGCGGCGAGCACCAAGCCCTTGTCGGTCTGCATGGCCAAATCGGTCAGGCCACGTACCAGAAAGCGGAAGTCAGACAGGCCAAACGGTGACAGCCCGAGATAGGCACGCAGTTCCTGGAGATGTTCGCGCCGTGTTTCATCGCGCTCGCCGTAGTTGGCCCACGCGCTGGGTTCAGCTCGGACTTGGCGGGCAACCCATTGGATGACCGGTTCCGCTACCGCCAAGTCGCTGGTCAGTGCATAGCCTGGATAACGCAACAGACAGAGCTGCACCGCAAAACCGAGCCGGTTCGCATCGCCCCGGCGTTGCCGAATCAGCGCCACATCGGTTTCGTTAAAAGTGTAGTAGCGGATCAAGTCATCTTGGCTTTCGGGGAGAGCCAGCAAGCCCGTCCGTTCCGTCGCGGAAAGTATTGAGCGACGCGGCAAGGTCAGTCGTCCGTTCTCAGGTATTGATACAAGGTCTCCCGGCTGATGCCGAACTCACGTGCCAGCGTCGCTTTTTGCTCACCAGCGGCGGCCCGCTGTCGCAACTCGGCCGCTTGCTCGGGTGACAGCGCTTTCTTGCGGCCTCGGTAGGCCCCGCGCTGCTTGGCGAGCGCGATACCTTCACGCTGCCGCTCGCGGATCAAGGCCCGCTCAAATTCTGCGAACGCACCCATGACCGAGAGCATCAGGTTCGCCATCGGCGAGTCTTCGCCGGTGAACGTGAGGTGTTCCTTGACGAACTCGATGCGCACCCTGCGCTGGGTCAGCTTCTGGACCAAGCGGCGCAGGTCGTCCAGGTTGCGGGCCAGCCGATCCATGCTATGCACCACGACAATATCGCCTTCGCGCACGAAGGCCAGCAGTGCGTCGAGTTGTGGCCGCTGCGCATCTTTGCCCGATGCCTTGTCGGTGAATACCTTGTCCACCTGAACCTGTTCCAATTGACGCTCCGGGTTCTGATCGAAGCTGCTGACCCGGACGTAGCC
The DNA here is from genome assembly GCA_002842145.1 of Betaproteobacteria bacterium HGW-Betaproteobacteria-6. Taxonomy (GTDB): domain Bacteria; phylum Pseudomonadota; class Gammaproteobacteria; order Burkholderiales; family Rhodocyclaceae; genus Azonexus. The sequence continues at coordinate 23,184 of PHCF01000033.1, read as the reverse complement.
GACGCGTTGACCTTTCAAAGTTCTCTCCCGAGCGAAATCCATGACCTGTCGCGGCATGTGTCAATAAATTGAATATTCGACTCTATCCGGACTTCTGTAAGCGGTCAGCCCTGACATCAGGTTGGGGTATAGTCTAAATTGACATTCTAGCGAGGTCGAGGGGCTGGGAATCGGTCATGAACTTCCCCTGAAGGCCCGTACCACCCGCGTCACGGAAAGTACGAACAAGCCAGTCAACGCGATGGCTGCAACAATCCAGTGCTTCCCGATGAAAGCACCAGCGGTCGTTCCGGCCAGCACGACGGCGAGAATTGGCAGATGGCAGGGGCAGGTCAGCATAGCAAGCGCGCCCCACAGGTAGCCGGTGAGTGGCTTGCGTGTCTCAACGGGAATACGCTCAGGACGGTTCATGACGAAATCTCCGTATCGTGTGCCAGTTCGGTTAGCTGAAAGGTCAACTGCGCTTCCAAGTCTGCTAGCGCCTGACGTCGGCGCTCCAAAAGCTGGAGCAGATTAGCAAGATGCACCACCGCTTCATCGTCGCCTGCGGCATCCAGTGCCCGGCATAGCCGTGTCAGCATGTCAAGGCCGATAGCCGCTTCAAAGCATCTGCATCGAACAAGCCGTAGCCGCCAGCGGTGCGCTCCACCGGCCGCAACAATCCACGCAGCATGTAGTCGCGCACCACATGCACACTCACACCGGCATCATGGGCCAGATGGGATACCGTATAGGCGTTCATCGAACATCTCCTTTTCTTCATCCCGCGCAGCACGAAAGTTGTTTTACGTCCTTAAAGAAGGACTGCGCAGCAAGTTTCAACCCCTCGACCATTGTCAGGTAGGGGAACAACTGATCGGCCAGTTCCTGCACGGTCATTTGCGCCCGAATGGCAAGAACAGCCGTCTGGATCAGTTCGCCCGCTTCCGGTGCCACCGCCTGCACGCCGATGAGTCGTCCGCTACCTTGCTCGATGACCAGCTTGATAAAGCCGCGTGTGTCGAAGTTGACGAGTGCACGCGGTACGTTATCCAGCGTGAGCAGGCGGCTGTCGGTCTCGATGCCCTTCAAATGCGCTTCCGCCTCGCTGATGCCCACGGTGGCGACCTGCGGGTCGGTGAACACCACCGCCGGCATTGCGGTCAGATTCAACTCCGCGTCCCCGCCAGTCATATTGATGGCCGCGCGGGTGCCGGCTGCCGCCGCTACATAAACGAATTGTGGCTGGTCAGTGCAGTCGCCTGCGGCATAAATGTGTTGCGTACTGGTGCGCATGCCCTTGTCGATGACGATGGCTCCCTGCGCATTGACGGCGACTCCCGCAGCTTCCAGCGCCAAGCTGCGCGTGTTCGGCGCTCGGCCGGTGGCAACCAGCAGCTTATCGGCACGCACTTCGCCGTGTCCCGTGGCGAGCACAAATTCTCCGTTTGCATAGGCCACATGGCTGGCCTGCGTGTGTTCCTGCACCTCAATCCCTTCGGCACGGAAAGCCGCCGTGATGGCCTCGCCAATGGCTGGGTCTTCACGGAAGAACAGCGTGCTACGCGCCAGGATCGTGACCTTGCTGCCCAGTCTAGCAAATGCCTGCGCAAGCTCCAGCGCGACCACCGACGAACCGATCACGCCCAAGCGTTCGGGAATGGTATCGCTGACCAGGGCCTCGGTGGAGGTCCAGTACGGCGTGTCTTTCAAACCAGTGATGGGCGCAACGGCCGGACTGGCACCAGTGGCAATCAGGCAGCGGTCGAATGCCACGACGCGCTCACCGCCGTCGTTCATGCGCACGATAAGACGCTGGCCGTCCTTGAAGAGGGCCTCGCCGTGCAGCACGGTGATGGCGGAATTGTCGTCCAGGATGCCCTCGTACTTAGTGTGGCGCAGCTCATCGACGCGGGCCTGCTGCTGGGCCAGCAGTTTGCTGCGGTCAATTGCAGGCTCAGTCGCTGAGATGCCCTCGTCAAATGGACTTTCACGGCGCAGATGGGCGATATGGGCGGCGCGGATCATGATCTTGGACGGGACGCAGCCGACATTGACGCAGGTGCCGCCGATGGTGCCGCGCTCGATCAGCGTGACCTGGGCGCCGAGTTCGGCCGCTTTCAGTGCTGCGGCCATTGCAGCGCCGCCGCTGCCGATGACGGCGATATGCAGTCCGTCTCCATCGCCGCCGGATTTGTCGCCGTCACTCAGCCATCCCGTCGCTTTATCAAGCAGGCCGCCGCGCATCGAAGCTGGCGGGGCATCGGCGAGCGTGGCCTTGTAGCCGAGTCCGGCCACGGCGGCAGTCAGCGCATCCGGCGACATGCCTGGTTCGGTGGCGAGCTGCGCTGTGCCCTTCGCGTAGGACACGACCGCCGACTGTACGCCCGGCACTGTCTCCAGGGCTTCCTTGACATGCGTAGCGCATGAATCGCAGGTCATTCCGGTGATCTTCAAGGTAGTCATACAGTTTTCCTTTTTCGTTTCGGTAACGGCGAATCCCATCATCCACGTTTAGCTGGTAGTGCGCAGCCGTCCGGGCCGCAGTAAGGCTGGCTGGCAGACGAATCCCAGAACCACACCCCGACCATCAAGGCCAATTGGCGCTGGCGAATATCCAATGACTGCTCTGATATCCAGTAAGGACCGAGCTGATTACCTGCCGCCCCCTCGACAAAAAGGGAGTAACCCAACCTGCCTACTGCGTTATTCAGTTTTACGCTTCCCAGGAAAATCCTTAAGGCAACAACGCCCGGATGGATTGCTCGTATCGCACGCGCAAAGCCCAAGCTTCGTTTGCGTCATGACAAAGTTCCTGATTCCTGGATCGCTCAGCGCATCTGTTTTCGTCACACCGAAGCAATAACAGACGAGAAAATCGTCGAAGGCTTCCTTCGCACCAACTTGGGTTCGCAGTTGCGACTTTAGGATGAGGGTGCCGTCGTCCCCGAAATAAACGACATCGCACTCGGGGTCGTCACAGAAGAAGTAACGGCCTGCCTTGCCGACCCACTTCCAGGCATCGCGGATGTGATGGGCGATCGTCCTGGCAGAGACTTCGGAACATTCCATCCCATGGACCGGGCACCGGTGCTTCTTGGGGTGCGGCGTTTCGCATTCGGTGGATGAACAGCAATCGGCCATGGCGCGTTACCTTGAGGTTTGGTGGATAAAGTAGGGCATCGAGTACCGAGTGCCGGTGCGTAGCGGCGGGCCGCCTTACTTCACGACCTGGGACGGATAACCGGCATCGGTCGTGGCTTGGATCAGTGCCTGTGCGTTCGTTCTGGCATCTTCGAAGGTGACGGTAGCTTCCCGCTTCTCGAAGCTCGCCTTGGTCTGAATGACGCCATCGACCTTGCTCAGTGCCTTTTTGACCGTAATCGGACAGGTGGCGCAGGTCATGCCAGGCACGGACAGCGTGACAGTTTGGGTGGCGGCCAACACGGGGGCAACGACGGCGACGAGAGCGAGGGAAGCAAACAGTTTTTTCATGGTGAACTCCTGATTAATAGAAAAATGGCATGACATAGGGAAAACCGACCGCGACCAAGACCAACACGGCCACGATCCAGAAAATGCGCTTGTAGGTGGTTTGCACCTGCGGGATCGCGCACACCTCGCCCGGCTTGCATGCCTGTACTGGCCGGAAAATGCGCCGCCAGGCGAAGAACATCGCTACCAATGCCGCGCCGATGAAGATCGGGCGGTACGGTTCCAGCACCGTCAGATTGCCGATCCAGGCCCCGCTGAACCCCAGGGCAACCAGAACCAACGGCCCCAGGCAGCAAGTGGAGGCAAGGATGGCGGCCAGCCCGCTGGCGAAGAGGGCACCACGCCCATTTTGTGGTTCAGACATGCACTTGTCCTTTCGAAATTGAAATGAATAGCGTAACCTTACTTCCGTAGTCATGTACGGAGTCAAGTGATATGCAAAATATTTTTGATAATCTGACCATTGGCACCTTCGCCAAGGCTGCCGGGGTCAATGTGGAGACCATCCGGTTCTATCAACGCAAGGGCTTATTGCCGGAGCCGGACAAGCCTTACGGCAGCATTCGCCGCTACGGCGAGGTGGATGTGACGCGGGTGCAGTTTGTGAAATCGGCGCAGCGGCTGGGCTTCAGCCTGGACGAAATTGCCGAGCTGTTGCGGCTCGACGATGGCACCCACTGCGAGGAAGCCAGCAGCCTGGCCGAACACAAGCTCAAGGACGTGCGCGAGAAGATGGCCGACCTGGCTCGCATGGAAACCGTGCTGTCTGAACTCGTGTGCGCCTGCCACTCGCAGCAGGGGAATGTTTCCTGCCCGCTGATTGCGTCGCTACAAGGCGTAGCAAGCCTAGCAAGGCCGGCTACGCCTTAGCGTGCTTTATTTTCCGTTTTCTGAGACGACCCCGACTACACAGCGCGAGCGCCCTCGGCCGCGGCGCTGTCGGCATCCTCGATCTCGATCGTCGTGTGTGACAGAGCGAACCGGGTGGCCATGGCCCCGCGCGCCGCGGCGAGCACGGTCTTGGCGTCCGCGCCGCCATCGACGACAAGGTGGCAGCTCATCGAGTCCAGGCCGGAAGTGATGGTCCACACATGCAGGTCGCGCACCGCAGTCACTCCGGGGATTGCGAGCAGCGTGCGCTCAAGCAGCGCGACGTCGACTTCGGGCGGTGTGCCTTCCATCAGGATGTGGATCGCCTGCTTGAGCAGGGTCCAGGTGCGCGGCAGGATGAGCAGCCCGATGCCGGCGCCGATCAGCGGGTCGGCAAGCTTCCAGCCGGTGAAGATGATGATGCCGGCGGCGACCAGCACGCCCAGCGAACCCAGCATGTCGCCCAGCACCTCGAAGTAAGCGCCCTTCACGTTGAGGCTTTCCTTCGAGCCGGCCGCCAGCAGCTTCATGCTGATGAGGTTGACCACCAAGCCGGCTGCGGCCACCGCCAGCATCGGCACACCCAGAATCTCGGGTGGATTGAGGTAACGCTGGTAGGCCTCGTAGAAGATGTAGACCGTCAACAGCAGCAGCACGACGGCATTGGTGAGCGCGGACAGCACTTCCATCCGCACATAGCCGTAAGTCTTCTGTGGCGTGCGTGGGCGCTCCGAGAAGCGGATCGCCAGCAGCGCCAGCGCCAGCCCGCCGGCATCGGTCAGCATGTGTGCGGCGTCGGCCAGCAGGGCCAGGCTGCCGGTCCACAGGCCGCCGACAACCTCGATGGCCATGAAGGCCGAAGTCAGTGCCAGCGCCCAGATGAGGTTCTGCCGGTGGCGCCCCGCTGCCGTACCGGAGGGTTTGCTGTCAGGCAGACGAGTTGCTGGAGTCGTTACTTGAGGCTCATCGATCATGTTCTTCCTTCTGGGGTAGGCGTAAGGATTCCTTCGTAAATGAATAAGATCGCCGGGAAACCCTTGTCACGCTTGAGCATCAGACGTGAAAATCCCCGGCAGCAGAACTCCGCGTGGGTTGAGATTTGATGAATCATACGGGCAGAGATCGCTCGCTAATCACGTACATTTTTACACTGCGATTCTTACTGCAGGTCCCTTTGGCCAACTTCCAAGGCACGAGGAGAGATTCGCGACGAGCTAGTGGCCATTTTCTGCATTGCCCGTGCGCCGCTTTAGGTGCTCGGCAGTCCGCTCAACCTGGAACAGGCTGATGTCGTCTTGCGTACTCCCTTTGGGGTGGAAAGGCGTGCTGATTACCTCAATAAGCCTCAAGATGTAAATGAAGACAAATGCGATCAGTCCTATGGCGACGAAGGAGGTCGAGAATGGCTCAAGGGCCGTCAGAAGCAGAAGACCGATGGTGCCGAGCAGCACTGACTTCGCCAGAAAGAACGCCGACGGGATGAAGCGGATCGACTGGATGTAGTTGACGCGGAACAGATTCCGAACCAGTTGCGCTTGCTCCTGCTTCAGCTTGACAATGTAGTTGGGCGGCACTTCGGCCTTCTCCATCTGCGCGAAGAACTCCCCCAGCGCAAACACGTGATGGTGGGTCTCCCTGTTGCCCGACACTACATCGTCGCGCAAGCTGTTCAGCGCCGCGAGCAGTCCTTCGCGGAACCCCTCAATGTCCAACGGGTAGCGGCGACTGATCAAGAGCACGTCCTCGTACATATTCTCGACGATAGCCGTGAATTCCGCGGGAAGCCGCTCGCTTTCCTTGTAGTCTGCGATGGTGGCCGACAGGATGAACCCGAGGATGAAGAAGCCACCTGCGACCGCGGTGGCGTGTAGGGGGCTCAAGACCAGCATCTCCCAACCAAGCAAGTGAACGACGAGCTTCAGCCCGAGCACCAGCGCGAGCCACGCCAGGCTTCGAATGAAGATCTGCTGCTTGGATATCCAAGCTCTCATACGAGGAATTTGCAACATTTCAAGTTGAACCTTGCCCAATCTACGACTATGCACGAGCGACTCGGAGCCTCCGCGAATATTTTTTCGCAGCCAACTGATAAACATCGAGATAGAAGGCGTATCAGGCCTGCGGGGTGAATCGCCCAACCGAGTAAACCTGCCAACCCCATTACGGCGCCAAATCCCGTCGGGATCAGCGCGACAAAGTAGAGCCAGCGCTGATGGGTCAGCGCCGTCACCGCCAGTAATGCAATCGCAATTGCCAGCAAGGCATCAGAAAGATCAAATTGATCATCGCGATAATTGCCTGAGTCATAATCCTTCTGATCCTGTTCGGCCTTGATGCGCAATTCTTCTTTTTTCTTGTTTTGCTCTGCCGCCAGTTTCTCGTATGTCTGGATGGCATCGATATAGGCCGCTTGTTCCGGTGGCGCTTTTCCTGCCGCAGCCAGTCTCAGCTGAACGACAGCGGCTTGGGCGATTTCTTCGCGAATATTGCGTGCCTGATAAAACGCCCAGCGGTCCAGCTTGTTGGCCTGCGCCTGCTGCATTCCCTGAACGATATTATCGTCCTTGACCTTGCAAATCCCCATGAAGGTGGCGAGGAAAGCGACGGTGATCGCCACTAGCATATTCAGGCGCGCCACACTGCGTTCGCTGGCCTGCATCTGGTTGGCCTGTTCCACAGCATCTAAAACGGTAATTTCCATTGCTGAATCGCCTGATGAAATGAATAAATGCCGACACGCATTTTACCCGGCTTTGACACCGCCAAGTCACACGCCCAGTGCAAGGCCTTGATCGGCAAGGCTTTCTAGATAATGAACACGTTAATTTATGTTTCTTGAAAGTCTGCATCGGCTCGGACAAGTTGACTCAGGGATTCGGTGTGCGGTCTGCTGTCAAGCCGCAGCCGCACTCGGCACCGCACCAGCGGCCGCCCGCTCAGCCGTCTTGTAGGCCAGCAGTCGCAACGCGTTGACCACGACGATCAGCGTCGAGCCTTCGTGAAACAGCACCGCGGTGCCGATGTTCAGGCCGAAGATCGTGGCCGGGATCAGCACCGCGACGACGCCCAGGCTCACATAGAGGTTCTGCTTGATGATGCGGCTGGTGCTGCGCGACAGGCCGACAGCGAAAGGCAATTGCGCCAGGTCGTCGGCCATCAGCGCGACGTCGGCGGTTTCCAGCGCGACATCGGAGCCCGCCGCACCCATCGCGATGCCCACTGTCGAGTTGGCCATTGCCGGCGCGTCGTTGACGCCGTCGCCGACCATCGCGACCTTGCCGTGCTGGTCACGCAGCGCCTTGATCGCATCGACTTTGTGCTCGGGCATCAGATCGCCGCGCGCCTCGGTCAGGCCCACACTCTTGGCCACCGCCTCGGCCACTTGCTGGTTGTCGCCAGAAATCATGATCAGTCGCTCGATGCCGAGCTCGCGCAGTTCGGCCATCACCCGCGCGGCCTCGGGCCGTGGCGTATCCATCACGGCGATGACGCCCAGGAACCGCTGTCCATGACGCACCACCATCGTCGTACGGCCCGCGGCAACCAGCTTGTCATTGGCCGCTGCCACCTCGGGCGGCAGCGTCGAATCGGGCAGTTCGGAGAATAGCACCGGCTTGCCGATCACCGCCGTCTCGCCAGCGACCTGCGCCTGCACGCCGCGGCCGGTAATGCTTTTGACGTCGGATACAGCAGGCAGTGCGACCCGTCCGCCCAGCCGCTCGGCGGCACCGGTGACGACGGCCGAAGCCAGCGGATGGTCGCTGCCTTGTTCGACCGCCTGGGCCAGGGCCAGCAACTCGTCTTCGCTAACCCCGGGCATCGCCACCACATCCGTCAGCCGCGGTTTGCCTTCGGTCAATGTGCCGGTCTTGTCGAAGGCGATCGAAGTCAGCGTGCCCAGGTTCTCGAGCGGCCCGCCGCCCTTGACCAGCACTCCACCGCGGCCAGCGCGAGCCACGCCGCTGAGGACGGCGCTCGGCACCGAGATTGCCAGCGCGCACGGGCTGGCCGCCACGAGCACCGCCATCGCACGGTAGAAGCTGGCTGAGAACGGCTCGTCGATCACCACTCCGGCGAACAGCAGCACCACTACGAGCACCAGCACTGCCGGCACAAAAAGGCGCTCGAAGCGTTCGGTGAACTGCTGCGTTGGCGAGCGCTGCGCCTCGGCCTCGGTGACCATCTTTACCACCCGCGCCATCGTCGATTGCTCGGCGCGGCGGGCGACCATCACCTCGATCGCGCCCGAGCCGTTGATCGTGCCGGCAAAGACGCGATGCTCGGCGCTAACGCGGTCGAACGCGGCCAGTGCCGCCGGCGCGTCGGCCACTGGCCGCTTGTCGACCGGAACGCTCTCGCCCGTCACCGGCGCCTGGTTGACGCTGGTCGTCCCGACCACCACCACGCCATCGGCAGGCAGTCGTTCGTTGGGGCGCACGATCACGACGTCGGCCACCTGCAATGCGGCGACGGCGACTTCCTCGGTTCCGGCGGCGCGGCGCACGGTGGCTGTCTCTGGTGCCAACTTGGCCAGGGCTTCGATCGCCTTGCGGGCGCGGCCCATCGCGTAGTGCTCCAGCGAATGTCCCAGACTGAACAAGAACAACAGCAAGGCGCCTTCGGCCCACTTGCCAAGCGCTGCAGCGCCGATGGCGGCCACCAGCATCAGCGTGTCGATCTCGAAGCGCCTTGCGCGAAGGTTGTCGAACGCTTCGCGAACCGTGTAGTAGCCGCCGAATAAATAGGCCGCGACGTACAGCGCCGTAGGCAGCCACGCCGGACTGACGACCACGCGTTCGAGCAGCCAGCCAACACCCAGCAGCGCGCCGGCAGTGCCGGCGAAGACGAGTTCGGTCATCTCACCGAATGGGCCGCCGGCGTGCGAGTGGCCGGCGTGGTCACCGGCTGCCTTGGCGTGGTCGTGACCGGCGTGGTCGTCCGCTTTCGCCGCGTCTGCCGGTGCCGCATCGGGCGCCTTGAGGCCCAGCGTGGCGGCGTGTTCCAGCAAGACCTGCGCCGACACCTTCTGGCGGTCGTATTCGATCCGCACCGCGCCCGAAGCAGCGACATCAGCTTCGAGCACGCCAGGTATACTGCGCAGCCCGTCGGCGACGCTGCGCGCGGCGCGCGCATGAAGCGCTGCGTCGGCGCGCACGACCAAATGCCCGAAGCGCTCGCTGATCTCCGCGCCCGCGGCATGAACCAGTTCTCGGACGCGGCCGATGTTGATCTGTGCCGGGTCGTAGTGGATGCACAACTGCGGCGCGTCGGCGTCGCGCGCGACATGCGCCTCGGAGATACCGGGCCTTCCCGACAGCGCGGCGATCAGTCGGCCGACGCAGCGGTCGTCGGCGTCGGGCAGGAGCAGCGGCAGGTCGAGCCGCAGCCGGGTCGTTGGTTCGTTCATTGGCACTCTCTTTCGTTGTTATGCTGCAGGGCCGACTGGTCAAAGCATTTCATCGGCGGACCATCACTGCGCCTGTCACTGGCGATAATATTTTTGAAGCCATCGCGGATGGCACCTTGAACTGGGTAACGGCCGCTGCAATCGGCTTAGCGTGCTTGATTTTCCATTTTCCGAGATGCCCCCTATTGGGCGAGTGCTCTTTCTGCAGCGTATATCGACCGATGCTCAGCGATCCCATCTTAACGACATTGAACCGGCTCATTTGAGATCTCTTAGCAGTTCCAGCATATGTTTAAATTCTCCGCCCACGCGATCCAGAGTAAATTGGTACATGATTGCGTTATCAGAAAACTTAGATCGCTCCACATCCATCTCGACGGTGTTGCCGTCGGCACTGATCTGGTTTGGCTCCTGATATTTGATCGCAACTCCTTTATAAGATCCCCCCGCTGGATCTGAGGCAATATGCGATGGGGATGTTGTAGCCAAACCCGGAAAGGATCCCGTTGTATATTGGGCTTTCTTCATGGCCTCATTGAGGTCGATATCGATAGCCTTGTAACCGGGAGTATCAGCGTTCGCGATATTTGAAGCGATTAATTGCTGGCGATAAGCCCGAATACCGAGCGCCATTTCCATGAAATTCTTCGACGAAGGCCCTGCATCGGAAACCGGGAAGTGACGAGGGTTGCCTTTTGACGCATCGTCTCCTTGGCGTTGTATCGCTTGCCCTAAAGCGTTTGCGAAAGAATCGGTAAGCGGCGAAGTCCCTTGGACGTCTGGACGATTTTCAGCATGCCGTATAGAAATATCGGAAGAGGCATTATCGGGGCGATTAATCGGCTGCATGGCGCTCCTTCGATCAACTGGGCAATTGGCGGGGACGGACAGGCAAGTGGTTTGCTATAACTGACCGGTCCCGCTTGGACTCTTGAGATAAGCAACTACCTTAGGGTGAACCGAACAACCTGACTCGCTTTGTCGCCAAGTTTCACCAAAGCCGCCGCCTTCATGCCGGGCTGGATCTTGAAGGCCCCTTGCGCCTGCAACTTGTTGCCCCCGGCCGGCAGCAATTTGGCTTCTGTTTTCTCAGATGCGGACAGCAGCGTCATCGTCGCTGACGCGTTCTTGGTATCTACCGGCTGATCATGGTCGGTGACGTAAAGCGTGAGGGCATCGGCCTTCGCCACCAGCTCATAGTTGATGTCCTTGACGACCGAGACGATGCCGCCATGCTGCGGTTTGACGTCGTGGGCATGTGCCTGCCCCGGTTTTTCGTCATGGGCGTGGCCCTTGTGATCGTCCGCGGCCGAGGCCTGGTGGATGGCGCAAAACGCAGCGAGAACGGTGATGACATGCAATAGCTTCATGGGGTTGCTCCCTTTGGGTTGATAACTTGATGAATGGCGATGCGGCTCTTCCATGTACCCGGGCGTGCCGGCGACATAGGTGCAGCCCCCCGCCTGGCGGTTGCAGGGGGTGGTTTCGCATTGCAGCGTCGTGTGAACGACCTTGAAGCGCTGGGCCAGGTGGGAATCAAATTGCCCTCCGGCGAGAAAGAGCGGTCGTGGACTACATGGGCGGTCAGGCTGACCTGGCCGCCACTCAGCAATCGAAGGCTGACCAGATTGACGACCAAGCCGATGCCGGCGATGACCAGCATTCCCGTCGGGTGAACCTCGGGCGGATGCAGGAAGCGCTGATATGCCTCGCCCAGGATGTAGAGGGCGACGGCAAAGAGCAGCAAGGCATTGAACGCCGCCAGGATTTCGAACCGGTGGTAGCCATAGGTCCGCCGGACATCGGCCGGCCGCCGGGCGATGCGGATGGCAGCCAGGGCGATGGCGAGCGCAAATATGTGCGCAGCGTCCGAGATGAGGGCGAGTCTGCCAGTCAGAATGCCGCCAACGACTTCGGTCATCAGGAAGCCGAAAGTCAGCACCAGGGCAAGGCGCAAGGCCCGCTCGTTCCCGGTACTCGGCAGCGCGTGAGTGTGGCTTGCACTCATGGTGGCGGTTCCTTTCCGGAGTGGCGTTTCTTCGATCCCTGCTTCACTGCCTGCAGCCGACGCCGGAGTTCGGCGGAAAATTTCGGCTTCGACGTGCGCCTTCCCTCGCGCCAGCAGACAAAAACATAGAAGGCCAGGACGGTAATCATCAAGCCCAGGCCGACGACGATCGGCCGAAACTCAAGGTGACTGTGGAGGAGATGGTCGAGCATGGGGTGACGCTCCCGCCATCAAGGTTGCTGCGCCTTGCCGCAGTTCGGGCAAAACTTCACCCCCGGCGCCAGGCTTGCATTGCAGGCGGCGCAAGCACCGGGCAGCAGCGTTGTGCCGCATTGCGCGCAAAAGCGCGCGCCCGGATTGGGCACGATGCCGCACTTCGGGCAAGAAGGGCCACCGGCGGCTACCCCGCCACTGGGCTGCCCGGTATTCGACGGGTAATTTTGTCCCCAGCCATGATCACCGCCCGGATAATTCCCCTGGCCGCGATGATGACCTCCTTGATGACCACCTTGATGGCCGCCGGCCATCCCCTGCAAGAGCTTTTCAAAAAATCCCATGACATCCTCCGCGAACTGAGTCGGTAGATATGTGACCGGTTGCCTGATTCGCTGTTTCAGCGCCAAGCCTCCGGCCACGCCTGCAAACCTTATGCTTGTGTCGGCTCGGGGGCCGACTCGGCGGTGAAATCCTCTTCCTCAGCATCTTTGCCATGGACAAGACGATAAAGAAGGGGCAGAACGAGAAGCGTCAGTGCAGTCGATGACAGGATGCCGCCGATCACTACCGTGGCGAGCGGACGCTGAACTTCGGCACCGGTGCCCGTTGCTATTGCCATGGGAACAAAGCCGAGGGAAGCGACCAAGGCCGTCATCAGCACGGGACGCAAGCGGGTCAATGCTCCCTCGTGAATGGCATCATCCAGAGTGCGTCCTTCTTCTCGTAAGCTACGGATGAACGCAATCATCACCAGCCCGTTGAGTACCGCCACACCGGACAAGGCAATGAAACCGATACCGGCTGAAATCGACAGCGGGATGTCTCTCAACCAAAGCGCAACGACACCGCCCGTTAACGCGAACGGAATGCCGGTAAACACTAGCAATCCATCTTTTGCATTGCCGAACATGACAAACAGCAGCGTGAACACCAGCAGCAAGGCAACAGGTACGACAATTTTCAGGCGTTGAGAAGCCGATTCCAGTTGCTCGAAGGTTCCGCCCCAGGATGTCCAATAGCCGGTCGGAATTTTGACCTCTGCCAGGCGTGTCTGTGCTTCGCCCACGAACGAGCCGATGTCCCGTCCCCGAACGTTGGCACTGACGACCACGCGCCGCTTGCCATTCTCCCGGCTGACTTGATTGGGCCCCGGCGCGACTTCCAGGCTGGCGACCTCACTTAAAGGGATATAGGTCGTACGCCCCTCGATGCCGTTGCTGACTGCAGTGCTTTTTGGCAAGGCGATCGGTAGACGCTTCATCGATTCGATATCAGAACGCAGGTTATCGGGTAGACGAACGACAATATCGAAGCGTCGATCGCCTTCGAACATGGTTCCAGCCTCTCGACCACCAATGGCCGTCGAAATCGCATCCTGAACATCGCCGACGTTGAGCCCATAGCGAGCGGTCTTGTCGCGATCGATGTTGACGGTCAGCATGGGCAAGCCGGTCGTCTGCTCCACCTTGACTTCGGATGCGCCGGGTATCTTTCCCAGAACGGCGGCAATTTTGCCCGCCGTTTCGTTCATCACATCCATGTCGTCGCCAAATATCTTGATCGCGACATCGCTGCGGACCCCGGAGATCAACTCGTTGAAGCGCAACTGGATTGGCTGAGAGAATTCATAGGTATTGCCCGGCAGCTTACCAGCGGTCTCCTGTATGGCTGCCAGCAGTTGATCCCTGGATTTCTTTGGCTCGGGCCACTGCGTTTCCGGCTTCAGCATGATGTAGCCGTCCGAGATATTGGGGGGCATGGGATCGGAAGCGATTTCAGCTGTTCCTGTCCGCGCAAACACACGCTCGATTTCCGGGAAATCCGCTTTAAGCCGCTTTTCCAGTTGTTGCTGCATGGCAACGGACTGGGACAGGCTGGTTCCCGGAATACGCAGTGCCTGAATGGCGAAATCGCCTTCATTCAAACTGGGAACGAATTCACTCCCCATGCGGGTGACGAGCAAGCCGGAGAGAATGACAATAACGGCTGTAAAGACCAGGACCACAGGCTTATTGGTCATGACACTGGCCAGCGCTGGCTTATACCAGCGCTTGGCGGTCCGCATCAGGATGTTTTCCTTTTCTCCCACCTTCGCACCGATAAACAGCGCTACTGCCGCCGGGATGAAGGTGACGGAGAGGATCATGGCGCCAACCAGAGCCGTGACCACGGTGAAGGCCATAGGATGAAACATTTTCCCTTCGACGCCGGTGAGCGCAAAGATTGGCAGGTAGACAATCATGATGATGAGTTGGCCGAAAAGCAGCGGTCGGCGTGCTTCCCTGGATGCGGCAAAGACCTCGTGGAAGCGCTCGGTCCGGGTCAGCGGCCGTCCGTGATGCTCTTGGGCATGGGCCAGTCGGCGCACGCAGTTTTCCACGATCACGACCGCACCGTCGATGATGATCCCGAAGTCGAGGGCTCCGAGGCTCATCAAGTTGGCACTGACGTGGTAAGTCACCATTCCTGAAAAGGTAAACAACATGGAAAGCGGGATCACCATAGCTGTGATTACCGCTGCCCGGATGTTGCCAAGGAACAGGAACAGAATGACGATGACCAGAACAGCGCCCTCAAGGAGATTCTTCTTGACGGTATTGATCGCCTTATCCACCAGAACAGTCCGGTCATAGACGGTGACCGCCTTAACTCCTTCGGGCAGGCTGCGGTTGATTTCCACCATTTTCTTGTCTACGGCTGCAGAGACGGTTCGACTGTTCTCGCCAATCAGCATGAACACCGTACCGAGGACGATTTCACGACCGTCGTCGGTTGCGGCACCGGTACGCAGTTCGCGGCCGATACCGACCTCAGCTACATCGCGAACGCGGATCGCCACCCCTTGCACATTGCCGAGAATGACATTGCGGATGTCCTCGATGCTCCGTACCTGGCCTGGCGCCCGGATCAGATACTGTTCGCCACGCTTCTCGATATAGCCTGCCCCGACGTTGCTGTTGTTGCGGTCGAGAGCGGTTACGACGTCTTGCAACGTCAGCCCATAGGAAGCGAGTTTTTCAGGGCTGGGCGCAACCTGGTATTCCTTGGCAAACCCGCCGATCGAGTTGATTTCGGTAACTCCCGGCACATTGCGCAACTGCGGTTTGATGATCCAATCCTGTATCTCGCGCAAATCGGTCGGCGTATAGGCGCTACCGTCTGGCTTTCTGGCTCCGTCTTCGGTTTCTACGGTCCACAGGTAAATTTCCCCCAAACCTGTCGAAATTGGCCCCGTGGCCGGCGAAATTCCAGCCGGAAGCTTTTCCTTGGCTTCCTGAATACGCTGATTGACCAGTTGGCGAGCGAAATAGATGTCCGTTCCATCCTTGAAAATCACCGTGACTTGGGACAGGCCATAACGCGACAGGGAGCGGGTTTGTTCCAGATGGGGCAATCCGGCCATGACGGTCTCGACCGGATAGGTCACCCGTTGCTCAACCTCCAGTGGTGAATAACCAGGTGCCGCCGTATTAATCTGAACCTGGACGTTAGTGATGTCGGGCACCGCGTCGATCGGCAGGCGCTGGTAGTTGTAGATGCCCAGTACGGCCATGCCAAGCACGGCCAAAATGACCAGCCAGCGGTGCTCGATGGCGAGGCGAATGATGCGTTCAAACATGTTGTTCTCCCCCGCCTCAGTGGCTATGCTCGGCGCTGCCCTTGCCGAGCTCCGATTTCAGGACAAAGCTACCGGCTGCAGCGTATGGCGTTCCAGCCTTCAAACCGCTGAGCACTTCGATCAGCTTGCCGTCAGAACGCCCCAAGGTGACGGGTTGGGCAACAAAGCCGTCAGCCACCTTGATAAAAATAACGCTCTTGTCCCCGATCGTCTGGATTGCTTCGGCCACAACGCTTACCGGGACTTCGGCCTCACCGGAGACCACTTCGACATTAACGAACAAGCCAGGCCGCCAGGCCATCTTTGGGTTGTCCAGGATGACACGCGCCTTGGCCGTACGGGTCTCCTGGCCGAGCAAGGCGCCAACATAGGAGATGCCGCCTTCCGCCTTCGATTCGAATGCAGTCGCCTTGACGACGACCTTTTCGCCGATGCGAACGATGTTCAGATCCTTGGCGGGAACAACGATTTCCGCCCAAACCGTGGACAGGTCGGAAACCGTGAATATGCTGGCATCTTCCTTGACCGCTTCGCCGAGCGCGATGTGCTTTTCCACGACCATGCCATCGAAAGGTGCCCGGATTTCATAGCGGTTGAGGCTTCCCGAAACGCTCGGGCTTGCCCCCAGCGCAATCAGTTTTTGCTGGCTGTTGGCGACGGCAATTTCAGCTTCCCGCAAAACCTGCTGTGCCAGGAGGTAGTCCTGCTCGGCGGAAATTTTTTCTTCCCAGAGCTTTTTTTCCCGCTCGTAGGTCGATTTGGCAAGCGTCAGGCGCTTCTGCGCCGACAACAGTTCGCTGCGCTGCTCGGAGAGTCCGGTACTGGCGATAACTGCCAATATCTGTCCGCGCTTGACCAATTGCCCAAGGTTGGCCGGGACACTTTCAACGACACCAGCTAACCGCGGCACAACGTGAGCTGTCCGATCTTCATTGAAGCGGATCTCACCCGGCAGTTGTGCCGCTGTTCGGATTTTGGCAGGGGCCGCCTTCTGGATACTGATGGCGGCCGATTTGACCTGCTCATCAGTCAGTTCGATTTTTCCTTCTTCCCTCGTATCGATGAACAGGAACGGTGTATTAGCCATCTTAGCGGTAATAGCTGCTTCAAAGGCATGGGGTTCGGCGATCGGACTGGTACTGATCAGGAAGTCTTGTTCCGCCTTGAAGGCCACTTCCTGCTTTTCTCCGTTCGGCCGCGTCAACGTCACAGAAACCTTAGCTGCTGAAGGGGCCAAGGGCTTGTCCTGTTGGAACAGCCAGACACGAAAATGAGGCTCACCACCTTCTTCAGCCAACAATAACTCCAGGCCAAATCCATCTTCGGTAAACAACTTGCCTCCATGAGAGCCCGTCTTCGGTCCATCCTCATGATGTTCTGCGTCGCTGTGGCCTTTGGCGTGATCATGGCCGTCACCGTCCTGAGCGCCATGATGCTCGGCATCAGCATGCCCCTTGGATTCGGCATGGCTGGCATGCTCACTCTTCTCTGCTGATTGACCCGAAGAGGAAGAACCCAGAATCCAGCCGCCAGTAGCAATGCCCATCGCCAAAATGACAGCGATGGCGATACCTTGTTTTTTGGAAAGGTTAAAAGCGTTCTTGTCGATATTGAATTTCACTGCTTGCTCCTACGGACGACTTGGCATTGGGGACGACATTGAATTGCTGGAGCCCAGTACGCGCTCTAGTTCGGCAGCAGTCCGATGCGCCTCGGACAAACTTCTCAGGTATTGGGCTCTTGCCTGAAAGAAGGTGCGTTGAGCATCCAGGACTTCCAGAAAACTGAATTTCCCAAGCTCGAACCCTTTGCTGGCTGCGTCATAGGCGCTGCGTGCGCCGGGCAGAATTTCGCTTTGTAAGGCTTGCGCTTCAACGACCAGTGACTTCAAGCGTTCCTGGTTTTGTGTGACTTCCGTGCTTAAGCGAACCTCAGTGGCGCTGAACTCATCGCGAGCCTTATCCGCCCGCCGCAGTGCTTCGAGTACATTGCCCTGGTTGCGGTCGAATATCGGGAAGGGGATCGAGACGCCCACGATGGTTTGGTTGCGCCCAAGTTCTTCAACCTTTTTTGAACCCAAGCTGACCGTGACGTTTGGAAACCGCCGAGACCGCTCGACATCGGCAAGCGCTGCAAAACGATCGGTCTCGTGGCGTGCTCGGGTAAGAACCGGGGAGTTGTTCAACCGACGATCGATCTCGTCGGCGGAGAGAATTTCTGGCAGATTGTCGATACGCCCTTCGACCTGTTCAAACCGTGGCGTCTTACTTCCCCAGGTCGCTGCCAGACGATTTCGTGCTGCGACCAAATCCCCTTTGGCTTGATTCAACTCCACCCGTGCAGACGCCCCAGCAACGCGGGCCTTGGTTTCCTCAACGGGAGAAATTTTGCCGGCCGTAACCCGGCGCGATGCAGCTTGGGTAGCGCGTTGGGCGAGGCCGAGCAAATCCTCTGTTTGCAGTACCCGTTCTTGAGCCACCAGGACATCGAAGAAGGCGCCAACGACGCTAGCTCGGATACCCTGACGTTTGGCCACCAAGTCGGCAGCGGCTACATCCCGTCCCCGCTCGGCGGAAACAATCCGTGCAGCACGCCGGCCCCCCAACTCGATTAATTGGCTGATCTGAACGGTTGTGGTTCGGGTCGCCTTATTCTGCGTATCTTCAACCAAGGTTGAAACTTCCGGGTTCGGCAGTATCCCTGCTTGAATCACCGCTCCCTCGACTGCTCGCAATTCATTGGTTGCGGCAGATAGTTCGGGATTGGCCGCTAGCGCGAGATCGATTGCAGCGGAAAGGGTTAAGGTTCCGGTCGGTTCCTTGGCAAGCGCAGGTACGGCTTCGATCAGCGACGGCACATTTTGCGTCTGCGCCCAGAGGTTGGTGCTGGCAATCACCGTAAATCCGAAAAGGGTTCGGACCAGTAAAGCGATAATTGGTTGTTGGCGGTACATCCGATTCTCCGTTGATGAAAGACACATCAGGAAATCGGCGGGGCGCCACACCGCAAGCGGCTTGGCATCGTGCGCAGCTCAAGCTGCGGCAAACAGATATGGGAAAAGTAACCCAATCCCGCCGATCAGGCGGAGATCGACCAGTTGGGACGTTCAGGCAGATCGCTAGGTGGCGACGCCAAGAAATGGGGAGACCACGCGTGATCGGCTACGCCACCAGCAACCTGCTGGGCATTGGCAACACTGGTTAATACTGCAATACAACTGGCATGGCAGACGGCACAATCACTGTCGATACCAGAGAGTTGGCCTTTGGCAGCCTTGGCGCTATCGTCAGCCTGATGTTTGTGCTCGTGGTGACCAAAATGATGCGCAGTAGCTCCTGTTTCATGCTGGCAATAGGTAGCTGCCACCGACCAGGTAATCTGGAGTGACAGTAAGACCAACAGGAAAACGGCAAGCCAACGACGCATGTCAATGATGGTAGCAGAGTGAGAGCAATAGGGATACCAGTGATGTCTTTGCACCGAAGTTGCAAGATTTGTGGCAGATAGCTCGTTTACCTGCCACTCTTCTAGGCAACATTTTTTCTGGTAGGCTAATTAGCCGCCTTGGTAGAGCGCTTCACGCTGCTTTTTTTCTTCCGGTGTCATCTTCAGAGAGGGGGCCGGCGTGTTGTGGTTGAGTTTATCCACATGTTGCCATTTACCATCACGAAGGACATATTCGTGCGGGACAAGCACCCAGCCTTGATCACCGCCAACATATCGATACTGACCATCGGCGCTATTCGGGTTACGTTTAAAGTCCTCAAGCTCCTTTTGGACTTGCTGAGTGGTTTTGTTGCTGGAATCATGCGACGGGTAGTATTTTACCGTTCCGTCGGGCCCGCTATGCATGACCGACTCCGCCAAGGCCTGTCCTGACAGGACCAATCCGGCACAAAGAACAGGGATAGAAAAGACTTGTTTAACGTTCATGATAGGAACTCCTTCATTAAATACCGGTTCATCGGTTTTGATATATGCCGAACAACGGCCTGGCATGGATGAACTATATGAAATGGGCTCTGACAGAATGCCAACAGGAAGTTTACAAATTTGACATCTTTTGCTTCGTGAAGAAATGAAATTACTGGTCGTCGAGGATGAACAAAAGCTTGCGCTGTACTTGCAAAAAGGCTTGGGCACGGCAGGCTTCGTGGTTGATATTGCGCATGATGGGGTAACCGGGCTTCATATGAGCCTGGCGTTCGATTATTCGGCAATTATCCTTGACTCCATGTTGCCGGGAATGGACGGACTTACCCTGCTTGCCGCTTTGCGTACCAAAAAACAGACGCCAGTCTTGATGCTTACAGCCTTGGGCAAGGTGGAGGATCGGGTCACCGGATTGCAAACAGGCGCAGACGATTACCTGGTCAAACCCTTCGCCTTTTCTGAGCTGATTGCACGGATTCAAGGTCTGCTTAGGCGATCAGCACCACATCAAGTGGAGACGCAATCAAACAGGCTGACACTTCATAACCTCGAAATGGATCTGGTGCGCCGCAAGGTCTCCAGGAACGGTCAGCGCGTCGATCTGAGTGCCAAGGAGTTCCTCCTGCTTTCTCTGTTTCTCAGGAAACAAGGCGAGGTGCTGTCACGAACCGAGATTGCCGAGCAGGTTTGGGATATGAACTTCGATAGCAACACCAATGTCGTCGAAGTTTCGATCAAGCGACTTCGCGCCAAAATGGATACGCCCTTCGAGACGCAGTTGCTGCATACCGTACGCGGCATGGGCTATGTCCTCGAACTGCGCGAATGAGACTCAGAACAATGATCAATCCGACGCTGAGCAGTCGCCTCATACGCTGGCTCGCTTCGCTGAGTTTGGGTGTTCTGGGGTGTTTGTGCCTCGGAGTCTTTTTCTCGGTCAAAGCCAACCTTGAAACACAACAGGACCTGCGTCTTGAAAAGCTCAGCACGGCAATTCGGCACCTGTTTGAAGAAACACCGGGACACCTGCAACCGGGGTCGCTTGAACACGACCTTGACGATCTTCTGAAAATCAATCGGGACTCGCATCTCAAGTTAATCGATAGGCTGGGTGAGGCTCGCTTCATCTCGATGCCAAGTGCGTGGCCATCAAAAGCTCGTTTTTATTCGTTTGCACTCCCCGATGAAGCACAGAGGACAGATTTTGCCGTTGCCGAATTGGCACTTGAGACTGCGCCCGATGAAGCGATTCTGGATCGCCTCGCAGCCATCCTCTGGGGGGCTGCGTTGATCGGGAGTGCGGCAATCACGCTGGGCGGCTACCTGATCGTTTATTTTGGACTGGCCCCCATTCGGAAGCTGGCTGAGCAAACGCGCAGTCTCGCAATCCTTTCCCTCGACAAGCGCTTGGAAACAGCGCGAATCCCGGCCGAGTTGCAAGTTCTCGTCGATCAGTTCAACGATTTGCTGAATCGACTGGAAAAAGCCTATCAGCAACTCGAAGGGTTCAATGCCGATGTGGCGCACGAATTTAGAACCCCATTGGCGAACATCATCGCCAGCAGCGAGTTGGCCTTGCGTAGCAACGACAAGGACGAACACCTGCGCGATTGCATCGGTTCGAATCTCGAAGAAATGCACAGGCTGTCGTGCATCGTCAATGACATGCTATTCCTGTCGCAAGCCGACCGGGGTGCTAAAGCTCGGCGGATGCCCGTTCAAAGCCTTGCCCAGCTCTGCGCCGAAGTGGCCGACTACTACGAAGCGGTGCTGATCGAATCTGACCTTCAATGGTCTATCGAAGGCGATGCATCAGGCCAGTACGACGCGGCGCTGCTCCGGCGCGTGCTGTCCAATCTGCTGAATAATGCGGCTCGGTATGCGGATCACGGAAGTTCAATCGTGATTCGTATCGCCGCGGAAACTCATGGACACATCAAGCTCTCGGTGATCAATCGAGGGGAACCGATTTCTGCTGAGAGTCTGCCTCATATCTTCGACCGCTTTTTCCGCGTAGACGCCTCACGTAGCCACGGCCATCAGAATCATGGACTGGGTCTCGCCATCGTTGGCGCGATTGCCCGGATGCATGACGGGGAGGCCTTCGCAAAATCCGCCCATGGTGAGACAGAAATAGGCGTACGACTGGCCTGCTGACGGCCCCGCTGCTTTTGCCGATGCCGACCAACAACGGGTCTTTAGTCTTTGGTTTGCGGTGCAGAGGTTCGCAACATCCGCAGACCGTTGGCGACGACCAGCAGGCTGGCGCCCATGTCGGCAAACACCGCCATCCACATCGTGGCATTTCCGAATACTGCCAGTCCAAGGAACACGACCTTGATCCCAAGAGCCAGGGCAATGTTCTGCCAGAGTACGGCGTGGGTCTGGCGAGACAAGCGTATGGTTTCCGGAATGCGCCGCAGGTCATCGTTCATGATCACCACGTCGGCTGCTTCCATGGCCGTATCGGTCCCGGCAGCACCCATGGCCACGCCGATGTCGGCACGGGCCAGGGCAGGTGCATCGTTGATGCCGTCGCCGGTCATCGCGGTCGGGCCATAGCGAGCCTGCAAATCTTCGATGGCCGCCAGTTTGTCCTCAGGAAGAAGATTTCCCCGGGCGTCGTCGATGCCGGCTTCCTTGGCGATGCTCGCGGCCGTCGCCACATTGTCGCCGGTCAGCATGACCGAGACGACACCGAGCCGGTGCAGATCGGCCACCGCCTCCCGTGAGCTTTCCTTGATGGTGTCGGCCACCGCAAAAATCGCCAGCACCTGCTGTTCCGACGCCAGCATAGTCACCGTCCGGCCTTGCGTCTCGTGCACCTGAAGGCGAACCTCGATCTCGGCGCTACACAGAGCGCGTTCCTCAATCAGGCGATGATTGCCGAGGATCAGCAGTTGGCCGTCGGCACGCGCTTCCACACCCCGTCCGGCAAGGGCGAGAAAATCGGTCAAGCCGTTCTCCGGAAGCCTGAGACCGGTCGCAATCGCTTTTGAGACCGGATGGTCCGAGTGCCCGGCGAGGCTGGCCGCCCAAGCGAGCACCTGGGATTCGGGGATCGTCGAGGGAAGCAGTTCAGTGGCGACCAGACGGGGTTTGCCTTCGGTAATGGTACCGGTCTTGTCGAGGGCAATGACCCGCAGTTTTCGGGCCTCTTCGAGATAGACACCGCCCTTGATCAGGATGCCGCGTCGGGCTGCTGCCGCCAGTCCGCTGACGACCGTTACCGGCGTGGCAAGCACCAGCGCGCAGGGGCAAGCGATGACCAGCAGCACCAGGGCCTTGTAGAGCGCCTGCGTCCAGGTCCAGCCGAGGAGCCAAGGAGTCAGAATGGCCACGGCAACCGCGATGGCGAACACGGCCGGTGTGTAGATTGCGGCAAACCGATCCACGAAGCGTTGGGTTGGCGCTTGTGTTCCCTGCGCCTGTTCGACCGCGTGGATGATGCGGGCCAACGTGGTGTTGTCGGCAGCGGCCGTCACACGGAACTCCAGGATGCCGGTTTCGTTGATCGTGCCGGCGAATACCGGGTCGCCTGCCGCTTTGTCAATCGGAATGCTTTCGCCGGTGACCGGTGCCTGATTAACCGCACTCGTTCCTGCCGTCACCTGACCATCGAGCGGTATCCGGGCGCCGGGTTTTACCCGCACGCAG
>PHCF01000190.1 GCA_002842145.1 Betaproteobacteria bacterium HGW-Betaproteobacteria-6 | reverse complement strand
CAGGCGACGCTCGGCGCCTACAACCGGCCGTGGCGCTGAAGGACAACGCAGCATGAAACTCTCGCTCGGACCCCTGCTCTATTTCTGGCCGAAGGCCGAGGTCATGGAGTTCTACGCCGAAATGGCGCAGAACCCGGCCCTCGACATCATCTACCTCGGCGAAGTCGTCTGCTCGCGCCGCCAGCAGTTGCGCACCGCCGACTGGATCGGTCTGGCCCGCGACCTGACCGATGCCGGCAAGCAGGTCGTCGTTTCGGCCCAGGCTCTGCTCGAATCGGAAAGCGACCTCAAGGCGCTGCGCCGCCTGATCGATGAATCCAGCTGCATGCTTGAGGCCAACGACCTCGGCGCGGTCAACCTCGTGCACGGCCAGGATTTCGTTGCCGGCCCCCACCTCAACATCTACAACGAGACGACGCTCGCTTCTTTTGCCCGCTTCGGCCTCAAGCGCTGGGTACCGCCGCTCGAAGGGACGCGGGCGATGATAGAGACCCTGCACGCCAGCAAGCCAGCCGGTGTCGAGACCGAGGTCTTCGCCTTCGGCAAGATTCCGCTGGCCTTCTCGGCCCGCTGCTTCACCGCCCGTCACTACGATCTGAACAAGGACGACTGCCAGTTCAAGTGCCTCGACCATGCCGAGGGCCTGACCCTGAAAACGCGCGAAGGACAGGATTTTCTCTGCATTAACGGGATCCAGACGATGTCGGCGCAAAGCTACAACCTGCTGCATGAAATCCCGGAGATGCTGAAAATGGGCATCGACATCGTCCGCATCAGCCCCCAGAAAGAGCACATCAACGCCATCATCGCCGCCTTCGATGCGGCCCGACGCGGCCAGGCGGTGGATGTCGATAGCCGGGACTGGAACAGCAGCGGCCTGGTCGATGGCTACTGGTTCGGCGATGCGGGTATAGTCCAGCATCACAGCCAAGCCCTGGCGCAACTCGGAGCCTGAAAATGAGCGGTCAATTCACCATCCCGAAATTCAAGCTGCCCGCTTTTGTCGCGAGCCTTGGCCACAAACTTCCGCAGTGGCCGCATACCCTGGTACTCGTCGCCGGCCTCAACGCCGCGCTGAAAATGAAACTGCTGCCGGATAGCGAACTGGCCCTGCTTGAAGACAAACTGTTCCGCGTCCGCGTTATCGATACTGGCGGCGAGGCCAACTACACCTATACGAACGGCCTGTTCCGGCCGGTGTTCAGTCCGCAACGCGAACCCGATCTGGCTTTTGCCGCCAACCTGTCGGCCTACCTGCAACTGTTATCGCGCCAGGAAGACCCGGACACGCTGTTCTTCAACCGCGAACTGGAAATCACCGGCGATACTGAACTCGGCCTGATCGTCAAAAACATGCTCGACGCCGTCGAATGGCCAAAACTCTCGGCCAAGCTGCCGCTATTGCACCCCTGATCAACCCTTAGCAGGGCAGTCGATGACCAGCATCGACATGTCGTCATGCGCATATCCGCCCTGGAGATGTGCCTGCATGGCCTGCTGTAGCGCCTCGATCAGCGTCATTTCGGGTGCCCTCCGGCGAATCGTCTCGATCAGCCTGTCCTCTCCAAACTGTACGCCATCCATATCGCTGGCCTCGGCGAATCCGTCGGAGGTCAGCAGCAGTTGGCCGGCCACCTCCCAGGTGAAAGGCTCGATACCATGCCCCCCGTCGCTGGCGCGCACAATACCGAGCGGCAGGTTGCTGGAGGCAAAGCGGCGTTCCAGATGGCCGGCGTGATCGAACATCAGCACGTCCGGCACGCCGCCGACCCATATTTCTCCCGAATGGCTTGCTTCATCGAGCAAAACGAAGGCCGCGGCGACAAAACGTCCGAGCGGCAGGGAATTGGCCAACAGGAAGTTGATCGACTCGATGACATTGCCAAGCGGCGACGACAATTCGACCAGGCGATAAAATTCCTGCACCATGGGTAGCACGCTGACCGCCGCCGAGAGGCCGTGGCCGGTGGCATCGGCCAGAATGGCATAAAGGTGACCGGCTGGCGACCGGGCCGCGAGCACCATGTCGCCTGAGAAATTGGTCGCCGGAATCACGGAATAGTCGACGCCTGCTTGCTGCATCAGGTCGCTGCGGATCTGGTGGTCGAGAATGCGCCGGGCAAGTTCGGATTCCCGCTGGTGTTCGTCGAAATGCGCCTTGAGCATGCTGGCTTGCTCCTCGACCTTGGTCTGCGCCAGATGTTTCTCGGTAATGTCGCGCAAGGTCTCGACCACTGCGATCAACTTGCCGGATTCGTCGAAGACCGGTCCGGCATCGACAGCCAGGTACAAACGTTCGCCCCGCCGCGGCATCCAGCACCAGTTTTCGGCATGCACACCGAAGCTGGGCTCGGCGGGATCTTCAAAAACCGTATAGAGATCGGCGATCTGCTCGTAGCCTTTGGTCGCCACCAGATCGGCCAGACAGGGTCGCGGCGCTTCGTAGAAGGCACGCCAGTGGTCACGGGTACCGATAACCTCGGCTGCCGGAATGTCGGTCAGCCGTTCGCAGGCACGATTCCAGATCAGAACCCGCTGCTCGGCATCAAGGACGAAGGTCGGGACGACCAAGTGCTCCATCAGCGTAATTGCAAAGGCAACGTGATGTTCCTGGCGCTCCAGCGCCTGACCGATCCGCTCACTCATCTTCTCAGCCATGCCCGCCCCCGATTGGAAAAGTTTTCCTAGTTATCGGCAAAAGCATACCTTATTCGGCGCGCCTCGACGTCCTAGCAATCCTCCCGGGGAAAATGCTACAGCCAGGCCGTATTTTTTCCTGAAAATCGAAATTGCGTCACACGTGGCCGACCGACACGATACTCATCACCTCCTCAAGATCGATGGGGGTATTCAGCCCCTGCAACTCGCGGATGCTGCGCGGTCCCAGAAAAACGGCGATGTCCGGATGCAGGCCACCTTCCGGGGACATCAGGTAGCTGCGAATGGCTGGAAATTCGTGGCCAACGGCTTCCAGGACTTCGCCCACGGTGTCGCCGCTGGCAGTAATCTCGTCGTGTCCCCCAGAAAAACCACGCAGTACCAGGGGAATATGAACGGAGACGACAGGAGAGTCGATCATGGCAAACCTCCTTTCGGACATGTAACCATGTGACCTCGGAAAGCGATACCAGTTCTACAAAATAAAAAGGGAGGCCGGAGCCTCCCTTCTGTGATCTGCGCAAAAGCCAGCGTCAATTCTTCTGGGCGTCGAGACGGAACTTGACGTAAGAACCCGGCGCGTCTTCGATGACCTTGAGGGCGCCGTCTTCCGGCTGGCGTGCCTTGACCTTGGCATTGCCGCCGGGCAGGCTGGTCACCCACTCGTTCCAG
>PHCF01000189.1 GCA_002842145.1 Betaproteobacteria bacterium HGW-Betaproteobacteria-6 | reverse complement strand
CTTGGGTAACAAACGCGGCACCTGCGGCAACGCCGCCGGCTGGGCAAAACACGTATTGCGATAACTCCCCGCCTCAGCCTCGGCCAGACCCAATAACGCAGTGGCCCGATGAAAACGGAGCATGGGCTGAGCCCCGGCCGACGCGGATTGGTCGAGTCCCACGGTCAACCGGAAAAAATGCTCAAAAATGAAATTCGGGTTGACCGTGAAAGCGAACTACAACGACGGTGCGGACTGATCAGGCGACCATTGCCAGAAGGTGAGGCCGTAATCGCCACCGAGTGAGGGCATGGTTTCACCTTGTTTAAAGTACCGGCGGGAAGCGGATTGGGCTGGGGTGAACCACCAGCCGGTTTCGGGGCAAGGGGTGCCGGCAGGGACGTTGGGGCGGTTTGTCGTCGTGGGTGTCATGCCGCCATCGGGGAAGCGGTGGGCATTCTCCTTTGCCCAGGCGACAAGGTGTTTGGGGTAATACAAGTATTTGTGCAGACTCGAATCGTCCTCGATGCCGAGCAAGAGCACCGCAGCACCGGCTTCGAAACTCCAGTAGCCGTAATAGCCTGCTTGTTCAATATGGGCATCGTGCCAACCGGTGCCGGCGAGGTCTTTGTACCAGCGCTTGAGGAAGCGATCGACGTTTTTCAGTGCGTCGTTAGGAGTTTCATCGCAGAAAGCGTCGGCCAATGGTTCGTATGGTTTGCCGCAACATAATTGTTCGCTTTCATAGCGGCTTTCAGGACCAACCGCATGCGACATGATTTCTTCAAAGAGCCAATCACACCCACCGGTCGCACCATTTTCGCCATCCTGCAATGCAGCAACTCTTGGTAACAAGTCACGCCGATGCAGCAAGAAACAAAGGCCGATGATTTGTAGCAACTGGCAATACTCATCAAGGTCTACGAAGGAGAAGACAACCTCGTTTCGGTCTCCCGTATATTTCCAGAGTTGCTCTCCATATCGTTCGTAGGCGGCGATAACTTCTTCCAGTTCGGCACGCAACGGTTCGATGGGTTCG
The DNA here is from genome assembly GCA_002842145.1 of Betaproteobacteria bacterium HGW-Betaproteobacteria-6. Classification (GTDB taxonomy): domain Bacteria; phylum Pseudomonadota; class Gammaproteobacteria; order Burkholderiales; family Rhodocyclaceae; genus Azonexus. Next base: position 2,343 of record PHCF01000189.1, on the reverse strand, counting down.
CCGGCGGTGTAGCGGAGGCATAGGCGTTCAAATTTATCGTTCGCAATACTTCGATATGAAATCATCCAGCCCTCAAGTTCGGTGTCGCCCGAGCCTGCCGGTTTGCTTCCGAATAATTCGATACCACGCTCCATGTCCTTCAGTTCTTGGACGTAGTATTTCTCGCCTAGAAACTGCTGCCTTCTTTTTTCGTGAAATTCCATTTCTAAGTCCAATTTGATTTAGCGAGTCCGCCGATCACGTGCCGCATCCTTGAAGCCTGCCCGGTTGTCGACCACTTTCTCGATGTCGCTATCCCGCCACTCGCGAGTCGCCTGATGCGTTGCATGCATACTTTGATCTACCTTCTTGCCCGCAGTGTACATAATGGTCGCCTCAGCATGAGCCGCAGCGTGGGGGATGGAGAAGAACAGCACATGGCGGGTATAGCCATCGTTTTTGATGTCGTCAGCTAAATATCTGCTCCCTACAGCCTGCTTCAACCGTTTTTCGACCCACGGCTTACTCATCTGAGTAATCTTGCCGTTCGTCTGGCGGGTAGTCGCAGCTCCGGTGCTATTCCCTTTGGAGCCAGTTTTCCCCTTTTTACCGTAAGGAGTGGTGCTTCCTGAGTTGCTCTCCGTCTTATCCCCCGCCTCCCCCAGCAAGGCCCGGAGCGACCGGGTAGGATCATAACTGGCCTTGGCCTCGATGATGGCATAGGGTTTGGCACCATCGCTTTTCCATACCGCATCAATGCCGCGACCACGAGCCCGCATCGGCCAAAGCTGAACCATTTCGTGTTTGTCGTTCAACTTGGCTGGATTGTGCAGACCCAGATCGTGTTTGGCAGGGGACCCCCAGCCTTTGATGTCCTGGCAATGGTAGTCGGCCAGATGTTCGCCGATTACCCCCATTGCCTTCTGGCTCAGTCCCTTCAAATGCTCGGTGCGCGATTTCGAGGCATTCGGCGTATCCACGCTGGCTTGATCGTGCTGATCGTTCTTGGTGCCTTTACCTTCCTGATGCGTACTATTGGGCTTGCCTTCCGGGGTGCCTGGCGCCTTCTTGCCGTGCGGCGCCTCTGCGCTGGTCTTGCGCCCCTTGGCCAGCCAGCCTTCGACTTCCTGCTGGAAGACAGCAAACTGGGTGTTCATCTTGCTCTTGATGGTGGAGATACTTTTCCGGACCTCCGGGCTGAACTGTTTCGTCAGGCTCTGGTTGTTTAAAAGGTCGTTGAATTTGGCGCGAATTTTGGAGAGATCCAGCGTCTCCCGGATGAGCTGTTCGGGGTCGCCCTTGTAGTATTTGCGGATGAAAGCCAGCAAGTCTTCGATGCGCGTACTGCCCATCTTGACCGAGCGCAGGCTGCGCTTGACCAGGTCGCCACCGCCGGGAATCAGGCCGATCAATGCGGTGATCAGATTGAACCAGGCCAACGGACTGGCCGATGCAGCTGAAATCTCGATGAGCGCCTTGATGATGTCGCGGGCATCAACCAGTTGTCCGAGAACCGGCACGCAGCCAATCACGGTTTCGGCAAATATCGCCCATGGGGAATTGTTGTCGCCTTTGAGGAAGCTGATGCTTTCCTCTTTCAAGTCAGCCAGCCAGGTGGACCGTTCGGCTTTGCCCGCTCCTTTGACCACATCATCCGTGTGACGGGCTACGGCTGCTGCGCCACCCATCAGGCCTCTCCCCGAAGTTGAGTTTCCAATGCCTTTTGTTCGGCCTCGGAGAGGTAATGCCAGAGGTTCTCCCCATCCGCTTCTTGCGCGGCGGGGTTGAAGTCGGCAAATACCTCGCGTTGTTCCGAATCCGCCTGCTTGCTCCAGAAGTCGTCTACTTCCGAGAGATAGCGTTCGATATTGGCGATGGCTTCCTCATTGGTCGCGCTGCCACCCTTGAAAGTGTTTGCGGGCATCTCGACGCGGGCGCTCGGGGCGCTCGGGTCCTCACCGTAATACACCCTGGCAGATTGGTTGGGCACGCCTTCCAGGCGAGCATAACCATTGCCGTCCAGCGTTCCTTCCTTGATCGTGCCATCCTCGAAGACCAGGCGGTAGGGAGCATTGGCGACGGGTTGAAGGGATTCGTCGTGATAGTTGAGTTCGATAAAATGCGGGGCCTCGCCAGCCTTTCCCTCCGGCAACCCCTCCAAACTAGCCGTCCCACTCCCTGGCCCCATAAACGCATTGCCGCTGCCCTTGACCGAGAACGTCCCCGGGCAAGCGAAGGTGATATTGCTTCCCTCCAGCGTCACGCTCGACTGTCCGGCCAGGAGGACGATTTTCTCCTTGGCCAGGATATGGATCTCATCGTTGCTGCTGGTCACCGTGATCGACTGATCAGCCAGGATCTCCA
>PHCF01000032.1 GCA_002842145.1 Betaproteobacteria bacterium HGW-Betaproteobacteria-6 | reverse complement strand
ACCTTATAACGCTTTCCATTTTAAGACTTTGTGCGCTGCAATAAAGTCTTCGGACCCCATGTCGCTCACATTAGAACAGGTAAAACGCATCGCCCATCTTGCCCGAATCGAGATCAGCGATGACGAAGCGTTGACCACCCAGGGTCACCTCAATGGCATCTTTCAGTTGATCGAGGAGATGCAGGCTGTCGATACCCGTGGCGTCGAACCGATGGCCCATGCCCAGGATGTCAGTCAGCGCCTGCGCGATGATGCCGTCACCGAGGGGGATCGTCGGGCCGCCTATCTGGCCGTTGCCCCGGACACCGAATCGGGTCTCTATCTCGTGCCGAAGGTGATCGAATGATCAACAAGAGCCTGAAGCAACTGTCGCAGGCGCTCGCCGCCAGGCAGATTTCCAGCGTCGAACTGTCGTCGCTCTTCCTCGACCGTATCGAACGTCTGAACCCGACGCTCAATGCCTTTGTTACGGTCGACCGGGAAAAAAGCCTGAAAATGGCCTTGGCCGCCGATGCCCGCATCGCTGCCGGTACGGCCGGGCCGCTGACCGGCATCCCGATCGCCCAGAAGGACATTTTCTGCGCCGAAGGCTGGACGACCACCTGCGGCTCGAAAATGCTGGCCAATTTCGTCTCGCCCTATGACGCGACGGTTATCCGGAAAATGCACAATGAAGCCGGCATGGTTTCGCTGGGCAAGACGAACATGGACGAATTCGCCATGGGTTCGTCGAATGAAACCTCGTTCTTTGGCCCAGTGCGCAACCCGTGGGATACCAACCGGGTTCCGGGCGGCTCGTCGGGCGGTTCTGCCGCTGCGGTTGCCGCCCGTCTGGCACCTGCCGCAACCGGCACCGACACCGGCGGGTCGATCCGCCAGCCGGCTGCGCTGTGCAACCTGACCGGCCTCAAGCCGACATACGGCGTCGTTTCGCGTTACGGCATGATCGCCTTTGCCTCTTCGCTCGATCAGGGCGGCCCGATGGCAGCCAGTGCCGAGGACTGCGCCTTGCTGCTCAATACCATGGTCGGCTTCGACGAGCGCGACTCGACTTCACTCGATCGCCCGGTCGAAGACTACGCCCGCGATCTGGAAAAGCCGCTGGACGGCCTGCGCATCGGTTTGCCGAAGGAGTTTTTCGGCGAGGGTTGCGAAGCCGAGGTGATGGCTGCCGTTCGTGCCGCCATTGCCGAATATGAAAAGCTCGGGGCGACAACGGTTGAAGTTTCGCTGCCCAACTCGCATTTGTCGGTACCGGCCTATTACGTCATCGCGCCGGCCGAGGCCAGCTCCAACCTGTCACGCTTTGACGGCGCCCGCTATGGTTACCGCGCTCCCGAGTACGACAATCTCGAGCAGATGTATGAGAAGACGCGGGCCCAGGGATTCGGCAGCGAGGTCAAGCGGCGCATCATGATCGGTGCCTACGTGCTGTCGCACGGCTATTACGATGCCTATTATCTGCAGGCGCAGCGCATCCGCCGCCTGATTGCCGACGATTTCGTCGAAGCCTTCAAGTCCTGTGACGTGATCATGGGGCCGACCTCGCCGTCGACTGCCTTCAAGCTCGGGGAAAAGGCGGCCGATCCGGTCCAGATGTACCTCTCCGACATCTATACCATCGCCGTCAATCTGGCCGGACTGCCCGGCATGTCGATTCCCTGCGGCTTTGCCGGCGGCTTGCCGGTTGGCCTGCAGCTGATCGGCAACTATTTTGCCGAAGGGCAGTTGCTCAACGTGGCCCATCGCTATCAGCAGGCGACTGACTGGCACCAGCGCCGCGCATCCTGTGCCGAATAGGATGTGGCGACGTTTTCTGATGGTCGTCTGTGTGCTTACGGCCGCCGGCTGTGCCGAGGTCGAGAAGCAGCCGGATGCCGCGCCCGAACCGTCTGTACAGCCGGGGGAACAGTCCGCTGGTAGCGAGCCGAAACTCAAGAACTCGACGCTGAAGTATCTGGCCAAGCGCAATCTGAAGCCCATGCCGACACGGCCGCTCAATGTCCGGTCGCGCTGTTCGCACAAGGATGCCATCGGCACGCAAACCCGTCTCGATCTGTTGGTCAAGGAGGCCTCGGTCAAGACTTTCAAAGCCGAGGTCAATATGAAGGGGCATGGCACCTGCCGCTTCAACCTGAACGAATTCGATCAGGTCGAGAAGTTGCCGCAGGCGCTGTTGCGCCACAAGACGCAGTCCGGCTGTCTGGTCCGCATGTGGGAGCAGGGGCCGAAGGTGACCATCGCCTTCAATAGTTGCGCCAAGTCCTGCGATGGGCAGGCCTTCGATTATCTCTGGCCGATCATGGTCGAGGCGAAGAGTGGGCAATGTTTCTGAAACGGATGAAGCTATGAATCAGTGGGAAGTAGTCATCGGCATCGAAACGCACGCGCAGCTAGCGACTGTTTCGAAGATTTTCTCCGGCGCCTCGACGGCCTTTGGCGCCGAGCCCAATACCCAGGCTTGCGCGGTCGACCTCGCCTTGCCTGGCGTTTTGCCGGTCCTCAACAAGAAGGCTGTCGAGTGCGCGATCCGCTTCGGTCTGGCCATCGGCGCCGAAGTCGCGCAAAAATCGGTCTTTGCCCGCAAAAACTATTTTTATCCGGATTTGCCCAAGGGGTACCAGATCAGCCAGATGGATCTGCCCGTTGTCGTCGGTGGTCATATCACGCTGCAGGTGGGCCAGGGTGACAAGGCTTATGAAAAGGTGGTTCGCCTGACCCGCGCCCATCTCGAAGAGGATGCCGGCAAATCGCTGCACGAAGATTTTCACGGCAAGTCGGGCATCGACCTCAATCGCGCCGGCACGCCGCTGCTCGAAATCGTTTCCGAGCCGGACATGCGATCCAGTGACGAAGCTGTCGCCTATGCCAAGTCGCTGCACGCACTGGTGCAATGGATCGACATCTGTGACGGCAACATGCAGGAAGGTTCGTTCCGCTGCGACGCCAACGTTTCGGTGCGCCCGAAGGGACAGGCCGAATTCGGCACGCGCCGCGAAATCAAGAACCTGAACTCCTTCCGTTTCCTCAAGGAGGCCATCGACTTCGAAGTCCAATGGCAAATCAACGAAATCGAGGAAGGCCGCCGGATTCAGCAGGCCACCGTGCTGTTCGACCCGGATAGTGGTGAAACCCGCATGATGCGCAGCAAGGAAGACGCGCACGACTACCGCTATTTCCCCGACCCCGACCTCCTGCCGCTGGTTATTTCCGACGAGTGGATTGCCCGTGTTCGGGGTGAGCTGCCGGAGTTGCCAGGCCAGATGCGCGAGCGCTTCGTCAGCGAATTCGGCTTGTCCAACTACGATGCAACGACGCTGACGGCCAATTCTGAAATTGCCGCTTTTTTCCAGTTGACCGTAGCAATTGCCGGAAAGCAGAACGCCAAGCCCTGCGCCAACTGGGTCATGGTCGATCTTGCCGCGCGCTTGAACAAGGACGGCAAGGAAATCGCCGAGTCGCCGGTGTCGGCAGCCCAACTGGCCGGCCTGATCCTGCGCATTGCCGACAACACCATCTCCAACAACATCGCCAAGAAAGTTTTCGAGGCCTTGTGGAACGGAGAAGGGGCGACGGCCGACGAGATCATCGAGAAGCAGGGGCTCAAGCAGATCACCGACAGCGGTGCCATCGAGGCTCTGGTCGACGAGGTGCTGGCGGCCAATCCGGCGAATGTCGCCGAATTCAAGGCCGGCAAGGAAAAGGCCTTCAATGCGCTGGTCGGCCAAGTCATGAAGGCGGCCAAAGGCAAGGCTAATCCGCAGCAGGTCAACGACCTGCTCAAGCAAAAACTGGCGGGGTGATCAGCGCTTTGGCGCGGGTGCTGCCGGTAGGGGGCGGCGCGTCAATTCGAAATAACGCTTGCGGTCAGCGTCATACTTGGCCTTGATGGTCTCGAAATCGCGCTTCTTGATCTCCAGCAAGTCCTGCTGGAGCTTGATTTCATGGTCAATGGCGCGCAAATCCCGCTCCAGTTCGGGCGGCAAGGCCTTCTTCTTGTAGAACTCAGCCTCGTTTTCAAATTTCTTGCGCTTGGTCCGCGCCTCGTCGATGCGTGCGATCGCCGCCAGAATGGCGAGGTTCACGTCGGCCTCCGCCTTGCGCTGGGCCAGATCGATATCCTCGGGCATCGAATACGTATCGAGCAAGGCCTGATCACGCCGTCGCTGCTGGCGATTCGCTGCCTCAAGCTCTTTGCGCCGTTTGTCTTCGACAATCCGCTCGGCCTTTTGCTCGGGCGTCAGCGCCGGGCCGACTTCCTTGATCAGGTTGCCACCGCTGTCCAGCACCCGATAGGCGCGCCCCCGGCACAGCTCCGGCAACACGTCGCTGCATACCCGGCGACCGTTGCTTGGGTCATTGCAGCAGTAAAATTCCCCCGCTGCCTGGGCCGAACCAAGCGACAACAGCAGCAACGGGGCAAGGAGCAACTTACGCATGGATGCCGTACTGCTCGCGATAGCGGGTGACTGCATCACGGTGTACCGCGAATTCCGGATGATGGGCGAGGAAGGAGAGCAGGTCGCTGAGGCCGGCTACGGCGATGACCGGAATGCCATAGTCGCGCTGAACTTCCTGCACCGCCGACAATTCGCCTTGGCCGCGTTCCTGGCGGTCGAGGGCGATCAGAACACCGGCCGGGGTAGCTCCGGCGGCACGAATCAGTTCGACTGATTCGCGGACGGAGGTGCCGGCCGAAATGACGTCATCGACAATCAGGACACGGCCGGTCAGTGGCGCGCCAACGATGTTGCCGCCTTCGCCATGATCCTTGGCTTCCTTGCGATTGAAGGCGAAAGGGAAATTCCTGCCGCGTTGTGCGAGGGCAACGGTGATCGCCGCAACCAGCGGAATTCCCTTGTAGGCCGGGCCAAACAGCATGTCGAACTCGACACCGCCGGCTTCAGCAGCTTTCGCGTAGAATTCGGCGAGACGGCCAAGCGAGTTGCCGTCGTTGAATAAACCGGCATTGAAGAAGTAGGGCGAGAGCCTTCCCGCCTTGGTCTTGAATTCGCCAAAGCGCAATACTTGGCAGCTCAGTGCAAATTCAATGAAATCCTGACGAAAATCCATATTTTTCCATTCTTAACGGCCGGGAAAACTGCGCCGATTACCGCACAATGTTACGCATCATCTCCCTGAATCTCAATGGTATCCGCTCCGCCTGGAGCAAAAATGTCCAGCCTTGGGCTGCCGCTCAGGATGCGGACATCTTCTGCTTGCAGGAACTGAAAGCACAATTGCCCGATTTGACGCCGGAAATGCTGGCGCCGAACGGGATGCATGCCTTCTATCACTGTGCCGAAAAGAAGGGCTACAGTGGCGTCGGTATCTGGAGCAGGCAGGCTCCCGACCGAGTTGTCGAGGGTTTCGACGGCGGCGAGTTTGACGCTGAGGGTCGCTACATTCGGGCCGATTTTGGCAATTTGTCTGTTATTTCACTCTACCTCCCCTCAGGCTCTTCATCTCCCGAGCGCCAGGAAGCCAAGTTCCGGTTTCTCGATGTGTTTTTCCCAAAAATGCTCGAGTTGCGTAGCGAAGGTAGGGAAGTTGTCCTTTGCGGCGACTGGAACATTGCGCATCAGGCTATTGACCTCAAAAACTGGAAATCGAACCAAAAAAATTCGGGCTTTCTGCCTGAAGAGCGCGCCTGGCTCAGTCGGGTGTTCGATGACCAGGGGTGGGTCGACGTCTATCGTCGTCTTTATCCTGATGCCGGCGATTCCTGCTATACGTGGTGGAGCAATCGTGGTCAGGCATGGGCCAAGAATGTCGGCTGGCGCATTGATTACCAGATCGCCACGCCCGGAATCGCCACGACCGCCGTCAAGGCAGAGGTCTACAAGGCTGCGCGATTTTCCGATCACGCGCCGCTTATCGTCGACTACGATCTCGATATGCATTCACAGTGAATTGATTTCGCTGCGTGCTAGGGATACTCTGTAGTCCTGCTTAACTGTCCATCGAGGTTTAAAAATGTCCGAACAATTGACTGCTGCCAACAAGGAAAGACTGGTGTCCGATCTGAAGGTTGTCATTTCTGATACTGAAGAACTTCTGCGCGCCACCGCCGGTGCAGCAGGTGACAAGGTTGGCGAACTGCGTGAGCGTCTGGGCGCGCGTCTGCGCGACACCAAGGAGCGTGTTCTCGACCTCGAAGTCGCTGTAGTGGACAAGACCAAGGCCGCCGCCCGCGCTACCGACGATTTTGTGCACGAAGAGCCGTGGAAGGCAGTTGGTGTTGCCGCCGCGCTGGGTCTTGCGCTTGGTGTGCTGATCGGTCGTCGCTAAGCGAATGGCCGATCAGGCAGGCGGTGAAGCGGGCCGCGAAGGCCTCTTTGCCGCGCTGAAAAATAGCCTCGCAACACTGGTTGCGATTGGTAAGACGCGTGCCGAACTCTTTGTCACAGAGCTTGAGGAAGAGAAACTACGTCTCATGTCGCTCTGGTCCAAGGCGATCGGCGCGGCATTCATGCTGGCCGTTGGTATCGTTTTGGCAATTTTTTGCCTGGCTCTGGCTTTCTGGGAACAGCGCGTTATTGTTTTCGGGATATTTGCAGCCCTATTCATCGGTGGCGCCCTGTATTTGATCGCCTCGCTCAAAAGACAGACTGCGCAACCCAGCAAGATGTTTCGGGCGAGCCTGTCCGAGCTCGAAGCCGACATGGCATTGTTGCGTCGCTATCGCAATAAATCGGAATGAACCCGAAATTATTGGAGCTTGCTACCCGGCATGGGGCGCTGAAAGCTCGTATCGATGAACAGCGCCGTACTCTGGCGCAGCATTCTGTTCCGCTTCAGGCGGCGCTTGCTCGGGGAGATACGGTTCTCAAGGGTGTCGATTGGCTCAAGCATCATCCCGCGGCGATTGGCGCTGCCGTTGCTCTGGCTGTCGTGGTTCGTCCGCGGCGCACGGCGCGTTGGGTACGGCGGGGACTGTTCCTTTGGCGAGGTTGGCGGGCCATCCGCACTTCCTTGATCGGTGCGCGTTGAGTACAGGTGAGTCGGCTGGAGATGAGATCGTACCGCTGCCGGGGTGGTGGCGACAGATGGTTGCCTCGCAGCGCCGGCAGACACGACGGGTTCTGGCTGAGTTGATTGCAACGCGCGGCATCATGCCGCTGTTGATGAAGGTGCGTAATGGCGGCCATTGGTCTTCGGATGAAAAGGTCGAGCTCATCCGGCATTTGCGCCGCATGGTTCGTCTTTCCCCCTATCTGATCGCCCTGGTCTTGCCTGGCTCCATCTTATTTCTGCCTGTTTACGCCTGGTGGCTGGACAGGCGTCGTGTCAGGCGCGGCGAGTAGGTTCAGCAGGACAGTCGTTCCAGGGGGCGACTTTCAGCAACAACATCATTCCCGGGATCGCGAGCATTACGCATAGCCAGTAAAAGCTGGTCCATCCCAGTGTTTCGACCAGCCATCCGGCCGAGGCATTGATAAACGTACGAGGTACGGCAGCCAGGCTCGTGAAGAGCGCCATCTGGGTCGCAGTGTAGGCCGGATGCGTAGAACGGGCGATGAAAGCGACGAAAGCCGCCGTTCCCAATCCAACCCCCAAAGCTTCTAGGCTGATCACGAAGGCCAGCGACAGTCGTTCGCTGACACCGATGCTGTCAAAATGTCCTTGGGCAGCCAGCCAGGCAAAACCAAAAATGGACACCAGTTGGACTATGCCGAAGAGCCAGAGAGCCCGGTTGATTCCCAGGCGGATCATCCACAGGCCGCCGAGCAGGGCGCCGATGACTGCAGGCCATAAGCCGGCATGCTTGGCGATAAGGCCTATGTCGGTTTTGGTGAAACCCATGTCCAGGTAGAACGGGGTAGCTAGGGCTGTGCAAAGGCTGTCGCCGAGCTTGTAAAGAAAAATGAAACCAAGGACCATCAGCGCACCGCGCCAACCCTGTCGGCCGATGAATTCATGGAACGGTTCGGTGACCGCCTGGCGTAGTGTTTTTGGTGCGCCCTTGACCAGCGGCTCGCTAACCAGCCAAGCCATGACCATGCCCGGAATCATGAAGGTGCCAGTGATCCAGAATACTTCGTTCCATGGCAGGCGATCTGCCAGGATTAACGAAAGAGATCCCGGGACTAGTCCGGCGATTCGATACGCATTGACGTGGACGGCGTTGCCCAGGCCCAGTTCCTTGTCGTCCAGAATTTCGCGCCTGAAGGCGTCGACCGCAATATCCTGCGTTCCGGACAAGAAGGCGAGCAGCGTGGCGAGCCAGAGGATAGGCCAGATGCTTTCTTTTGGGTCCAGGCCCCCGAGCGAACCGATGGTAAATAGCAGACCGACCTGAGTAATCAGCATCCAGCCTCGGCGCCGGCCGAATCCGGGAATGCTGAAGCGGTCAAGGAGCGGGGACCACAGGAATTTCCAGGTGTAAGGAAACTGGATCAGCGCAAAGAACCCGATGGTTTTAAGATCAACCCCTTCGCTGCGTAACCAAGCAGGCAAAAGGTTGAGCAAAAGATATAACGGCAGGCCAGAACTAAACCCGGTAAAGATGCAGATCAGCATCTTCCGGCTGAGCAGCGCGGCAAGCCAGGCTGGCATCAACGGTGTTGTGTCAGTCGATAGACTGCCAGGCTGCCAAGAAAGTTGACTTCACTGGTGACAGACTTTCCCTCTTCGTCAAGGACGCTGCGTTCACGGATGATCAGGCCCATCTTGGCGCACAGGGCTTCAAAGTCGAGCAGGGTGAAGAAGCGAACATTGGGCGAGTCGTACCACTGGTATGGAAGGTCTTCGGAAACCGGCATGCGGCCGTCGAGAACCGAGCGCAGGTTCTTCCAGTAGGCGAAATTGGGAAAGGAGACAACCGCCTCGCGTCCGACGCGGAGCATTTCTCTCAGGATACCCTCGGTGTGACGAACGGTCTGCAGGGTACGGGACAGCACAACATGGTCGAAAGCCTGATCGGCAAACTCGTCGAGGCCGCGCTCCAGGTTGCCCTGTATGACATTGATGCCATTCCTGATAGCAGCGAGCACATTGGCGTCGTCAATTTCGACACCGACACCCTTGACGCCACGCTGTTCGATCAGGTGTTTGAGTAGTGAGCCATCTCCGCAGCCAAGGTCGAGTACACGGTGGCCTGGCTCAATCCAGCCGGCGATCAACTCAAAGTCGGGGCGCCCCAGAGTGTGCGTCATAGCTTGATGTTCCGCAGGTAGGCATCGATCACGCCATGATAATGGGCGTCTTCCATCAGGAAAGAGTCGTGGCCGAAGTTGAGATCGATTTCAGCATAGGAAACATTGCGCCCATTGGCTAGCAGGGCAGCGACAATTTCCTTGGAGCGCGCTGGTGAAAAGCGCCAGTCCGTAGTGAACGAAGCGATCAGGAAGTTCGCCTTGCTGCGCGCCATGGTGGCAGTCAGGTTTCCATCGTCTTCGCGTGACGGATCGAAATAGTCCAACGCCTTGGTCATCAGCAAGTAGGTATTGGCATCGAAATATCCGGCGAACTTGTCGCCTTGGTAGCGCAGATAGGATTCGACCTCGAATTCGACATCAAAACCGAAGGAGAAGGCGCTGTTACGAAGTTCGCGGCCAAATTTTTCGCCCATCTGGTCGTCAGACAAATAAGTGATGTGACCGAGCATGCGAGCCAGGCGCAGGCCGCGAACTGGTCGAGTGTTGTATTCGTAATAGTTGCCACCGTGGAAATCGGGATCGGTCAGGATGGCCTGACGGGCGACGTCGTTAAAGGCGATGTTTTGTGCCGATAGCTTGGGCGCGGCAGCCACTACGATGGCGTTGCGCACCCGTTCGGGATAGGTGATGCTCCAACGCAATGCCTGCATGCCGCCAAGGCTGCCGCCCATGACGGCAGCCCAGCTCTCAATGCCAAGGCGGTCGGCCAATCGAGCCTGGGAGTGAACCCAGTCATTGACGGCAACAATCGGAAAGTCGGCTCCCCAGGGTTTGCCCGTCGAGGGGTTGATTGACGACGGTCCGCTGGAGCCATGGCACCCCCCCAGATTGTTGAGGCCAACAATGAAGAACTTGTCGGTATCGAGCGGGCGGCCTGGGCCTACGATGTTGTCCCACCAGCCGACATTCTCGGGCTGATCCGCGTAGTGACCGGCGACGTGATGGTGGCCGGATAGCGCATGGCAGACGAGAATGGCGTTGGATTTGGCCGCATTGAGTGTGCCGTAGGTCTCGAAAACCAGATCATAGGCGGGCAGAGTCCCGCCACTACGCAAATGCAACGGCTGATCGAAGTGGGCACGCTGTGATTCGACGGCACCGACGGATTGTCCTGGCATGCTGTTCCTGAAAACAAAAACCCAGTTGGCCTGAAACGTGAACTCGTCGGGCGAACTGGGTGGTTCCCGTTTTAGCTGAATTTATTTTGCGCCCGCAATCAGAGCTCAAATCGGCGCCGCCGGGAACGCCCCGACATCAGCAGACGATACCCAGCGGGGCGTGAAAAGTCAATGAAACGCACGGTATATCCAATTGGTGGTAGCGTAGCCAAGATTTGATAAAATCCCAAGAAAACATATTTCTAGAAGGCTTTGGCCACAATGCTGGATCAACGGCGGCATCAACGAATTCGATTCGGCAATTTGCCTAAAGTCAGTATTGGCTTTGCGGGGGCGATTGGCGAAGGACTGATTGAAAACCTCTCACTGTCCGGTTTGATGGTGCGAACAGAGATGCCGCTCGAAATTTCGCACAATATCGGCTGCGAGTTTAGTGTCTTTGGTTCTCCGCTGATCGACGTGCAGGCAGCCGTTGTCAGCCGTGTCGGAAACCTGTTTGGCGTCCGTTTCCAAACTGGGCCGATCAACCAGATACTGATTGATGATGCCATCAATACTGCGCTGGCATCCGGCAATGCCTCGATTCTTTCCGTGCATGAGTCTGGGGGGAAAAAAATCATGCGTATTGTCGGTGGATTCAGTAGTTCCCTGCGCAATGACTTCATGCATGCTTTGACCAGGGTTGGTGTTGACGAAATCAATCTCGATGGTGTCACCCAGGTCGATCAGTCAGGACTGGCCCTATGCCTGGTTGCTTGTAACCGGCACGGTGTACGGCTAGGGACCCAATCGTCCTGTTTTGCCGAAGCCTGGAAGCAGGCATTGGCGGTGCCGGGCGGGATCGAAAAATTGGAGATGCCCGGTTTTGATCGATAAGGGGGGCAACATGCGAGGCGTGTCGCTGGCTGTTGCGTTGGCAGGCATCTGGATAAGCGGCAATGCCTGGGCCGTGGACGAGGACGCCTACTTCAGCGAATTGCCCATTGTCGCGTCGGTCAGTCGTCTGCCGCAGAGACTGGCCGATGCTCCCGCCGCAGTAACGGTTGTCGATCGCGACATGATCAAGGCCTCCGGGGCTCGTGATCTCAACGATATTTTCCGTCTGGTGCCAGGGTTCCAGACCTATCCGAATAATACGGAGTCGGCACGGGCAACCTACCACGGCATGGGCGACGGCGATTATTCGTCGCGAGTTCAGGTGCTTATTGACGGTCGATCGATGTATTCGCCATTGTTTGGTGGCGGCGTAAATTGGGCGACATTACCGGTAGCGCTGGAGGATATTGAACGTATAGAGGTCGTGCGCGGGACAAATGCTGTTTCCTACGGCAGTAACGCCTTTCTCGGGGTAGTCAACATTGTGACTGTCGACCCAGCCCTCGCACGAGGTTTCTCGGTCTCATCCAGTTACGGCAATCAGAATGTTCGCGACTACGGATTTCGGATGGGTGGAAAAATCGGGGAAGCTGGAGATTTTCGGTTCACATACAAGCAGCTAAATGATGATGGTCTGACGAATCGCTATGACTGGATCGATTCCTACTTTTCCAGATTGTTTGATTTTCGCGCGGACTTGGTGCTCAGTGACAGGGATAGCCTCCAGTTCAACATGGGTAGTGTCGACGGGATAACCCAGAACGGCCGGTACAAATTGCAGGGCGGTATTTGGCAAGAAAATCCGGAAAACCCGATGCGGCAAATGCGTCAGTCGGATACCTATGCCCAAGTTATTTGGCGACGTGTTTTTTCCGCCGATTCGGATATCCAGTTTCGTTATTCCTATGTGGTCGATCGTTCCGATGATGCATTCACGATTTATGGTTTGCATATCAATCAATCCGGCGACGAAGGCATGCGACATGAGTTCGAGGCGCAGCACAATTTCAAGATTGACAGTTCCATTCGCGTGGGTTGGGGCGGCGGTTGGCGCGAAGATGCCATGCGTTCCGACTGGTCGTTGCCGGGAATGGGAGAGGTCCATCGCAGCATAGGTCGCGTTTTTGGCAACCTGGAGTGGCGGCCGTTTCATTGGTTTACCGGAAATGCCGGCATGGCGTTCGAGGATGATTCGTTTGCCGGGATGCATTTTTTGCCGCGGGTTAGCAGCAATTTTCATTTGACGCCGGAGAACACGTTACGTTTTGGCTATTCACGGGCTTATCACACCGGGAGCACGGTTGATTACCGAGGCCAGCAAAGGGCCTTCGGTGTTTCCTATTACAGTGCTCGCCCCGACTTGATGGCGACCGAAGGGCTGGATACCCTCGAAGTAGGGTATCTGGGCGACTGGCGAGACAGGCGCGCCAGCCTTGATGTCCGCGTATTCAGCGAGCGTATCCGGAATCGCTTGTACAAGATTGATATGGATACAACCAATCCTCTGATCGGATTGTCGACGGTGCCCATTCAGGATGTCGAAATACAGGGTGTCGAATACCAGTTTAAATGGCAGCCCTTTGATACGACACGCCTTGCCTTCACGCAGACTTTTGCGAATATTTCGAGTGACTACCTCGCTTCTGCACTGGCGTTAAGCAATTCAACTTTGACTACGACCAAAACAATTCAGATTCGGGAGTTGACTGAGCGCTCGATGCCTGCACGGTCAACGTCGGCGCTGTTGATCCAGAAATTGCCACTCGGACTGGAGTTCTCAACTGCCGGGTATTGGCAGGAGTCGATGAAGTGGAGCACGAACACGACTGCGCAACGCTATCGTCGCTTTGACATGCGCCTTGGTTATCCTTTCCGGTCGGGTGGTTTGGCCGGAGAGGTCGCGTTGACCGTACAAAGTCTTAATGGCGCACACAATGAATACAAAGGGCCAAATCCCGACGATACAAGTCCCAATCCAGACGGGCGTATCGTCGAACGTCGTCAGTGGGTCAGTCTGCGTCTCGATTTTTGATCTATATGTCTGGCTAGGCTGAGCGCATGACTGCGCCCTCCAGCCAGACTTCGAACGGTTCGCTGGGGGCGACGGCTTTGCCTTCGGCAAAGTCGATACCGAGGCTGCGTAGTTGTTCCAGATTGTCGAGGTCGTCAACGCCGTCGGCGATTGTATGGATGTCCTGGTCGGCGGTAATTTCCTGAACGGCCCGCAAGAGTGCGGTCGACGCTCGATTTCCCCCCAATTCACGGGTCAGGCTACGGCTCAGTTTGACGTAGCTCGGTGTGATGCTGCGCAAGTGGGTGAATGAAGACAGGCCGCCGCCAAAATCGTCGAGTCCGATTTGGCAGCCGAGTGCGCGTATCTGGCGGGAAAATTCCATGGCCTGGCTGGTCAGGAGGGTCAGGGTGTCTTCCGAAAAAACGAAGCACAGGCGGTTTCCAGGCAGGTTTCTACTACTCAGGCTGCGCGTGATGTAGTCGATTGTTTCCGCGGCGCCTACTGAGGTACGAGAGAGGGGGACAATGCAATGCAACATCCTTTTCTGATTCCTGGCGCGGGCCAGCGCGGCTATTGCGGTATCGATGAGGCGTTGGTCAATGGCCGGGGCAAGATCATAACGTTCGGCGGCATCGCTCAGCGCCGATAGCGTCACTGGCGGCTGGCCGGGTTCGTTGAGGCGGGCCGTCAGTTCGACGAGATGGTTTCCTGACGGGTGTTGCAGTGCGCGTAGCGGCATGGCTTCGATCAGAAGCCGGTCTTCGGCCAGGGCGTTGGCGATGCGGCTGGCCCAGTTGCTGGTTTCCTGGCGACGCTCGGGGCTGATCTGTGTTTCCTGCTCGCAGACGCGGTTGCGGCCGCTTTCCTTGGCGCGATGGCAGGCTGCATCGCCGGTCGCCAGGATTTCGTTGATGTTGCGGACCTTGCGGGTGACCGTGGTCAGACCGACGCTGGCACCGATAGCGAAGACTTTGTCCTGCCAGATAAAGCGATAGGCGGCGGCGAGGCCGCAGATGTCTTCGGCAACCTGATTGGCGCGCGGGCCGCTGCAACTGGCCAGTATGATGCTGAATTCGTCGCCGCCCAGCCGGGCCAGTGTGTCATCTTCCCGCAGGCGTCCCTGAAAGAGCAGGGCCATCTGGCGGAGCAGTTCGTCTCCGGCCAGGTAACCGCAGTTGTCGTTGACCTGTTTGAAACGGTCCAGGTCGAGGAAGAGCACGGCGAACTCTTCGCCGCCGGCTTGAACGCTGGCCAGTGCTTTTTCCAGTCGGTGTTCGAATTCGCGGCGGTTGAGCAGGCCGGTCAGGGCATCGTGCCGGGCCTGGAAGGCGAGTTGGGCTGTCGCTTCCTCGATGCGGGCCTGCATCGAAAAATGGACTTCTTCGATGTGCGCGGCCATTTCGTTGAAACCGTTTTCGAGGATGCCGATTTCGCCGCTGGAGGTGGCGGGAACCCGCGTGTCCAAATGCCCCGACGACATGTGGTGTATGGCCTGAACCAGACGCATGACCGGCCTCGCCAGGTTGTCGGCCATGGCAATGGCGAGGGCGGCCAGGATGAGCAGGCCGAAGAGCACGATCAGGAGTCCGCGTTGCAGTAATTCACGTTGCCGGTTGGTCAGTTCACTCTTGTCGAACTCGACAAAAACGTGGCCGATGACTTCTGGCGGGAGGACTTTGCTGCCGACGCCGGGTTCGAATAGCACGTCGGTTTCGCTGATCGAGCGTTTGACCGGGGCGCCGAAGGCAATCCAGTATTCGGTTTCGCCAACGATTGCAGGTTCGCTCAGCACGCGCCGAAGATCCTCTGCGGCCAGGGATACCCGACCGCTGACCGCAATGGTGCGGCCTTTCTGGTTGACGATGACGGTGGCCTTGACGCCCGATTCCTGAACCGTTGCCTGAGCCAGGCCGTGCAGGCTCTCGAGTTGTCCGGCGATGATGCCATATTCGCTGACCGGGGCCAGGTAGCGAACGGTGGATAAGCCCTTGGCGCGGAGTTCGCCTTCCAGGGTGCGGATGCCACTGTAGGTGAAATAGCCGACCAGAATGATGGCGATCAGCATGCTGGGCAGTAGCGTGAGGAGCAGTAGGCGGTGGCGGAGGGTGAGGTGGTTCATGGGGTCTCCCTGTCTGCACCCATGGCCCGACGGATGGCGGCCTCGTCGGGAAGGTTGAGGCCCAGTGAGAGGGCGACATTGCTGTTGATGGCGATGGCGAAATGGCTTGGTCCAACGGGGGCGGCGAGATTGGTGCCGTTGGCGACGATGAGCTCTGCCGTCTGGCGGGCTATTTGAACGGGGGTGCTGTGCAATGCAGCGAGCGCGCCGGCATTGACGAAAGCGGGGGAGTAGCCGATGACCGGCCGCTGGTAACGGAAGGCGGTTATCAGAATGGGCTTGATATTGTTGCGCTGATAAATCCGGCTGTCGGGAATGGCCAGCAGGACATTGACCCGGCCGAGTAGCGCATTGAGTGCCGGGAGCAATAAATTTTTGCTGTCGCTTTCTTCGTTGTCCAGCGTCAGGCCGGCATTGCTCAAGGCTTGGCGGTAGGGGGCGGCGGCACTTTTTGTCTCGCCGCTGACGAGCATGCCGACGCGTTTCTGGCCGGGGAGCAGCAGGTTGATGAATGCCGCCTGACGGGCCGGGGGTTGATCGAGATAGATGGCTGTGATGCGACCGGGACGGCGGGATTCGGCGAGTATTTTTTCGTAGCTTTGCCGGGGCAGGAGCGTCGCGATGATCGGCGGGTTGTCGCTCCGGCCCAGCGTCTTGCGCAAGGCTTCGCTGCCGACCGTAACCACCAGGTCGGATTTCACGGCCTGCGCAGGCAGCGAGTCGGCCGCATGGCTTGCCACAATGGTCCAGTTTGAGCCGGTGAGTGCCGTTTCCAGGTGTCCGGAGTACTCCTGGTAGACGCCTTCGCGCTCGCTGAGAACGAGCGTAACGCTGCCTCCCCAGGCTAGCGGGGCCAAGGAGAATAGGGAGATGAGCGCAAACAAGGCGTACCGCAGCATTGTTTGCATATTGCCTTAGCGACTATGCCATTGCAATTGTGGTTTTACACAATTCAGTAATTTTTGATGAAATTTTTCATCTGGTCCGTGATGTTTTCCACGGGGGTGGCAAAGGCAAATTTCTTGACGAAGGCGCCATCGGGACCGAGCAGGATCAAGCCGGCCGAGTGATCGACCGCGTAACGGTCCGCCGGCGTGCCAGGTTCGTGTACCTTGGCGTAGCGCATCTTGAAGTTGTCGGCCGCATGGCGGGTCAGGGCTGGTGAGCCGGTAAGGCCGAGGATACGGGGATCGAAGAATTCGGTGTAGGTTTTGAGAACCTTGCCGGTATCACGTTCCGGATCGACTGAAATGAAGATGGCTTGAACGCGGCTTGCGTCGTCGCCGAGTTGCTTGAGAATTTCGGCCATTTCGACCAGGGTGGTCGGGCAGATGTCCGGGCAATAGGTGTAGCCGAAGGAAATGAGCTGGAAACGGCCGCGAAAGTCTTCGCTGGTGACGGAGCGACCATTCGGGTCTTGCAGCAGGTAGCGCGGGTTGATGCCGGTGCCGTTGGCTTCGTTGAGTAGTTCACGGCTCCCGGTCGCTTGGGCAAACAGCGGGCCGGCGCCGAGAAGGAGAAGCAGGGCGGCGACAAGGCGGATCATTTGGGCTGCGCGAAACTCGCGTGCAGGCGTTTTTCGGCGGCGGCGATATCGCTGGACAGCGAAGCCGGGTCCGGACAGGCGATGCCTTTGCCTTGTTCAAGGTAGGCAGCGTTGGTGGCGTTTTCGAAGGCTTCGCCGTAGGCACGGGTCTTTGGCGCAATGGTGATGACGGCGTTGCGGGCTCGGGCGACTAGGGCGGGTTGCTGGCAGGCGAGGGCGACGCCGTTGAGACGGCCGATGGTTTCAACGGCGGCGGTGCCTTCATCGGCGGCCAAAGCGGTGTTGGCGATGGCGCACAGGGTCAGGGCGAGCAGTGGGGGCAATAGCTTCATGGTGCAGGTCCTCTGGGTTGAAGGACGATTATAGGGAAGGCGTCGGGATAGACCTTTTCACAGATCAAAAATGGTCAGTAATTGTGGCAGGCCTTCGCTGATCGCCACCGGGCCGGGGGTCAGGATGATGGCTGATTTGATTTCATGCATTTTTCCCGTGTTGACCGCAGGAATGGCCTGCCAGCCGGGCCGGGCGGCGACGCGTTCGGGCCGGAAGTGCTTGCCGCACCAGGAGCCGATGATGATGTCCGGGGCGCCGGCGATGACCGCTTCCGGCGTTGGCCGGCGGTCCTTGGCCAGCGGCGAGCGGGCTTGTTCGGCGAAGATGTCTTCGCCGCCGGCAATCTCGATGAGTTCGGAGGCCCAGCGGATGCCGCTGATCAGCGGTTCGTCCCATTCCTCGAAATAGACGCGCGGTTTCTTGCCGGTTCTGGCGACGCGTTCGGCGGCGATGGCGCGGGTTTGGGCGATCTGCGCTTCCAGCACGGCGACGATCTCCAGCGCCTTGGCTTCGGCGCCGACCAGCCGGCCGACGGTTTCGACCATGCCGAGGATGTCCTCGACGCTGCGCGTGTTGAAGGCGTAAACCGGCACGCCGGCCTTGATCAGATCGCGTGAGATTTCGCTCTGCAGGTCCGAGAAAGTCAGCACGAGGTCGGGCTGGGTCGCCAGAATCTTGTCGATGTCGCCGCTCGTGAAGGCGAAGACCTTGGGCTTTTCCTTGCGCGCTTCGGGCGGCCGTACGGTGTAGCCGGAAATGCCGACGATGCGGTCCTGTTCGCCGAGGGCGTAGAGCACTTCGACGGTTTCGGTGGTCAGGCAGACGATGCGTTGCGGGGTGCGGCTCATTTGGTTGGCCTCCGGCTACGGGCGACATCGAGGTGCGCACAGAGCTTTTCCGTGCCGTCGAGGATGCGTGGCGTGTGACGTTGCATGATGTCCGGGTTGATGTGGAAAAGGTTGTCGCGTTTGACGGCGGTCATCTGCGTCCATTTGTCCCAGTCGTGCAGCCATTCCGGCCTGGCGTCGCCCATGCCGGTGGCGATGACGGCTTCCGGGTCGGCTTCGAGCACGGCTTCGACGGTGACGTTGGGGGCCATCCGCTGGATGTGGCCGAAGATGTTCTCGCCGCCGCACAGCCGGATCGCATCGCTGATGATTTGCGGGCCGCCGACGGTGAGCAGCGGCGTTTTCCAGATTTGGTAAAAAACGCGCACTTTCGGCTTGCTGGCGTTGGCCGTCCGGATGGCGTCGAGACGCTTGCGGAAACGTTCGGCCGTGGCGTTGGCGGCGGGGCCGGTGCCGGCCAGCTGGCCGAGACGTTCGATCTGGTTGGCGATGTTGTCGATGGTGTTGGGCTGCGAGACGTAGACGGTCAGGCCGAGCGCCCTGAGTTTGTCGACCTGCGTCATGTTGTTGCCGCTTTCCCAGGCCAGTACGAGATCGGGCTTGAGGGCGGCGACGGCTTCGAGGTCGATGCGCGAATAGCCGCCGACGCGCGGCACCTTCTTGGCTTCCGGCGGGTAGTCGCTGTAGTCGACGGTGCCCACCAGCTTGGCGCCGGCACCCGCCGCATAGAGGCTTTCGGCGGCGTGAGGGGCGAGGGTGACGATGCGTTTGGCCGGCGCCTTGAGGCGGACTTCCTGGCCGGTGTCGTCCTTGACGACGAGATCGGCGTGGGCGGCGGTGGAAATGAGCGTTGCTACGGTCAACCGGAAAAAAAGGCCAAATTTCAAATGTCTCTCCACGCAGAAAGGGCTTTGCTCAGCCGCTGCCAGCCGGCTTCGTCGCCGGGCAGCCCGAAGCGCAGCAGAGGCTGCTGGTCGTAATGGCGGGTCAGGATGCCTTGGCGGGCGAGGGCTTCGTGCAATTCAGCCGATCGGGCGCTGGTCAGCGTGGCGAACAAGGCCGTCGCTTTGACTTCACCGAGCGGCGCCAGTAATTGATGAAGACGTTGCCCGGCGGCGATCAGGCTGTGCCGGGTGGCGGCCTGCCAGGCGCTGTCCTGCAGCGCCAGCCGGGTGACTTCGCGGGCCGGGCCGCTCACCGTCCAAGGGCCCATCGCCTCGTTCATGCGGTTCAGGATGTCCGGCGCGGCGAAGACGAAGCCGACGCGCGCCCCGGCCAGCCCGAAGAACTTGCCGAGCGAGCGCAGGACGATGAGGTTGGGCGCTTCGTCGGTGCCGGCCAGCGGGGTCAGGCTGTCTTCCGGCGTCGGGTCCATGAAGGCCTCGTCGACGATCAGCCAGCCGCCGCGCTTCTTGAGCTGTCGGGCCGCATCGATGGCGATGTCGTGCGGATGCCGGTCGGCCGTCGGGTTGTTCGGATTGCAGAGCAGGACGTAAGGCGTCGCGGCGGCGAGCGCGCGCGGCAGCGTGGCGTTTTGCAGGAAGCGCATCTTGTGGCCGGCCCGTTGCCAGGCCTGCGGGTGCTCGCTGTAGATTGGCGAAATGCAGGCGACGACCGCGCGCGGGAGCAGGGCTGGCAGCCAGTGGATGGCGGCTTGCGATCCGGCGACCGGCAGCAGGTTGGGGTTGCCGTAATAAGCCGCGGCAGCCGTTTCGAGACCGTCGTTTTCCTCGGGCAGTCGATGCCAGGCTGCGGGCGATAGAGCCGGCACCGGCCAGCCTTCCGGGTTGATGCCGGTCGACAGATCCAGCCAGCTTTCCAGCGGAATGTTGTAGTGCGCCGCGGCTTTGCGCAGGCCGCCGCCGTGT
Organism: Betaproteobacteria bacterium HGW-Betaproteobacteria-6; assembly: GCA_002842145.1. Taxonomy (GTDB): domain Bacteria; phylum Pseudomonadota; class Gammaproteobacteria; order Burkholderiales; family Rhodocyclaceae; genus Azonexus. Next base: position 3,972 of record PHCF01000032.1, on the reverse strand, counting down.
TCAAGCATGGGTCAATCCAATCACGAAAAAGATGGCCAGCCACAGCCACAGGCTGCGCTGGATCAGGCTGATCGCCCGTTCGAGGTCGGCAGCCACCGGGGCGGGGCCGGCACCCAGCGGCGGACGGATTTCTTCCTGGCCATGATAAATCGCCGCGCCGCCGAGCAGCACGCCGAGGCTGCCGGCGCCAGCCGACATCACCGGGCCGGCATTCGGGCTGTCCCAGCCGGGTGCCTGCGCCCGCCAGCAACTCAGCGCCGTGCGGGTGTGACCGAGCAGGGCGTAGGTCAGGGCGGTCAGGCGGGCCGGAACGAAGTTCAGAACGTCGTCGAAACGGGCGGCGAAGCGGCCGAACAGGTTGAAACGTTCGGTGCGGTAGCCCCACATCGCATCCAGCGTGTTGGCCAGTCGGAACAGCACGGCACCCGGCCCGCCAAGCAGGGCGAACCAGAACAGCGTGCCGAAGATGGCATCGTTGCCGTTCTCCAGCACCGATTCGACGCCGGCCTTGGCGACGCCGGACTCGTCGAGTCCCGAGGTTTCGCGCGAAACGATCCAGCCAACGCGTTGCCGCGCCTCGTCGAGTCGGCCTTCGCGCAAGGGTTTGGCGATGGCCTCGGCGTGTTCGCACAGGCTCTGCGCGCCGAGCGCGAAATAAAGCAGCACGACATCGACGGCAAACGGTGCCAGCGGCCGCAGCCAGAAAGCCAGCGCCACCCACGGCCCGACGATGAGCAGCCAGGCCAGCACGCCGCCGGCAAGCGAGCCGCGGTTGAGCCGCTTTTCGATGGCCGAGGCCAGATTGCCGAAGCCGACCAGCGGATGAAAGTGCGCCACCTCGCCGAGCAGGCGGTCGAGCAAAACGGCGCTCAGTGCGGCCAGCGGCATGGCGAAGGCGTCAAACGTCAAAATCATGCCGGGAAAATGCCCTTTTCCTGAATATCCGCCTGTATTCGGGCCAGTTCCACGGTCAACCGGGAATTTTGGCCAAAATCGGAATCGCCCCACTGCTCGAAATAAACGAGATCGTTGATCGGCAGGCGCGGCAGCCAGCCGGCTTTTTCCAGTTCGGGCTTGTCCTTGAAATGGCTGACGTAGCCGATGCACAAATAGGCAATCGGCACGATGTGGTGCGGAATGCCCAACGCGTCCTGCAGCGCCTTTTCGTGAAAGATGCTCACCCAGCCGACGCCCAGCCCCTCGGCCCGCGCCGCCAGCCAGAGGTTCTGCACGGCGCACACACTGCTATAGAGATCCATGGTCGGCATGTGGGTGCGGCCGAGCACCACCGGCCCGCTGCGCGAGCGGTCGCAGGTGATGCACAAATTGATCGGCGCTTCGACAATGCCCTGCAGCTTGAGCTTGCTGTAGATCTCGCGCTTCTCGTCCGGGAACATCCGTGCCGCTTCGGCATTGGCCTCGGCGAAAACATTGTGGACGCGCTGCTTGACCTCGTCCGAACGGACCAGCAAAAAATTCCACGGCTGCATGAAACCGACCGACGGCGCATGGTGTGCCGCCATCAGCACGCGGCCCAGCAAATCGTCGGGCACCGGCGTCGGCAGAAACTGGCCGCGCACGTCGCGCCGGCTGAAAATGGCCTGATACACCGCCGCCCGATCGGCGTCGGAAAAAGCTTGCGCCTGCGGCGCGGGAAGGTTTTCCATGGAGTCCCCTTGTGGAAAAACAAAGGCTGCCGTCCACGCAGCCTGCAACCATCTCCCGGCCGGTCTTCTGACTTGGGTTCACCCGGAATGCACGCCTTCCCGCGTTTGCGCGCAGTGGCCATTGTGCATCCGTCCCCCTCACAGCGTTGGGCACGTGGCGGAATCACACCGCCTTCCCGATTCTCCGGCCAGCGAAGCTGGCCAGCACCTGGAGATACCTCCCGAAAGCAAATTCGGGAGCGCCGATGGTGCCATAATTACGCCCTTTTTACACCCCGGATCCGCCATGCCCTGTGTTTCCCTGATGGTCCAAGGCACTACCTCCGATGCCGGCAAGACGACGCTGGTGGCGGCCTTGTGCCGCATTTTGCAGCGTCGCGGGGTTTCCGTCGCGCCATTCAAGCCGCAGAACATGGCGCTCAATTCGGCGGTGACCGTCGATGGCGGCGAGATCGGTCGGGCGCAGGCGTTGCAGGCCTTGGCCTGCGGGTTGGCGCCGCATACCGATTTCAATCCGGTGTTGCTCAAGCCGACGACGGACAAGAAAGCGCAGGTGATCATTCACGGCAAGGTGGCGTTCGACCTCGATGCCAAGGCCTATCACGACTACAAGCCGCGGGCGATGGCGGCGGTACTCGAGTCCTGGGCGCGGCTGACGGCGGCTTACGACTGCGTCGTGGTCGAGGGGGCGGGGTCGCCGGCCGAGATCAACTTGCGCGACCGCGACATCGCCAACATGGGTTTCGCCGAGGCGGTCGATTGCCCGGTGATCATTGTCGCCGACATCGACCGGGGCGGGGTTTTTGCCCATCTGGTCGGCACCTTGGAACTGCTCTCGCCAACCGAGCAGGCTCGGGTCAAGGGGTTCGTGATCAACCGTTTTCGCGGCGACATCGCGCTCCTTGAATCCGGCCTGACCTGGCTCGAAGAGCGTACCGGCAAGCCCGTTCTCGGCGTTTTGCCCTATATGCACGGCCTCATGCTCGATGCCGAGGACGCCATCGCGACTGCTACGGTCGACCGGAAAAAAACGCCAAAACTGAAAGTCATCGCGCCGGCTTACCCGCGTGTTTCGAACCACAACGACCTCGACCCGCTGCGTCTGCACCCGGAAGTCGATTTCCGCTGGGTCGGCCCGGGCGAAATGCCGCCGGCGGCCGATCTGATCGTCCTGCCCGGCTCCAAGGCTGTGCGCGCCGATATCGACTGGTTGCGCGAAAAGGGCTGGGCGACGGCCATTCACAAGCATCTGCGCTACGGTGGCAAGGTGGTCGGCCTGTGCGGTGGCTACCAGATGCTCGGGCAAATAATTCACGATCCACAGGGCCTCGAAGGCCAGCCGGGCAGCACGCCGGGGCTGGGGGTGCTGGATGTGGAAACGACGCTCGAAGCCGAGAAGCAACTGCGAAATGTGAGTGGTCACTTGTCGCTGCCGGGCCAGCCAGCGATGACTGGCTACGAAATTCACCTCGGCGTGACGCGGGGCGAAGGACTCACCCAAAGCGCAGTCGAACTGGCCGATGGCCACACCGACGGCGCCATTTCGGCTGACGGTCAGGTCTTCGCCACCTACTGCCATGGCGTTTTCGACCACCCCCAAGCCTTGACCGCACTGCTCGCCTGGTGCGGCATGGCGGAAACCGAGCCGGTCGATTTCGCCGCCCGGCGCGAGGCCGATCTCGACCGTCTGGCCGATTCGGTCGAGGCGGCGCTGGACTGGGCGAAGATGGTTTCCCTGCTGCCGCGCCAGGCCGGCGGCTAGCCCGGGTTTTCTGTTTTGGCCGCCTGGCTGTCTGGCGGCGGCTCCTCTTCGTGTTTGATGCGCAGGAGGGCGACCTGGCGCTGGATTTCGCGGAAATCCTTTTCCCGGCCATGCAGCGCATAGAGCGTTCGCGCCGCGCCGAATACCTTCTTGGCATCGGGGCTGGCCATGAGCTGCCCCGATTGCAGATCGGCCAGTTGATGGTCGTCGAGCGAGAGCGCGGCGCGCATGATGTCGAGGCGGGTCGTGCTGTTGAACTCGGTGACGAGCATGGCCGGACGCAGGCCGGTAAAGCGGATCTTGCCCCTTTCGACCGAGCTGACGGCGAGCAGGGCGGCAAAACTGGCCTGTTCCATGAGCGCCATTTGTTGCAATTCGGAATCGCGGATGCCGAGCAGGACCTTTTCCGCCGTGATCTTGTCGCCGGCATTGATGTGGCTGCGTGCCGTGGCCAGCCGGTCTTCGGCTGAAATGGCGCCGGGCATGGTGTCGTTGGCGATGACATCGGCCATCGCGGCCAGCGCCGTGGCGGTATCGCCGTTG
>PHCF01000188.1 GCA_002842145.1 Betaproteobacteria bacterium HGW-Betaproteobacteria-6 | reverse complement strand
GGCCTGGTTGCTTTCGCCCGCACCAATCCGGGCAAAAACCTCCTGCTCGCGCGGGCTCAGCGGCAACGATGCCGGCACCAGCGATGGCCGCAACGGGCACGCCTGGCAACGCTTGGACTTGCCTGCCGCAGGTACGTCACACGACGCGACGATGCGTGAAACCGCTTGGATATGCCTCAACGGCGCCCGCTCGCGCACAAAGCCGCAAGCACAGTCCATCGCGCAGGCGGCATCGAGGCCGATGTGCCGGTGCGGCGAAAACAAAAGGACGCGAGGATGGGTTCCGTGCCCGCCGAATGCGGCCTTCATCTTCTCCGCCAGCACGACATCCAGAAGCAGCACGTCAAGCGTGTGCGAACGCATCGCCATGATTGCGGTTGCCGCGTCTGCGGCAACACCACGCAACGAATACCCGGGCATGCCGCGCACCATTTCAGCCAATGCAAAGCGCAGGATGTCCCCCTCTACGGCGATCAGTACCTGAGCAGCGAGTCCATGCATAGGGTAACTCCATTGCGACTTCGAGGCAGCAACGCGGCGCAGCGAAAAATACGTCAGTGCCCGTGATGGCTCAGTGTAGATTTCATAGCTGGCGAGTCTGTCCTGATCCGCGCGTCCCGCATACCGGGGAACCACCTAACCGCCGGGCTCGGACGTGACCGATCGCAGCGACGTCGCTCTCGACCGCTGCGCGGCACGGTCGGTCGCCCACAGGGTGGGCTCCTACAGTGGGCATCCCCTTTTGTAGGAGCCCACCCTGTGGGCGACCTGAGTCATGGCCGCCTACTGGGGAACCACCAAGTACGACCAACGCCGCCGTTGCGGCCAACACCGGGAATCTCCCGATAGACCATCCAGGGGAAACAACAGACCATCGAAGCATCGACGCGACCACACCGCTGCTCAGACGCCTGGCGGATACATCGGTGGAAGCCACACACGTTCTCGCTATCGCAAACACCACCGAATCAGGTTAACGAACTGACGCGATTGGATATTTCGATATTTTTCGACGGAAACCGCAGTCATATGCAAATGCACCTGTCGCGTTGCAAAGCCACCGCATTTGGCGCGCCGCGCTGGTCGCAGAATGCTGCCCCGACACACCCGCCCAGTATCGGTCGCATGCGGCCTCAAGTTGGCGCAATGGCTGCCGAGACCTCCACTCAGGGTTCACAGCAGTCGCTGTGAAATGGAAGTCATGATTTTTCGGGGGGACGAAATGCGCATCAATCTGCCGGTAACCAATCACGAACGCGTGCTGAAGGATGGCGACAGCGTCGTCTCCAAGACCGATACCAAGGGCAAGATCACCTACGTCAACCGCACCTTCTGCGAAATCAGCGGCTTCTCCGAAGACGAACTGATCGGCCAGCCGCAGAACATCGTGCGCCACCCGGACATGCCCCCTGCAGCATTTGCCGACTTCTGGAAGACGCTGCATGCCGGCCAGTCGTGGAAGGGGCTGGTCAAGAACCGCTGCAAGGACGGCGGCTATTACTGGGTGGAAGCCAATGCCAACCCGATCTATCAAAATGGTCAGGTGATCGGCTACATGTCGCTGCGCACACGGCCCACGCGCGAGCAGATCGAGCATGCCGAAAAGGTGTATGCCGCGATCCGCGAGCAACGCCGGGGATGGACCGTGCGCCGGGGGCGGATCATGCGCAGCGGGTTGCTGGGCATCGGCGACCGGCTGCGCAGGCTCGCCTTGAGCACGCGATTGACGATCGCCTTTTTGTTTCTGACCCTGATCGCCGCTGCATCCACCGTAGCTGACATGCTCCACTACCGCATTCCGCTGACGGCGAAGATGATTATCATCGTCGTCACCGTGGCGTTTTCGCTGGCTGCATTGAGAAGCATGAAGAGGACGCTGGATGCCGCACAACAGTTCGCGCAAGCGGTCGGCTCCGGCGATCTGAGCCAGGATCTGCGTGTCGAGCGCGACGATGAAATTGGCGCGATTGCGCAATCGATCAAGAACATAGCCGGCAACCTGCGCGGCATCACCAGCGACGTGCGCGATGGCAGCAGCGCAGTGGCCAGTGCGGCCACCCAGATATCCGCCGGCAACAACGACCTCAGTGCGCGTGCCCAGGAGCAGGCATCGGTGCTGGAAGAAACCGCCGCGGCAATGGAGGAGATGACCGCTTCGGTGCGCGAGAATGCCGAAAACGCAGGCAATGCCGCGATGATCGTCACCGAGGCGCGCGGCCGCGCCGAAGCGGGTGGGCAACTGGTCGAGCGTGCGATTGCGTCGATGGACGACATCAATCGATCCAGCAGCAAGATTTCGGAAATCATCGGTGTGATCGATGGTATTGCCTTCCAGACCAACCTGCTTGCGCTCAATGCGGCGGTGGAAGCGGCGCGCGCGGGCGAACAAGGTCGCGGCTTTGCGGTGGTGGCGGCCGAGGTGCGCAATCTGGCGCAGCGCTCGGCGGAAGCCTCGCGCGAAGTCAAATCGCTGGTGGGCGACGCCGTGGAAAAAACCCATGTCGGCTCGGCGGTGGTGCGCGAATCGGGCGATGTATTGCGCGAGATCGTCGGCAGCGTACAGAAAGTATCCGCCATGGTCAGCGAAATCGCATCGGCCAGTTCCGAGCAATCCCAAGGCGTTGGCCAGATCAATACCGCCGTGGTCAGGATGGATGACGTGACCCAGCAAAATGCGGCTCTGGTCGAGGAAGCGGCCGCTGCATCCGACGAATTGCGCACGCAATCCGAACGACTGGATCGGCTGATGGGGTTCTTCCGGCTGGCTTGAACGGGGATTGCAGCATGCGGTTGAACTTGCCAGTCACCGACACTGAACGCCATCTGCGCGATGGCGACAGCGTGGTGTCGCGTACCGATATTCGAGGCATCATCACCTACGTCAACACCACGTTCTGCGAAATCAGCGGTTACAGCCGCGAGGAGTTGATCGGACAACCGCACAACATCATGCGCCATCCCGACATGCCGACGGCCGTGTTCGCAAACCTGTGGGCAACGCTGAAGGCCGGCAAGGCATGGAAAGGGTTGATCAAGAACCGTTGCAAGGATGGCGGATTTTACTGGGTGGAAGCCAATGCCAACCCCATCGTCGCCGACGGTGAAATCATTGGTTACATGTCGCTACGCACCCGGCCCTGTCTTGAACAGGTGCGTCGGGCGCAGCAGGCGTATGCCGATCTGCGCGATGCATCGCGCCATCATCGATGGCGGCTGCGCCGAGGCCGATGCGTCCGCAGCGGCTGGTCGGGATGGATCGATCGCGCGCGCCGCCCACGCATTCGCGAGCGTATCGCGGTCATCATCATCGCCCTCGTCCTGCCGGGTCTGTTGGCCGGATGGTCCGCACTTGCCGGCATGGCCAGCAGCAATGCCACCCTTGCCCAGATGCACCGAGCGCACCTGGTGCCCTCACAGC